>CAYSMJ010000128.1:0-7577 GCA_964432075.1 uncultured Caulobacterales bacterium | reverse complement strand
TGAGATGGGGTCAGGATTCGATGCTGATCCACAGGTTTAGGATCAAACGCCGCTGCCGTTCCGGCGCCTATGCCAGTCCAAAGGAGAAACCACCAGAAAAGGCGCGGGCCTCCCGCGCCTGGAGCATCGGGCGCTTGACCCGAACCAAAATCTGTCACCTGGAATGCGGTGTGGCGGCCGTGTCAAAATACACCGCCAGCGTTCCAGTCAGCCGCAACAAATTATATATCGACAGATCTTCGACAATACGCGCATCGACAGCGGCAAATCGCGCCGACAGGAGATCATCTTCTGCATTGAGAACATCAATCGTTGTTCGTTTCCCGAGGTCATACTCGATATTGACGCCTTCGAACGCCGTTGCGCTGGCTTGAATTTGCGTTGCTGCCGATAGGCGCGACAGGGTCGCTGCCAGCGCCTCGCCATAAGACGCCCGGACGGCAGCTTCAAGCCGGCGATTGAGGTCAGCCTGAGAAAATCGATTGCTGCGAAGTTCCGCTTTCGCCTGGCGCACTTCAGACGAAATGCGGCCACCCGTGAACAGCGGCATCGAAAGCCGCAACTGGACAGACGCGCTTTCAATGCTGTCGTTCTGAATGAGGTTGCCTTCCGCATAGGAAAGCGTGCCAGCGACCTCAACCGAAGGAAGCCGCTGTCCTTGTACAGAACGCACTTCCGCCTCGCCCGCCTCAATGGCGGCATCGGCCGCCTTCAGACTTTGATTAGCGGCCCACGTGATCTCGATCAGACGATCAACATTGTCCGGATAGGTTGGCGGGCTCTCGGGAAGAATAAATTTTTCGAGCACGATGCCGGTGAGCGCTTGAAAATTCAGCCGGGCTGACCCGGCCTGCGCACGAACGCTCGATAGACGCGCTTCCACATCGGCCCTTTGCGCTTCGATCAGAACGACATCCGTTTTTGTTGCGCGGCCGAGGTCAAAACTTTTCCTCGCTGCTGCTTCCTGTTCCCGCAACGTTTCGAGGCTTTGCCCGAGGGCGATGGATTGTTCCTCTTTCCGAATGACATCATAATAGCCGGAAATAATCTCAAATGTAGTATCCTCAACGCCAGCGCCAAAGCTTGCTTCCGCTGCACGAACGCTTGCCCTGGCGGCGCGGACCGAATTGCGCACACGTCCCCCTGCGAATAATGTCTGATTTGCCGAAAGCGTTACGCCATTGCTGGACGTCGCCGGATCAAGGCCGGTTCTATCGAAATTCGCAACGCCAAGGGATTCCAGAAACTGGTCGCCGTCAGTCCCCGGATTGTAGGTCGCTTCATTGGTGCCCGCGAAACCGTTGACCGTGAGGCTGGGCAGCCCGCGGGACCGCGCCTGTTTTGTTGCTTCGCGTTGGGCGTCCAGCGCTGCGCGTTCCGCTGCCAGCGTTTGTGATCCATTCAACGCGTCCTGCATGATTTCGTGGAGTGCCTGCGCCGCGACACCTGTTGGCGCGGCGAGATAAGCCAACATCATCGAACCGACGCCCAGCAAAAGTTTTGTGGCCATGTCAGATCCCCTTTTCAAATCAGGTCTCAAAAGGCAGCGGTGCCGCCCTGACTGCGTTTGGTGCCCGTTGGATTGGGACGCCGTAAAGAAGAGAATAAAGGGCCGGAACAAAACCCAGCGTCACCAATGTCGCGATGACAAGGCCAAAGGCGATGACGCAGGCCATTGAATAAAACAACGCACCGCCGGAAATAATCAGTGGGATCAGTCCCAGAACCGTGGTCGCCGTGGTGATAAGAATGGGACGCAGCCTTGCAAGACAAGCCGTAGCGATGGCGTCTAGCGCTTCGCGTCCTGCAGTTCTCTCATACTGGATCCGGTCGATCAGGACGATGCCATTGTTGATCAGAATGCCGGCCAGACTGAAGAAACCGAGCAGTACCATAAATCCATATTTTCCCTGCATGACGATCAGTCCGAGGACACCACCCACAAGGATCAAGGGGATAGTCGCAACGATAATTCCGCCAGACCGGAACGAATTGAACTGCGCCACAAGCAAGATCAGAATGCCAGCGAGAGCATAAGGCATAAAAGCAAAGAGATCGCTGTTGGCCCTGCCCTGATCTTCAATTTCCCCGCCAACTTCCACCGTGTGGTCCGTTGGCAGATCAAGCGCCTTTAGCGGGCCATCTATCGTTTCAAGCAATTCCGCCGCCGTCATGTCAGGATGGCGCGCTTCCACGGTGAGCGTCCGGCGCTGGTTGCGTCGGACGATGCGGCTCAGAATCCATTCGGCTTTTCCGTTGGCAACCTGGCCAAGCGAAACATAAGACTGGCTTGAGGCTGAGAACACCTGGATGCGCGACAGGCCGCCGAGCGCCATACGGATATCCTCCGTACCGCGAAGAATTACCGAAAGTGTCTCGTCACCTTCACGAAAATCGGTAAGCGCGAGGCCGGAGAATGTGGTGTTCAGGGCGCTTGCGATATCGCTTGACGTCACGCCGGCGCGCTGTGCGCGGGTCTGATCGACCTCGACGACGACCTTTAACACGCGGTTCTCCCAGTCATGGCGAACGCCAGTAGCGCCGGGGATCGCCCGCAGGGCATCAACAAGCTCGCCGCCGGCGCGAACAAGAGCGTCTGAAGACGGACCCGAAAGCCGGATTTTGAGAGAGCCAGGTTCGGTGGCGCCAAACCACATGCGCTTCGCGTCAGCCGAGGCTGTGGGAAGCGTGTCATCAATAAACGTATTTGTCCGGTCAATAACGACGCCGACATCGTCCAGAGTCTTTGTACGAACAAGGACAAATGCCCGGTGCGGATCCGGATCAAACGGTGTCAGTGATAAAAAAAATCGCGGTCCACCAAAGCCGACATAGGAAATATTGCTGAGCACCTCGGGATTTGTCTCCGCATCGGACAGCCAGGCGGTCAGTTTCCTCACTTCCGACTGGGTCTCCCGGATATCAGTGCCAGCCTCAAAATCGATGTAGACGAGAAATTCATTCCGGTCGCCGAGGGGAAAGAACTCCTTCTCGACCTTTCCAAGCGCGTTGATCGAAACGATCAGAGCGCCGCCCAGCAGCCCCATAAAAAGGATCCGTCGCCGGAGAAAAGTTGACAATATCCGACGATAAACCCAGTAACCAACGCCGCGATAGGTCGGCTCCTTCAGGGGTTTCTTCTCATTCGCCTCCATGAACCATGCACACATGGCGGGCGTCACCGTCATTGACAGGATCCACGACACGAGAAGCAGAACGATCACGACCTGGGCAAGAGACCGGATATATTCCCCGGCGCCGCCAGGAACGAGCATCATCGGCACGAAGGCAAAAATCGTCGTCAGTGACGATGTCAGCAAGGGAAGCGCCAGGCTGTGCGCGCCGTCTGCGGCGGCTTTGGCGCGCGCGACGCCCCGGGAGAGCCGAACACGGATGTCTTCCGCCACAACGATCCCATTATCAACCAGCAGGCCCAGCGAAATGATCGTCGCGGCGATCGACATCCGCTGCAGTTCGATCTCCAGAAACCGCATGATGATGATGCCGAGCAGCACCGTAAGCGGAACAAAAAAGCCTACAATCAGACCCGTCCGGAGCCCAAGAAAAACAAGCACGACAAACAAGACAATGGCCAGCGTCTGGTAAACATTTGTAACAGCCCCCGTGACCGAAGCGCTGATCAGCGCAGGCTGATAGCTAGCGTAGCTCAGCACATAGCCCACCGGCAGCCCACTCTGAATATCCGACAACAGATCGGTCAGGGCGCGGCCGAACTGGACATTATTCGTTCCCTCAAGCGTTGAAACCGACAGCACGACGGCAGGGCGGTTATTGAAGAATGCCGGGCGGACAGGCGGGTCTTGCAGGCGACGCTCTACCGAAGCGACATCGCCGATGGTCAGCACCCGGCCGGTATCGGGCAGGCGAAACACGGTGTTGCGTATGTCGTCGGTGGTTTCGTAATTGCCCGAGGGCTCGATAATCACCGTACGCCCGCCTGCGACGATTGATCCGCCCGAACGGATGATATTCTGCTGCGAGATGGCCCCGAACACCTCCTGGCTCGAGACACCGAGTTGTGCCAATTCGGCCGGCGCTTGTTCGATGTAAATCGCCTCATCCTGTTTCCCGAAGAGTTCCACCTTGCGGACGCCCTCGAGCGTGTAGACAGCTTCCTGGATATCCTCGGCGACATCAGCAATCTCGGAAAGAGAGAAGCCATCGGCCCAGACCGCGACTGTTGCAACGGCGGTGAGGCCGAGTTCGTCTTCGACGAACGGACCGATTGTACCGTCAGGCAGCTGGCGCTGTGCATTTTCAGCCTGCTGCCTAATTTCGGCAAACGCACTGTCCAGATCCGTCACGCTCGTCTTCAGGACAAGCTTGATGACCGCCTCGCCGGTTTTTGATATCGACGCAATAATGTCCACGTCTGTAATCTCGCGCATTGCCGCTTCGATCGGGGTGGCGATCAGGGCTTCGACGCGCTCCGGTGCCATGCCGGGGTAAAAGGCCGTTACAGAGGCGTTTCGGACGGTAATCGTCGGATCCTCGGCTTGCGGATAGTCGAGAAACGTCGCGATGCCGGCAAGCATGACGATAATAATTGCCATCAGCGTCGCCCGCGAATTTTCAATGGCGAGTTTTGTTATCGACATCTAACCCCCAAACGTTCCGACGCCTATTGCTGCTGGCCGAGAAGACGAACGCGTTGTCCATCACGCAAAAAACTCACCCCGGCCGCTGCGATGATGTCGCCAATTTCAAGGCCCTCTACCGCAACCGCGTCCGCTGCAATGCTACCGACAAATCTCACCGAAACGCGCCGGACGATCCCCTGCTCAGGTTCAAAACGAAACACCACGGCGGACTGCTCGGTCTCGCCCGGTGCCACTGCCGTGAGCGGCACAAAATATCCTGCGGTTTGCTGTTCCGTTGCGAAGGTCATTGCGACCTCGGCCGACATTCCCGCGCGCAGCTCCGGCGGCGCCTGGGTTACCGCAACCACAACATTGACCGCATTCCCCGCCGACGAAACCGCACCAATCTCCACAACGCGGCCGACACACCCGCAGAGGGACAATGTCGCCACATCGATCGCCACCTGTGTCCCGATTGCGATTTTGCTGACGGCCGTGTCCGGAACACTAACAATAACCTTGAATGCGTCACCGGATTGCATCTCAAGGATCGACCGACCCGGCGTAACTTCCGTGAACGGTTCCACGTCGACCGACGAGATTATGCCCGTGAATGGCGCCTGCATTCTCGTTGAAGCGAGGTCGCGTTCCGCCAGCGTAAGCCGCGATTGGGCGAGGCTGACCTGACTACGCGCGTTTTCATATTCGACTTCCGACTGGTCAAGCGCCGCCTGCGAAACCCATCCGTTCTCCTGCAGCTGTCGCTGGCGCGCCAGGTCGTTTTTCAGCGCGCGCTCCGCGGCCAGTGCTGCATTAAGGTCCGCCCGCGCGGTTTGGACGTTCAGTTCGAACGGGGCGCTGTCCAGCGTTGCCAGAACCGCACCCTTATCCACCGGATCGCCGGCCGCCACTTCTATGGTCGCAACGCGCCCGCCCACCGGGAAACTCAAGGGCGCGGCGTTCGCGGCCGCGACCTCGCCTGAGAAGGATCGCTCTGATCCCGAAGCCAGTTGCGTTACAACAAAAGGCTTGATGGCGCGCACGCGTTCAGGGGTCTGTTCCGCGCAGATTACGTCGGGCCCGCAGCCGGGTGTTGCGTCTTTCGAAACACCCACGCCAGGAATTTGGTCGCAACCCCAGATGATTTGTAAACTCAACAGAAATAAGAAAGAACGCACGCCGACGCACGCCGATCGTTTCCATCCAGCAAGCCCCTGGATGTGCTGCAGGGATCGGAACCGATCCCTGCAATCTCGAATTCCGCGCCAGTCCGGAATCATTTCACTCCTCATCCTTGAGCCCTCCATCGACCGGGAACTGCTCCTCCGTCACAATGGTAAATCGTCCAATATAGTATTCACGGATTTCCGTGCGGCGCTTTCGAAGCCGGGCGATCTGTTCATCGGAAAGATAGGGGATGAGATCTTGTTCAAGTTGCTCAACAATCGCATAGACTTTGTGACCGGTGCTGTTGAACGTCATTTCAATTTCTTCGCCCGCAGCCCTCAGCAACAGCTCTACCTCGGCGCGCTGTTGGTCAGAAAGCGACCCGATCATTTCAGAATATCGAACCTCAAAACCCTCAACTTTCGAAAATGATCGGATATATTCGAGCCGTTCACGGAAAAGCGCGCCGGTGATCATTGCGCCGCCGACAAGGCCCACGATCAGCGTCGTCAAAATAATAGTCACCGCTTTTGCTTGTGTTTTCATTTACTAACCCTATGCCCGTCAAAGGGATAAGAAACTGAGTTCCCCGGCATATATGCTAGGCAAACCGAGAATCACATCAATCATTGGCGCCCCGGCGACACCTGCGTTTACGTTCGCTGCCAACGCCAGGCTGGCGGCGAATGCAACAGGCGCTGCGACTTTTGGAAATAGCCGGCTCATATATTCGATCAACCCCGGGCTGAATAAATTCCCCGCCTCCGACCCTTCTCTCTCAATTGTATCCATCAAGCGCCGCTCAAACCCTGCGCCAAATTTGCGCGTCTTCTGCCCGGCGAGAAGCTTTGTCAACGCCATTTCTTCGCGAATATCACGAACCACATCATCGGCAAACGACGGTCGGAATTCTGGTTTGGACGCGCTGCAGATAATTGCACGCACCATAGCATCGTCATCAATTCTACGCTTCAGATCGGGATTTAACGAAAGCAGGCGGTCAAACTCCACTTGTTCATCGGGCGTCAACGTTTTGTCGAAGAACTTCTCAATCAACATTTCGGTCTTATCGTCATCCATGGCCGAACTCCTTACGCAAAATCTCTGCGAGTTGCGCTTTTGCGCGTGACAGCCGAGAGAGCACTGTTCCGGTCGGCACGCCAAGGAGGTCCGCAGTTTCTTCCACATTGAACCCCTGCATCAAGCGCAAGACGGCGACAACTCGGTATTCCGGTTTGAGTTGCCTGAGGGCGAAATCGACGGCTTGCCGATTTTCAAAATCGCGGGCGTGATCTGCGTCAGACGCAATAGTGTCTTCCCAGTTTGCTGCACTCTCTTCCGGTGCAGGATTGAAAAAGCGTTTCAGATTACGGCGTCTTCGTCGGAGCGCATCAAGCGACGTATTGATCGCAATCCTGATCAAAAATGTCTTCAACTCCGCATCTCCTTTAAATCGGTCGAGTGACCGAAAAAGCTTGATCATGGTCTCATGACCAACTTCGTCCGCCTCATCGCCCGGTCCCAAGATCCCTATAACCGTGGCAGCAACCGCGCCCTCATACCGGCGCACGATAACGCCAAATTCGTCGTAATTGCCTGCTTTCACGGCAGCGATCAGTTCGGCGTCAGATAGGTGTTCATCTGCGCCTGTCATTTAGACGAACGCATCAGCCAGCATATTCCGGTCCGTCGTAAAAAAACTGTCATCAATAATGCCCCATTCCATCAATATCGCTATCACGTTCCCGTCTTGAGGTGAGCTTTCAGTTGGCTAGATTGCGCCGCTTCAAGTCATTTATTTAAGCATTT
>CAYSMJ010000127.1:0-7601 GCA_964432075.1 uncultured Caulobacterales bacterium | reverse complement strand
TCAACGGCAAAACCCCCGTCTTCGGCCTCGCCGGGACCCATGACTTCTCAGGGGAAGTCGATGATTTTCTGGAGGCCGAGCATAAGACTGATCTTCAGGTTGCAAACGGCACGATTGCCTTTTCGTTCAATGCCGATTCTGTTTTTGGCAAGCAGGGACTTTTCGGCAAGGACAATGAAGGCACCGATGAAGCCGGGCATATCTTTGCAATGATCGAAAACGGATTTCTGCGGGTTCGCCAACAGTCGGCAAGCGAAACAAAGCATGTTGTTATCGACACTGTTTTGCTGCAACCCGGCATTGACTACCATGTCGCGATCACCTTCGGGGATCAGGGGCTGGCCGTTTATCTGAATGGCAACCTCGTTGGTGCGCAGTCGGCATTTCGTCAGGGCCTGGAGAGCAATACTCGTAATATTGTCCTTGGGGCGCATAACGCATACCGCAAAGATAGCTATGACAGACCTCACGATTTCTTTGAAGGAACGATCAGCGATTTCGCAATTTATGGAGAGGCTTTGAACGGTGCCGAAATTGCACAACTTGCCCAGAGCTTTGATGCCTTGAGTACGCCGGGCAACGATCGGATCAGTGGCAGTGCAAGTGCTGACGTGATTAATGGCGATGCGGGCAATGACACGATTACGGGCGCCGGAGGTAACGATATACTCAATGGTGATAACGGCGATGATGAACTCCGGGGAGAGGTTGGAAATGACACTCTATCCGGCGGTCTCGGGAATGATTTCCTTGATGGGGGTGGTGGTAATGACATCGTCATGGGCGGTAACGGCAATGACGCGGTTATCGGAAGGGCCGGTCATGACAACCTGAATGGCGGCAATGGGGACGACGTCATTTTTGGTCATGAAGGAAATGATACGCTTAGTGGCGGCTTTGGCGCCGATAAGATCAATGACACCGGAGGCCAGAATATAATTTTCGGCGGTGCCGGAGACGATACGCTTCGTGGCGGCAATTCCCGCGATTTGATCAATGGCGATGACGACAATGATATCCTGCGTGGTGCTGCCGGTAATGACACGCTGAATGGTGGTGAAGGCAATGACCGGATCGGCGGTGACCTGGGCGATGATTTCATAAATGGCGGTTCTGGCAGCGATGCACTGATCGGATCTTTCGGGAATGACACGCTGGTCGGCGGCAGCGGATCAGATAGTCTGGATGGCGGCGGCCAGAATGACAGCCTCGTCGGCAGTGACGGGAACGATACACTTTTTGGCGGCAATGCCTTTGATACGCTCGATGGTGGAAACGGTAATGACTGGCTGCATGGCGGGTTTAATGCAGACATTCTCCGCGGTGGTGCTGACAATGATACTTTGTTGGGTATCGAAGGGAACGACCAGCTCTTTGGTGGTGACGGCAATGACCAGCTCGAAGGGGCTGACGGTAATGATCTGATCGAGGGTGGAAACGGTGCTGATAATATTCTCGGCCACGTGGGAACTGATACGCTCAGCGGAGGCAGTGGCAACGATACCATTGACGGCTCATTTGGTGACGATCTCATCTCTGGTGGAAGCGGAAATGACCTGATCGAGGCTGGCAGTCATAATGACCGGGTTGATGGGAATGCCGGCTTTGACACAATTTCCGGCGGGAACGGCAACGATACGCTCACAGGCGGGTTCAATGCTGACGTTTTCGTCTTTGCAGACTTTCTTGGCAATGATGTCATCACAGATTTTGAAGCGGATAATGGTTTTGAAAAGCTCGACCTGTCGTCGGTGTCTTCGGTTACGGATTTCGCCGATCTCCTGAACAACCATCTGATACAAAACGCCGATGGAGATGCCGTGATCTCAATCGGATTTAACTCTATCACCCTTGTTGGCGTATCCTTGAGCCAGCTTGACCAGAGCGATTTCATCTTTTGACGCGACAGTGTTTGGCCGGGTACGGAGATCGGAAACGCCGAATGACGGTCCGCTTTCGGTTTTGGAGTGTCCGGCGGAAAACCGGAGCTTTTTCAAGCGAAGTGGGAACCGGTTCGCGTAAAGAAAATGCGGCAGGACAAGAGGCAACCGCATCTTCTTTTTCTGTTGCCCATACACGGCAGCGGTTTCATCAGTCGTCATCGGAAAGATATCGATCTGCAAGGGTACTATCCAGGCGATAGTTCAGAAAATCCCAGACCAGCGGGTACAGACCATTAACGGGGAGCGTGACATGGTTTGCGCCAGCGATGCGCTCAAAGCGTTTTGGTTCTCTTGCCAATCGATAGAGCTTTTGGGCCTGGGCAATATTCACGATCCGGTCGCGGGACCCGTGAACGATCAGGAGGGGGCCTTCGACATCGCCGATCCAGTGTTTCGTCCGGTAGCGGTCCCGAAAGATAAACCCCATCGGGAACAGGGGGATCATTTCCCAGGCAACAGCCGGGATTGAACAATAGGCGCCTTCAAGGATCAGCGGTACATCGCGAAGGCCGCTGGCGAGTTTTGAGGCAACGCCCGAGCCGAGAGAATACCCATGGAGGGCAAGCTGGTTACGTGGGTAATTTCGCTGTGCCCAGTCCCAGACATGGCGCGCATCCTCATGGAAACCCGCTTCGCTGGGCTGACGGGTCGAGCCGCCATAGCCACGATAGGACAGGGCGATAAAACCCGCGCCTGCCCCTGCAATTCTGCGCCATCGCCGGTTCCAGATCGAAAGATTGCCCCTGTTTCCATCAAAATAGATCAGGACTGGCGCGTCCGGGTTTCGCGGCGGCAAATGCCAAGCGTAGAGCCTTTCGCCGGCTTCCGGGTAGACATCAACAAGCTCGACGCCATCGACCGCGGCGAGCCGCGGATCGACCAGAAATTTCCAGGGCCTGTAAAGCGCCAGCCGGAAATACCGCCGTGCCATCAGGCAAAAGGCAAGATAGGCAAGAACAGCAAGGCCGAGCCAGAGGAGCGGAATTATCATAAAGTGGTCTTAGCATTTGAAAAACCGATAGTGGTGACCTGGTGGCGACAGCCTTTTGAGTAAATGAAATGCCCGCACCAAGCACCGTCCGGCGGACATGTGTGTGGGATTCAAATTCTGATGATCCACGCTGCGGGCCCTCATGTCACCGGTAGGGCGTCCAAATGCTGTTGCGCGGCGGAAATTGAACCGGGTGTTGCGTCGAGCAACTGCCGGTCGGCAAGACGGGTATAAAGACCGCCCTTGTTCAACAGAGATTCATGGGTGCCTTCGTCCACGAGGCGACCCTCGTCGAACACAAGGATGCGGTCTGCACTTCGCACCGTGGACAGACGATGGGCGATTACAAGCGTGGTCCGACCGGAGGCAATCCGTTCAAAGGCCTCATGGACAAGCCGTTCACTTTCCGTGTCGAGATTGCTTGTGGCTTCATCAAGCAGAAGAATGGGCGCATCGCACAGAATGGCCCGGGCGATGGCAAGGCGCTGGCGTTGACCGCCGGAAAGTTGGCGCGCGCTTTCACCCAGCTGTGTGTCATAGCCATCCGGCAATTTCTGAATGAATTGATCGGCATTGGCCGCGCGTGCAGCTGCTTCCACTTCAGCGCGGCTGGCCCCGGGTCTGCCGTAAAGGATGTTGTCGGCGACGCTGCCGGAAAAAAGCGGCGCATTTTGCTGAACGATCGCAAAGGCTGACCGCAATTCCGTCAGGTCGGCCGCGCGCAGATCCACACCATCGAGCAGGATGCGCCCGGCTGCCGGGTCATAAAATCTGAGCAGAAGCTGGAAGATCGTTGATTTCCCGGCGCCAGACGGGCCGACCAGCGCGACGGTTTCGCCCGGTGCGATCGCAAGGCGCACATCATCAAGAACCCGTGTCTGCGGTCGGCTCGGATAGGCAAACGAGACCCCCTCAAAACGCACAGTCCCTGCGACCGGATCCGGCAGCTTCGCCGGCTGATCCGGGCTGCGAATATCGGGCAGGGCTGCCATCAGTTCCATCAGCCGTTCGGTCGCCCCCGCCGCCCGCATGATTTCGGCATAGGTTTCGGTCAGAAAGCCAACGCCGCTGACAGCGATAAACGAATACATCACGAACTGGGTCATGGCGCCCGGCGTCAGGGCGCCGGCCTGAACCTGAATTGCCCCAAACCAGAGCACGCCAATCAGGGCCGAGAGGACCATCGAAAACAGGATCGCCGTCATCACGGTGCGGACCCGGACCCGGGCCATGGCAACGCTGAACGTCTGCTCAACGGCCTCTGCAAAGCGCTCGCGTTCTTGCGGTTCACGGGTAAAAGCCTGCACGGTTTCGATCGCCGTAAGGCTTTCGCTGGCCCGCGCGGAGGAATCGGCAAGACTGTCCTGTCCGGAACGGGACAGACGTTGGACCCGGCGGCCGAACATGAGGATTGGCCCGAGGATGAGGGGTCCGATACCCAGGACGAGAAGCGACAGCTTCCACGAAACAAGCACCATCAAAATGAGCGCGCCGACAGTTGTCGCAAGCGTGCGTACGGCAACCGAAAAGGACGATGTGACGACCGTCTGGATCAGCGTTGTGTCCGTGGTCAGTCGGGACAGGACTTCACCGGTGCGCATGTCGGCAAAGAAGGTAGGGGACAGGGTCACGATCCGGTCGAAGACGGCCGTGCGGATATCGGCAACAACGCGTTCGCCCAGTTTGGTAATAAAAAAATAGCGCAACGCGCTGGCAAGACCCGAGACCAGTGCAACGGCCATACCGGCGAGAAAATAGATGGACAGGGTGTCGCTGCTCGTCCCGCCCATCAGATCGCAGGTCTTTGAAGCGGTTGCTCCCTCAAAGCCGCAATCGACCAGCACCCGGAACGCGGCCGGGAGCGCAAGCGTCATCGCCGAGGCAATGACAAGGAAGATGAGGAACAGGACAATCAGACCCGGATAGCGGGCGATAAACGGCCAAAGCCGGCGCAGGGGCTTGAGTGTTTTTGCCTTTTCGCGATGCTTGCGGTCACGGTCGAGTTCTTCGGCGAAAGCCGACCCTCTGTCCCGGTCTGCCCTGACATCGTCCTGTCTGCTGTTTGCGTCGGCGGTTATCGCCCGCGCCGGACCCGCATCCTGTCCATCCGCTGCCATCATGTCTCCGTTTAACCGAACTTGTTTCGGCGGATATGGCGTGCCGGGTCGCGAATGGCAAATCGGCAAGCCGGATGTTTGGCGAGGTCAATGAAATCAGGCGCGATCAAGCCGGTTCACCAAGCCCGGTCATTCAGAACCGGATGACGATCCGCCCGTTGCCTGCGCGTCTGTACGCGTGGCGCAGGCCGGGATCAAAAAAAAAGACCCCGGGGGCGGGGCCTTTTTGTTTGGATAGAGGATGCCCGGGGTCAGGCGGCGTTCCATTTGATCTGGAATTCGACTTCCTGTTCGCCCTCTTCGCGCTCATGCTCGATGTTGAATTTGGCATCGGCGGGAATGTGCAGGCGTTCGCCGGCGACCTGAATGTTGAAATTCTTGCCATTCTCCAGAGCATCGGCCAGGCGACGCAGTTTGGAGACAAACTGTTTTGTCGAATAGGCCTTCTCGATATCGCGATCCGCTTTGGTTTTACGGATATTCGTGTTTGCCGCTTTACGGACGGCTGGCTTCTTTGCCGGTGTCCGGGTTTTCTTTGGCGTTGTGGTTTTTGCGCGTGCCATTTCAGGGCCCTCCTCAGGTTTAAACCAGGCAGAGACTTAGGGAAACATGGTGGAAAAAACGTTAATCCGGCCGCTGACAGGTCGCTCAGCCGCCAAGCTGTTCGGCAATGGCGTCAAGTGTTGCCTCAAGCCGGCGCAAATCCTCCTCCGAAGACAGACGATGGTCGCCATTCTTCACAAGCGTGACGACAACATCATCGCCATTAACCATTCCCGGAATGCGCAAGGCGTGCTCAAACGGGACTACGTCGTCACACATTCCCTGCAGAATGCGCACCGGACCGGACATTGATAAGTCCGTATCAAGGATGAGGTGGCGGCGCCCATCGTCAATCAGCGCTTTGGTAATTATCTCAGGTTCGTCGGAATAGTCGGAAGGCTGCTCGATCCTGCCCGTTTCCAGAAGGGTTTGCCGTTGGCTGGCGTCGAGGGACGGCCATAACAGGCTTTCGGTAAAGTCCGGGGCCGGCGCAATCAGAACAAGCCCCGCCACACGATCCGGCTTGCGTGCTGCAAGCAGCATGGCGATCCATCCGCCCATGGAAGAGCCAATCAGGACCTGCGCGCCCTCGGTAGCCCGATCAAGAACGCATTGCGCATCCGCAAGCCAGGATGAGATCGTGCCGTCAGCGAATAGCCCGTCGGATTCGCCGTGGCCGGAATAGTCAAACCGGGTAAAGGCGCGCCCCCGTGTCCTTGCCCAGTCGCTAACCCGTTCTGCCTTCGAGCCCAGCATGTCGGAGCGAAAGCCGCCAAGCCAGACAAAGCCGGGCCCGGTTCCTGTCACCTGCCGGATAGCAAGCCGCCCATGGGGGCCGTTGATAGGGCTGGCCGGTGTTGGCGATGGGACAGTCATCGGCAGCGCTCCACGATGCAAGAAATTTGAAGCTCTCGTCATGCCGTTTGCGGCCCTGCACAGCAATAGGCTAAAGCCCTTCCTGCCGGGCGGGCTGGCCGGAAGGGAGCGACCATGAGCGAGCGCGCTGCGCCAAGGGCTGTGTTACAGGTTATTCCCCGCCTCGAAACCGGCGGGGCCGAGCGTACAACCCTCGAAATTGCCGCAGCGCTCGTGGCTGAGGGATGGCGCGCCCACATCGCAACGTCGGGCGGCGCCCTTTGTGATGAGGCCAGGGCGATCGGGGCGCATGTTCACCTCTTGCCCGTGCAGTCGAAAAACCCGTGGGTGGTCTGGCGCAATGCGGCGCGGCTTGCTGCGCTGGCGCGGGCCGAACGGATTTCCCTTTTTCATGCCCGCTCGCGCGCCCCGGCCTGGAGTGCCTTGCGGGCGGCCCGGCAGTTGGGGCTGCCCTTTGTCACCACCTATCATGGCGCCTATCGGGCCCAGTCCGCCGCGAAGCGCTGGATCAATTCAGTGATGGTGCGCGGCGACGTCGTGATCGCCAATTCCCGGTTCACGCGCGCGGCCCTGCTTGATCAGTATTCCGACATGATGCCTGACCTCGCCGGGCGCTTGGAAACGATCCCGCGTGGCGCCGATCTTGATATTTTCGCCCCCGAAAAGGTTTCGCCGGACCGCTATGAAAGCCTGCGCGGCGCGTGGTTTGGCACAGGCTCGCAGCGCCCGGGCACGGTGTTTGTCCTGCCTGGGCGTCTGAGCCCGTGGAAGGGCCATGAGATCGTTCTTGAGGCGCTTGGCCAACTCGGCTGGCGCGAGCGTGCTGGGGTCAGGGTGTTTTTTGTCGGCGGCGGGGCCGATACCGGCGAAATGGAACGGAGGTTGCGTGGGAAAATCACTGCCCTCGGATTGGACGCCATGATTTCACTAACCGGTCACTGTTCCGACATGCCTGCGGCTTACGCGCTTGCCGATTTTGTCCTCGTGCCATCGACCCGGCCCGAGGCTTTTGGCCGGGTCGCGGTGGAAGCCGGCGCCATGGGCATACCCGTGATCGCCAGCGACCATGGAGGCCTTCGGGAAACGGTGATCAATGGCAACACGGGGATGCTGGTCCCGCCCGCTGATGCC
>CAYSMJ010000126.1:0-7760 GCA_964432075.1 uncultured Caulobacterales bacterium | reverse complement strand
CCTCCGGGGTTACCGGGGCGGCTCATGGTGCAAAACGTCAGATCAGCACCACTAGAGCGCGTTCACAAAAAGTGTGATCGTCGATGGTTCCCATCCATCGACTTGGGTTCGAACGCACGACCCCTGAAAAATCTGGACTGCGTTTTGATTCAACAAAAAGGTAACGCAGTCTAGACTCTAAAATCCGTCTACTCTGCCGGGAAGACCGGCTCGACATCGCCTTCGCGCCACCGCTCATATTTGTCCATAACCGCCTCGAAGATCGGCAACGCAAGGCAACGCTCCAGCCAGTTGCCGGCACAGCTGATCGTAGGTTCATTGTCCCACCACGAACGGTCGGTATTGGCGAGCTGGCGTATGAAGGGAAAAATCGCGATATCAGCAAGCCGAGGTGTTTCAGCGAACAGAAACAGTTTATCGCCCAATTGATCATCAAGCCGCTGAACAAAGGATAGCGCCTGCGCGCGGTGCACGAGCGGGTCCACGTTTTCATATCGGTTGGGGTATTTGTAACGATCAAGATGGCCCTTGAAATCGGTTTCTGTTGCCGCGATGAGTATCGTCATGGCCTGTCGGTCCGCCCCAAGCCAGTCTTCCGGATCCTGCTGGACCAGCGCCCAGTCCATGATTTCAATACTTTCTTCGATGACGCGCCCGTCCGTAATCTGAAGAACCGGAACGGTGGCTTTCGGTGAAATCTCGATCATCGCAGGCGGTTTGTCGCGTAAAACAACCTCACGCAGGCGGCACTTTATCCCCGATACCGCCAAGGCCATACGCGCCCGCATGGCATAGGGGCAGCGACGAAAAGAATAGAGAATCGGCAAATCAGAGGATATCGGATCAGGCTCCTTCATCCGTCAGCGGCTCATGCAGGTTATCTTCCGTTATTGGTGCTGCCAGCGGGTGGCCCTCGGTTTTGGGCTCAAGCCTTCGCCCGACATGTTGTTCACCGCGGGCCCTTGCCAATTCAATCTGGCGTTGACGCTCTGCAAACCGTTCCTTCTGACCGGAATCAAGCTGATCGTGGCAATGGGGACAGGAAATTCCCGGTTCATAGACCGGCGACCTCTTCTCTTCTTCGCTGATCGGCATCCGGCAGGCGTGGCACTGATCATATTGCCCGATTTCCAACCCTTGCTTTACGGAAACCCGTTGATCGAAGACAAAACATTCGCCCTGCCATCGGCTCTTCTCTGGCGGCACGATCTCGAGATATTTCAGGATACCGCCTTTCAGGTGGAAGACATCTTCAATTCCCGCCTGCCTCAACAACGAAGTCGCCTTTTCACAGCGTATTCCCCCGGTACAGAACATGGCGACCTTGCGGCCATCAAGGCGGGCTCGATTCTGTTCAAACCAGGCGGCAAATTCCCGAAAGGTTTTTGTCTGCGGATTTTCTGCCCGCTCGAACGTCCCGATTTTGACTTCATAATCATTACGCGTATCGATCAAGATAATGTCAGGATCGTCAATCAGCGAATTCCAGTCCACCGGTTCCACATAGGTGCCCACAGCCCGGTTTGGATTTGCGTCGGGTCGGCCAAGCGTAACAATCTCTTTTTTCAGCCGCACCTTTAACCGGTAGAAAGGATTTTCCTCAGCGTGAGACTCTTTATGGTTGATATCAGCGCATCCCGGCAGGGCCCGCAGGGCAGCCAGCATCTGGTTGATCCCGGCCCGTGGCCCGGCAATGGTTCCGTTGATCCCCTCGGGCGCAAGAAGGATGGTACCGGCAACACCGGCCTGCAAGCCAAGCGTCGTTAGCGGCTCACGATAGCGGGCATGGTCATTGAGGTCAGAAAACTTGTAGAAAGCGGCGATGACAATCTGAGGCATTGACTTACGGGTTTGCGTTGCACGAACGGATCATAGAAAAAAAAGGCCGCGTATCAATGCCGGTCCGTTGTGAGAGTCAGGAGATTTCATGTTTTTGGTAATGGCGCTGATCAGCCTCGCCCTGGTTGCCATGCTGGCAAGAGCCTTAGTTGAGACCCGCGAAAACGATTCTCCGGAACCGCTTGCGCTTGCGATTGCAGAGCATGACAAACGGCTTGGCGAGCTTGAAGGTGATCTGGCACGCAAGACCATCAGCGCGGAAGAAGCCGAGGTCGCCCGGGCAGAAATTGGCCGTCAGCTCCTGCGCGAGAAAAAAGCCATTGAGACCACCGATGCCGGGCGCCCGGCCAGTGCTCCGGGACGCAAGGCCCAATTGGCCGCCATCGCTGCGCTCGGTTTCCTGCCGCTGTTTGCGGCATTGATCTACAGCCAGACCGGTCAGCCCGGTCGTTCCGATATGCCGCTTGCAAGACGCGATATTGACGGTGAGATCAGGGCACAACAGGCCGCAACGGGTTCAGATGCACAACTCAATTCTATGCTTTCCGAACTGGAGGCGCGCCTGCAGGAAAATCCAGACGAGGCCGAGGGATGGACGATCCTGGCACGGGCCTATGAGCAACAAGGCGACAGGGCGAATGCGCGCCGCGCCTGGGAAGGTCTGCTCGCCGCCGCGCCTGGAAACCAGGATGCGCTCTGGTTTCTCGGTGTGCGTGCGGCGCAGGCGGGTGAGCCAACCGTCGCACGCGCCTACTGGCGGCAACTCCAGAACCAGCTCGATCCGCTTTCAGAACAGTTCCAACTGATCAACCAGGCCCTTGAGACATTGCCCCCGTCTTCACGCTGAAACGGGCTGCCCCAATCCGTGGCTTGCTCAAAAGTATTGACCGAAACCCGACTGGAGCGCCGCGCTTCAGGATCATAAAGCTGCGGCCATCTCTCAGGAGCGGTCTTTCGTTCTGACAGGTCCCGTTTCAGCGTGCAGATCTAAGTGTTTAACGGGTCAGGGCGTTTTGTAAGCAACACCATCCTTCATGACAAAATCGACGGATTCAAGCTCTCGCACATCAATGAGCGGGTCGCCGCCGACGCCAATAAGGTCCCCGACTTTGCCCGGCGCAAGCATTCCGAGGCGCTCGCCCTGGCCAAGATGGTCTGCAGCAACAATGGTAGCCGCAGAAATGGCCTCCGCCGGCGACATACCGGCTTCAATCAAGAAGGCAAATTCACGGGCGTTTTCGCCATGCGGTGAGACACCGGTATCCGTGCCGAAGGCAATTTTGACCCCGCCTTCATACGCACGTTTGACCATGTCAATCATCCGGGGACCAACTTCAGCGGCCTTTGCCTGTTGCGGCGGCGTCAGGAAGGTGTCGGGATCATTCGCCCATTCTGTCACGGTTACACCCGCCAGGATTGTTGGCACAAGATAGGCTCCGGTCTTCTTGAAGAGCCGAATCGAAGCATCGTCGAGATAGGTCCCGTGTTCAATCGAGTCAACTCCGGCCTCAAGCGCGGCATTGATCCCGTTTACGCCATGAGCATGGGCCGTAACTTTGCGCCCCATGGAATGGGCCGTATCCATTATCGCCTTGAGTTCGTCTTCAAAAAACTGCTGTTCGAGCCCGGCAGCGGTATTCGACAGAACCCCGGCCGTTGCAGTCAGCTTGATATGATCTGCACCACGACGAACCTGTTCGCGGACGGCGCGTCGGCAATCGCCAACGCCATCACACACGCCGGTTGAGTGCATCAGATGGCCAATATCATCGCGATAGCCCTGGGTGCCGTCTCCATGTCCACCGGTAACTGAGATCGTTGACCCGGAGGCAACAATCCGTGGGCCGATAACATCGCCGCGAGCAATTCCGTCACGAAGGGCAAAGATCGCATCGCCACCACGTGACCCGACATCGCGGACCGTTGTAAACCCGGCCATCAGGGTTTTTCGCGCAAACCCGGCCGCAAGGATTGCGCGGTCCGGATCGGACATCTCAACGGCCTGGAGCCGACCCTTCGGGTTGTTTTCACTCGTGATATGAACGTGGCTGTCAATAAGCCCCGGCAGGACGAACAGGTCTGACAAATCATGGATGGTTGTACGGTCGCCGTCCCCAGCCCCGACAGCGGCACCATCGACAAAGCCTGGCCGGATTGCCTCGATAACCCCGTCCCTGATCACAACAGATTGCTCGGTTGCAACCTGTCCGCGCGGATCTGCCAGCAATTTTCCGGCATGCACAATCGTTATCTCGGCAGCCTGCACACTGACTGATACAGCCAGCCCCGCAAATACTGAGCCCAGAGCCTTGAGTTTTTTCATTGTTCTTTCCTTTATCGACGCCTCGTTATCGTTCCAAAATTTGACGCGCCCCACAAGACAAAAAGACGCAAAAAAACCGGCCCGAAAAGGGCCCGTTTTGTGCAAATAATGGATAGTTATTATCAGCGTGGATGACGTCCATTTTTATTCAGACTTTTTATTCTGCTTTTTTTGTTTCTTCATGGATTTCTCAGAATCTAACCGCAAAAACCGGGTTCGTCTGTCGAAAACGCCGTTTTCAAGAACCGGAGAGCAGCGCCAGGTGAACACCGCAAGCGCAGAAAATGGCGTTTGAAGACGGCGAAACCGATTTTTCGTTCAGACTTTTAGACTTTAAGCGACTTGTTGAAGCCGTCCGTATCGGTATCATATTGTTGGTCGAAGGAGTGCTATTGCCGGATCAATTTGTTTCCTGTCAGACGATCAAGCCCATTACCACCGGCATAATCCGGCATGCGTTCAAATACAGTTTGGTCACCATTGAACTTCAGCGAATGCTCACCATCGCGCAGTTTCATATTAAATTGATCAAAAGTTTAACGACACTTTTTTCGCCTCGTGTTTTACCGAATTTTCTTCACGCAAACCGGTTCCCACTTCGCTTGAAAATGCTCCAGTGGTGACTTTTCGCGCGAACGTCTTTCCGCCTAACGATTAAAGATCAGGATCATGACAAGCGTATAAATGGCGATCCCCGCCGCAATAAGGAAAGGGTAGTAGCGCTCGCCCAGAGAAGCCCGGGTCTGTTCAACCATGCGGTCCATCAATTGCGGCCATGTGTAGGACACGAAATCTCCCTGGGACATCACGGTCACAACCGTACCATCTTCAGCCACGACAGGCAGGTGACGGAACCGTTCATTCGACATTATCCGCAGCCAATCACGCAAATCATCATCAGCCCGGGCGACCTTGACATCAGACGTCATAACGTCCTCAAGTCTGGTTGTTTCCGGATCAAGGCCTTTCGCGACCACCCGGCGCATCAGGTCACGCTCTGTAAAAATTCCGAGCGGCTTGCTCTCTTCATCAACGATCAGGCTCGACCCGTAATTCTTGGTTGACATTTTCTGCACAGCAGATTTCACAGTTTCTGTACCCGGAAATTTCAAGATATCTGCCTTTTGATGATATTCCGGACGATCCTTGATCAACATAGTCCACTCCTGTTTTAGAATGCGTTCGCCCTTGGCTTGATCGGAACAATCGCTCTGAAAGTCATCACGCCGAACAAGGGCGATTGGTTCCCAACCATTTTATCGGTTAAGTGCCTTACCGAAAAATCGGTTTCGTCTGTCAAAAATGCCGTTTTCGAGAACCGGAGCGCAGCGTACATGTTCAAGGTGAGCACGGGAAGCGCAGAAACAAGGCGTTTGCAGACGGCGAAAATAGATTTTTCGGTTGGACTCTTAGGGAGTTTGAGGCCCGGGGTCAGCGGCTGCCTGTTCAAGGTCAGCCTTGATCCGCTTCAGGATATCCTGGGCCCCGGGTTTGGTGGCGTTGCCAAAGTCGGCATCGGCCATTTTCTCGATCGCGGTGTCGCCAGCCAGATCGCCTTCAAGGTCACCAAGCGCCTCCGTTTCACTGACAGGGTCGTCAGTATTGATCAGCCAGCTCAATACGGCTTCTGCCTCCCGGATTTTTGCGCCAGAATAAGGGTTGAATTTTTCGGTTTCGACGGTTCCCCCGGCCCTGGCCGCCCTGCCCCGGAAGATGGTGGCGAGGGTTGCCAACATGCCATCTCCTTTCGTGAACAGAGTTTGATAACTTGATCGGGTATTTTTTAGCGAAGTCCAGCCTTAAAATGAACAAAGTTCAATTTTGCGCTCCGGGCAGCAATGGGGTACCCATATCAACATGACGGGAACAAGCATCCTTTCGGATGCGGAAAGGAACAGCAAATTGGCTGATCATGTCATGCCCGCAGCCGGGACAGGAGACAGCGATAGACCGCCGGCACGAACCAGAGCGCCGCGGACCGGACGAAAGGGTTTTGACCCGGCCGTGCGCGAAACCGTCATTGCGGCTGCACGCCGGGCAATGGAGACCAAAGGCATTGACGCGATCAAAGCCCGATACATCGCAAATGAAGCCGGGATCTCTGTTGGATCTGTGTACAATCTTTTTGGCGACCTTGATGGTTTGATCCGGATCGTCAATGGCGAGACCTATGATGAACTTCTGGCTCTTGAACGAAGCGCGCTTAAAACGGCGCGAAAGCAAGGCGCCAGCGCACCCGAACAGATGTTGGCCCTCGCCGCCGCCTATCTCGATTTTGTCAAGAGCCACCAGGCCCGATGGCTCGCGACCTTGGCGTTCAACCGTGCCCAAAGCGCGGCGCCGCCGAAATGGTACCTCCAGAAAGAACAGGCGCTCTTAGGCGTAATCGAAGACGCAATTGGCGGATTTTCAGGCCTGCATGATGAACAAACACGTCATCTTTGTGCAAGAGCCTTATGGGCATCCGTGCACGGAATTGTAACGATGGCAGTCGCAGACGGATTTCTGATCCGGCCCGTTGAGGATGTCTGGGACCAGATCAGGATCATTGTCGAAGCCGTCGCCAAATCTTTCGACGGTGATTAGAACGCGTTCACGAAAAGTGTGATCGGTTTTTCGTTTCGAACGCGTGACCCCTGAAAAATCCAGACGACGTTTTTGTTTCAACAAAAAAGCAAATGTAATCCAGCCTTTTGTTTTGCCCCATTGTCTTCGCGCGAACCGGTTCCCATTCCGCTTGAAAATACTCTAAGCGCGGTTCTGCCACCTTTTGGTGGCAATATCGTCAAGCAGATGCTGGTTTGCGGTCGCCGCCTTTCGGCTCTGATTGGCGTCAACAAGACCGACCACATGGTCAAGCTTGTTGATTTCAACCTGAGCCGCTTCGAGGTCAGCACGCAGGGCTTGTTCCTGGGCTTCATACTGGGCAAGCGTTGCCAGCATATTGGCGCGTTTGATCCGCATACGTTCAGCAAAAGGGGCAAGCATGCTCGATGATGCGTCGCATGGCTGGCGTTCCGCGCGGCGGCACTCCTGAAGATAGGCATGATCAAGCTGAGCCAGCGCCGTTTCGGTGCTTTGGCGCGCAACCTGAACAGCGGCAAGACCTGCCTTTGCCTCGTCTACCTTTAGCCGCGAAAGCCGCAGAAGCTTTTCAATATTTGCGGCCATACGCTCCGGTGATTTCATAGGGTAATCGCCTTTTTCCAGCCTATCCATTGTTACCAGCGTGGGCCTCAACCAGGGCCTCAAGCCCCGCCCATGCCTGCACCGATGAGACCCGATTATGGCGGTCTTGCGTTAAAAAGCTCTCAAGCCCGTCACAAAAGGCGATGGCACGGTCCAGTGCCGGATTGGTGCCGGACTGGTACGCCCCGATACGCACAAGATCCCCAAACTGGGCCTGAAGGGCAAGATGTCGCCGCGCGGCCGCAATGTGCTCGCGCCGGACGGCATGGTCGGCCAGAGTATCAACCCGCGACAGGCTCTGCAGCAGGTCAACGGCGGGGAACCGCCCGCGCTCCGCAACGGTTGGAACAAGGCCTCCGCGTCGTCGCCGCTCGGCCCCCGCAGGCGGCGAGTCTTGCCGCCGGTCTAT
>CAYSMJ010000125.1:0-7773 GCA_964432075.1 uncultured Caulobacterales bacterium | reverse complement strand
GTTCGAGTCACCGGTCCGGAACAATGCGGCCTACAGGCCGGATATTGAAGGTCTTCGCGCCGTAGCCGTAATTGCCGTCGTAATGTTTCATCTTCCGGGCGAGCCGCTGCCGGGCGGTTTCCTTGGCGTTGATGTCTTTTTCGTCATTTCAGGCTATCTCATCACCGGACAGATCAAGCGCAAGCTGGATTCGAATGATTTCTCGCTGATCGAGTTCTACTCACGCCGGTTCTGGCGGCTTTTTCCGGCCATGATCGCAATGACTATCATGACTCTGATTGTTGGCGCTTTCGTGATGACTGAGTCCGACTACAACCGCCTCGTGCGCAGTGCGGCGGCGGCATCTTTTTCGGTATCGAATTTTTTCTTCTTCGCCGAGGCAGGCTATTTTGATATCGATGCTCGGCTTAAACCGCTGCTGCATACTTGGTCGCTTGCCGTCGAAGAGCAGTTTTACCTGGTCTGGCCTCTGATCCTGATGGCTGTGTGGCGGCGGGCTGTCTTTTTCTGGTGGCTTGCGGGGCTGACGGCCCTTGCATTTGCAGGTTTTGTCGGCATGTCGGTTTACGACCGGAGCCTCGCCTTTTTCCTTTTGCCGGCGCGTTTCTTTGAAATGCTTCTCGGTGCACTTGCTGTAATGGTGGTAGGCCGCTGGCGCCTATCCGGCTGGCAAAATGATGCCATTTACGTCGCCGGTCTCGCAGCAATCCTTGTCGCGTTTATTTTCTATGATGGTACCATGCGGTTGCCGGGACCTGCGACCCTTCTACCGATCGTTGGGACGGCGGCACTATTGGCGTCAGGGCGGCAACGCTTTGCGCGGCCGCTGACCCTTGGTCCGGTGCAGTATATTGGCAATATATCCTATGCGCTGTATCTCACCCATTGGCCGGTGATTGCGTTATATACGATTAGCACAAGGGGTGCCTATGATCAGGCGGTTGCAAACACGTTCCGCCCCGGGATTTCTATTGTCCTGATTGTACTTTCCGTGCTATCTGCCTTGCTTCTGCATTATGCCGTGGAGCGACCGCTGCGATTTGGTGCCCCGAAGTGGCGCCAATCCCGTCTGGCTGCGATTGTCTCGCTCGGGGTGGTCGCGATTGGTGGAATATCCTTCATTCTGCGAGCGGATAATCCGATCAGTGCGATCGCCGGACCCGCTGGGCCTCGTCCGTATCTGGACGAAGAGGTCACGGAAACGGAAGTTGCCTATGTATCCGACCCGACGAAGACAAATCTGCAACTTTCGCGTGAGATATGGAAAGACTGTAGTTCATCAGACCCCCGACCTTCGAAACGCGATTGCGCTGTCGATTATTTTCAGAACACGGAAAACGTTGAGGGCCAATTTGATTTTGGTGTTTTCGGTGATAGCTTTGTTAATAACATCGCGCCGACCCTTAATATTCTTGCTAATGAACAGAACAAGCGTGGGATCATGTTCGGACATGGCGGCTGTCCGCCGATACTGGGTGATGTAAGCTTTATCGGAGAAGGGCCTCTCCGGGACGCGTCCCATCGTCAACAATGTGCGACGCGGACACGCCAGTTCCTGACCTGGATGAAAAGGCATAAACCGACGACGATTTTCGTTGTCCAGAACTGGTACGCCTACCAGCGGATGACTGACGCGAAAAATACGGATCAGGGCCGACTGCTGGTCGACAATACGCTTTTTCGGTCAGGGCTGACGACGTTTTTCCAAACCATTCTCGACAATGGTCATACGGTGATCGTGATCGGAAACACACCTGAATTACGGTATAATGCACCGAATTGCCTGCGGCAGAACGCGGCATCACCCGACCAATGCCCGCTGATCGAAACACCGCTGTCGGGCTCGCTGACAATATCGCGCGACCTGCGCGAATTTCTGGCTAAAAATTTTCCAACGATCTATTTTGTCGACGCAACTGATGCGTTCTGCGAAACCCTGAACCGGTGTTACATCGCAGCTAACGGACATCTTCTGTATAGAGATCCGACCCATCTTTCGCGAGAAGGATCATTGCTTCTGCTAGATTATGTTCGACCGCTGTTAGGCGAAGAAAGGCCAAGCTCGCTGGCGTACAATAAGGCCTTCGCAAGCCGGCTTATAGCCGGACTTGAAACTGGCAGGGGCGCGCCGGTGACGCGCGCGCGCGTTGCTTGGGTCGAGAAAATCGTTGCGAGGCTTGAGGATCACCGGCAGGAAACCGGCCTTTATCCGTTTGATGGTTTTTCATGGATCGACGTTGATCCGGATTTTGTTGCGAAAGATCATCCTTTTTTTAAAGTCGTTTCCCTCGAAGATCCGATGATTTCGGATTATCATAAGAAAGGTATATTCCAACCAAGGATCCGCTATATTTCCGACGGGCGTCAGTTCAAACTCATTTTCGATCAGGTGTCGGACTGTGAATTTCTTCCAAAAAATACTAAGGTCCGCCCTGATCCTAGGCGATCCGGTTATGGTCTTCGAAACTGTCGTGCCTGGGGTTATTGGACGGAAGACTTTGATGTCTGATTTATGGCAACGCGTTTTTACTGTCTATAGCTGCCTTAGCAGATCCGTCCCAGATCGTTACGGCGCCGGCAATTCGCCCGCGGGTTCATCCCGGGACAGCGCTTCGCGGTTCAGCTTGAGCATCGCCTTCTGCAGTTTTTCAAAGGCGCGCACTTCAATCTGGCGGACCCTTTCCCGGCTCACGTCATAAACCTTCGACAGGTCTTCAAGCGTTGAGGCCGGCTCTTTGAGGCGCCGCTCGGTAATGATATGGCGCTCGCGTTCGTTCAGCGTTTCGAGGGCCTCCTGAAGAAGGTCCATGCGCATGTCATATTCATCTTCATTGGCGATATAGGTTTCGGCATTGACCGCATTGTCGTCAACAAGCCAGTCCTGCCATTCGCCACCCTCGCCGTCATTGCGCATCGGCGCATTCAGCGAGTTTTCAGGCCCGGACATGCGCCGGTTCATGGTGATGACTTCGTCTTCTGTAACGCCGAGTTTCGTGGCGATATACTCGACCTGATCGGGGCGCAGGTCTCCATCATCAACCGCATCAATCTGGCTTTTCATTTTTCGCAGGTTGAAGAAAAGCTTTTTCTGAGCCGCCGTCGTCCCGATTTTCACCAGACTCCACGAGCGCAGCACATATTCCTGGATCGACGCGCGGATCCACCACATGGCGTAAGTTGCCAGACGGAAGCCTTTTTCCGGATCAAACTTGCGGACGGCCTGCATCAGGCCGACATTACCCTCAGAAATGACTTCGCCGATCGGCAGACCGTAGCCGCGGTAGCCCATGGCGATTTTCGCAACGAGGCGCAGATGGCTGGTGATCAGTTTCTGGGCTGCTTCCGGGTCATCATGGTTGGCGAACCGGCGTGCGAGCATATATTCCTCGTCTTTTTCAAGCATCGGGAATTTGCGAATTTCGGCAAGATACCGGCTGAGACTGCCCTCAGGCGTTACCGCTGTCGGCAGTGTGTCCGTGACGGACCGTTTTACCAATGCATTCGACATGGACCTTAACCCTCCTGGAGTCTGGGCGGCGTCGTTCCAACAGACCGCTCGATATCGCTATCTGGGAAATAATACGCGGATTTGAAGGTTCCGGGCCAATCGCATCTCATCGCAAAGGCGCGACCAGCCCTGAAATCCCGCAAATTCATGCATTTTCGGGTCGGATTAACCTGTTTTCTTTTACACCTGTTAAGTGCTCGTGAACGAAACTGTGAGGCATGTTGGCAGGATTATCACACCCGATTTTAGCACATCGCGCCCACGCCAGAGCGGTTTTCGCGGGCGTTTCCCTTATGATCGCCATGTTTGCGAGCCATGGCATGGCGGCAACGGCGGTTTTTACCGGACCGGTTGGCGGCAATCCCGGCACTGTTGCCGGACCGTCGGACGGCCTTGGCATCCTGATCGGGATCGGCGAGACAATCGGCTTGCAGGTATCAGAACCCTTTGGCCTGCTCGGCGGGCAGGGATTTACGCCGATCAACAGCAATATCTCGATTTTCACCCTCACCGGCACCGGGTCGGCCCTTGGTGAGCTCGCTTTTGGCCGGTATCGCAATGGCAATCCGCAGATATTCCACAGCCAACGATTCAGCACCGGGCCGAGTGGCGAGGAGATCGATCTGAACTTCCTGTCCTGGATTGGCTGTGGCGCCGCAGGGGGTTGTGATTATGTGAGTGTTTCGACGATTGACGGATATAATGGTGCCACCGGCATTACGCTTGATGCCGTGACGTTTTCGTCGGTGCCGCTGACGCAGGTCACAGCGCCGGCACCGGAACCGGCCACGTGGTTTTTGATGATCACAGGGTTCTGGCTGACCGCTGCGCGCGCAAAAAAATTCCGTCCTCGCCTCAAGCCTGTGCCGGTCATGTCCCACGGGTTTTCTCGTTAACCCCTGAGAGTGCCCCGAGCGCATCCTCCAGCGTGACGAGATCAGCAGGCAGGGGGCTTTCAAACCGTAGCGCCGCGCCCGTAACCGGGTGGTCGAACCCGAGGACAGCCGCGTGCAACGCCTGTCGCTGGAATTTCCCTAAAGCCCTGATCAGGTTCCGCGCGGGCTCGTCGTGTGGTCGCAGACCGGCAAGACCCGGACCCCGGCCATAAACCGGATCACCAATCAGCGGCGCCCCCAAATGCGCCATGTGAACACGAATCTGGTGGGTGCGGCCCGTCTC
The DNA here is from genome assembly GCA_964432075.1 of uncultured Caulobacterales bacterium. Classification (GTDB taxonomy): domain Bacteria; phylum Pseudomonadota; class Alphaproteobacteria; order Caulobacterales; family Parvularculaceae; genus CALLPQ01. The sequence goes on along the minus strand of CAYSMJ010000125.1, from coordinate 3,086 downwards.
AAGACGGCATTCAAGCCGCGAGGCAAGGGCATCGCCGGCAAGCCTCGCACGGCCAACCCCAAAACGCGCTATGGTCTGGAAATGGGTGATGGCATGTCGGGCATCGCTTCGCTTGTCTTCTTCTTCCCACGCAACGACAGCCATCTTTTTTCGGTCCGTATGCGATCGACCGATCAGGGTTTCAATCGTCCCGACACCCGGACGCAACGCCCCCTGAACAAAGGCAGTATAAGCCCGTTCGATATCATGGGCGGCGAAGGCTTTGGCAAGACCGTGATGGGCGTCATCATGTTTGGCGACGACCAGAAGGCCTGACGTATCCTTGTCGATGCGATGGACGATTCCCGGGCGGGCAACCCCGCCAATACCGGACAGGCTGTCGCCGCAATGAGCAACAAGCGCATTGACAAGCGTGCCATCCTCATTGCCCGCACCCGGATGAACAACAAGCCCAGCCGGCTTGTTGATCACGATGATGTCGTCATCCTCGTAAGCAATATCGAGCGCCATGGGTTGCGGGGCAGCGGTCGGTGTCTCAAGCTGTGGTAGGCTCAGGGTAAAGACGTCCCCTTCGTGTATTTTCAGGGCTGGCGTCGTCACCGGCTGACCTGATCGGGACAGTCTTCCATCGCGGATCAGCGACTGCAACCGCGAGCGTGTCAGGGTCGGCAGGCTATCGGCAAGCCAGCGGTCAAGTCTGGTCCCGCTGGCTTCGGCGGAAACCGTAAAGTGGTGCGACGGTTCGATGACTTGTTTCGACAATGGTCCCGGGTCCGGCTCGTCTGGCTCAATGGCCTGGAGGCTTTAGAAGTCTAACCGAAAAATCGGTTTCGTCTGTCGAAAACGCCGTTTTCGAGAGCCGGAGCGCAGCGCCCATGCGGAAGGGGACTACCGGGATTGCACAAAATGGCGTTTGCAGACGGCGAAAATAGGCTCGATGAAACCCTAAGCCCGGGACAGGCCAATGTCCATGCAGTGACGCTGCCATGAAGATCAGCCCTGGCCGTGCGGCAACCAGACATCGACCTGGGATCTGGTGGTGCTGATCTGAGGTTTCGCACCCCTATGCGTTTTTCTGATGGATCAATTTATCCACCCATTTGAGGGAGAGTGCGGTCGTAAAGCGTTGAACGGTACGGACTCAAATGTCTGGGTCGATCCACCGGTGAAATTTCGAGATAAAAACTCTTTCCTCGCTTGACATAGACAATCCATGTGCTTTATATTTTAAAGTGCACGTCGATACAAAATCGGTGTGTTGCCGGGCTACTCCGGCGCTTTAAAATGGAGAAAACTATGACCTTGTCTTTCACAAATGCGGTTGCGTCTTCGACTTCTTCTGCGCGCAAGCTTGCGCTGGTTATGGCCTTTTGCGTTGGGGCCGGGCTTTCGAGCGCGGCGGCCCATGCGGGCGATGTTGATATCACGGTCAGCGGAGTGCGCAGTGGCGGTGATCTTCATATCGGCCTGCAGTCTCGCGGCGAGTTCATGAAAAACGAGGGCTCGTTTGGTGAAATACTCAATGATGTGCGCGCCGGCACCGTGTCGGTGACCCTCAAGGATGTGCCCGATGGCGAATACGCAGCAAGCATCTGGCATGATATTGATGGCGACGGTGTGTTTGACGCCGATGACCAGGGCATGCCGCTTGATGGCTGGTCGATGACGAACGCAGCAAGCCTGCGTGGCGCACCAACGTTTGACCAGGTGTCGATTTCGGTCGTCGGCGGTACCAGTCTTTCCCTCGATATGGTCTATCCGAATTAAACCGGCTCTGACCGTTGCGGCGGCGCGATCCTCGTGGCAACGGTCTTTGCATCCAACGCCGAAGCGCAGTTAAAGCGTGTCCACAAAAGGTGTGATCGTCGATGGTTCTTATCCATCGACCTGGGTTCGAGCGCGCGACCCCTAAAAAATCCAGCCTGCGTTTTTGGTTCAACAGAACGTAAATGCAGTCTAGATTATTGTGATAGACGTTTACGCAGGAGCTAACCGATTTTTCGGTTCGGATCTCAGGGTTTCCCCCGTGCCTTTGCCAAAATGACCGGAGTGCCTTTCCCATGACCGTGCCTTATCCGTCTGAACAAACAACCGATCCGAGGCCGCGCCCTAGCGCAGCCCTTGAGGCCGACCTTGCCTTTGTCCGCGAGGTTGCTGAATCGGGCCGTGCAATACCATTATATGGCGGTCGATTTCTTGTCCTGTGGGGGGGCACCGTTGCGCTGGCCACAGTCATCAACTGGCTGATTGCCACCCAGACCTTGCCGGTCAGTTTCTGGGGGATTCCGATGGCCTGGTTTGGACTCTCAGGTCTCGCTTTTTTAATCAGTATGGGCTTTAAGTCCAGGCTGGTACGAACGACTGAGGCCGCAACGATCGGAAACCGGGTTGAACGGGCGGTCTGGCAAATGGCCGGGCTGTTCTTCTTTATCTTTTTCTTCGGGCTTGTTGCGCTGTCGGTCGTTCAGAAGCTGACGGGGGCCAGCCCGGATATGGCTATATACAGTCTGTTTGCCCTGTCTGCGCCTATCACCTTCGGCGTTTATGCCATCGCGATGACGGCCACGGCCGCGGCCGCTGACCATCGGCTATTGAAAATATCGGCACGGGTTGCGCTTGGTTTTTTATTCCTGACCCTGATTTCCATGAACCAGGCATATCAGCTTCTTATCAGCGCGACGGGGATTGTTTTCGCAGTCGTGGTGCCCGGCCTGTTGATGCTTCGCGAAGAGGCCAAATTCCGGCAGAGACAGAACTGAATGCGGACTGTAGTGTAATGGCGGATGCGCCTGACAATATGCTGTTTGATTATCGCGAGATTGACGACGTCATCCATGGCCGGGTGCGTCTTGCCGTCATGGCTTTTCTGTCGAGTGTCGCAGAAGCCGATTTTGCCCTCCTGCGCAAAAAGGCAGGGGTGACCGACGGCAATCTCTCGGTGCATCTGCGCAAGCTGGAAGAGGCGGGGTATGTCCGTGTCGAGAAAAGTTTTGTCGACCGCAAACCCCTGACCACCTGTTCGCTGACGGATGGCGCCTGCCGGCTCGTTGCCGACACAGCGGCAGCGGCGGCCCTGGACGGCGGCC
>CAYSMJ010000124.1:0-7777 GCA_964432075.1 uncultured Caulobacterales bacterium | reverse complement strand
TCGGCCCAGCGTTCGGCGGTCTCGGTGTCCGGGCACCAGAAGGGATTGTCGTCGGCGACCGACACATCAATCCGGGAGCGGTCGATGGCATCAGGCCCGAGCTGGACCATATAGGCGTCGATGGTCAGGGCGTGGCCAAGAAGATGGTCAAGCACCATCTGAGCAAGCGCCCCGGCGGCAACCCGCATGGCCGTCTCGCGTGCCGACGAACGCCCGCCGCCGCGATAGTCGCGCACGCCATATTTCAGGTCGTAGGTCATATCCGCATGACCCGGTCGGTAACGGTCCCTTATCCCGGTATAATCCCCTGACCGCTGATCGACATTGCGGATGACCAGACTGATCGGGGTGCCTGTGGTCACGGGTCCGCCCGTCTGATCATCTTCGAATATGCCTGATAAAACCTCGACCTGGTCGGGCTCCTGGCGCTGGGTGACATATCTGGAGGTGCCCGGCCGACGCTGGTCAAGCGCCGCCTGAATGGTTTTCAGGCGGAACGGCACGCGCGGCGGACAGCCATCAATGACGCAGCCAATGGCCGGCCCATGCGACTCGCCCCATGTGGTGACTTTCAGAAGACGGCCAAAACTGTTGACGGACATTTATCCCCGGCTGCATTGATCATGTTACTGTCCTATCCAAGCGTAAAGAAAGCGTCTGCTATGGCAAGCAAGGAACCGATCATACCCGCAACGCCCGATGACGCGGCTTATGGCGCGGAAGCCGATCAGGGCGATGTGTTTACCCATGAGGATCCGGTAGCCCTGTTTGCCGACTGGTTTACCCTTGCCAGCCAGCAAGAACCCAATGACCCGAACGCCATGGCACTGGCAACGGTCGATGTCCATGGCAGGCCTGATGTGCGGATTGTCCTGCTCAAGAATTTCGATGCGGTCGGTCTGACCTTTTACACCAATCTTGAAAGTGCCAAGGCACGCCAGCTTGAAGCCGTTCCGGGGGCAGCCTTGTGCTTCCATTGGAAAACAATCCGGCGTCAGGTCCGCTTCCGCGGCCCCGTCGCGCCGGTTCCGGCAGTGGAGGCCGACGCCTATTTTGGAACCCGGGCCCGGGGCTCACAGCTCGGCGCCTGGGCCTCAGCCCAGTCCCGGCCCCTGGCGGATCGTCAGGTTCTGATCGACGCGATCGCCGCAGCGGAGGAAAAATTCGGGGAAGACAGCCCGGTCCCCCGCCCGCCCCATTGGGGTGGTTTTCGACTTGTCCCGGAGCACTGCGAGTTCTGGGTCAACCGGCCCTATCGTCTTCACGATCGGCTGGTTTTTACCCGGGATGCGAGCGATGGCCCCTGGGCGACAGCCCGGCTTTTTCCATAATCGGTAAGGTGCCCGACCATTAAGGAAGGCGACGACGGGCACGGATCAGGCCATGGCGCGTCAAACAAAAAAGCGGGCCTTTTTGGGCCCGCTGAATTGCTGGTCAATTATTGCACTTACGCCGCTTTTCTTGGCCGGCCGCGGCTTTTCGTCGATTTCTTGACGGCTTTTCTCGTGGTGCCCTCACTGCGCTGGGTGCCAAGGCCGATTTTCTTTGCAAAAGCCGACCGCTTTTTGGCATAATTTGGGGCAACCATCGGATAATCCGGGGGAAGATTCCACTTGCGGCGGTATTCTTCCGGGGTCAACTGATAATGGGTACGCAGATAACGCTTGAGCATTTTCAGTTTCTTGCCGTCTTCCAGACAGATAACATAGTCTGGTGTCACTGACTTGCTGACAGGAACGGCCGGATCCCGCGTGGCGCGAAGAGAGGCATCACCAGCTGCAATCTGTTGGAGAGACTGGTAAATATCGTGCATCAGCGCGGTAAGTTCATCGGAGCTGACTTTATTATTGCTGACATACGCCGCAACGATATCAGTTGTAAGATGCAAGGTCTCCCCAACCTCGGACTGAACTTCGTTTTCTGACATTTTTCTCCTCGTCATTTACGGTCATTGAATTCTGATTTGGGAGCCCACCATTACCCATAGCCAACATTATCCATAGTTTGGGATTGTTAAATCGGGTCGTCGAAAAATTGACAGCAGGACAAGTAGTACCCCAATCAGGGTGTAGAGATCAAAGCGGTTAAAGTTATCCTCAACGCAACGCAAGAGATTTCTGAAAAAATCATCTGATTTTCTCGACATTCTGTCTTGCCTCGGCACTTGTTGAGAATAACACGCCAAGACATGCCCTGCTTAACAATAAAATTTCGTAAAAACTGTGTTTCGCGAGTTCTTGTGGCTGTTGACAGGCGAATCGACGCAAACTCACGAGAGTTTAACCAAAAATCGGTTTCGTCTGTCGAAAACGCCGATTTCGAGAACCGGAGCACAGCGTACATGCGGTATGTGAGCACCGGAAGCGCAGAAAAAGGCGTTTTCAGACGGTGAAAATAGATTTTTCGGTAAAACTCAGGGTCACAAACGGATATTGTTCTCACTATATTCCATGCATTCTTCTTGCGGCTTTACGGCGATCATTCAAATGGGTGAATAGTGATGCAATATGGTAGGCGACGATAGAAAAGACCGTGGCAGGTGTGTTTCGCGTCCGGGTGGCAAGGTCGCTGGAGGATAGCCCTGTTGGTTGAAATGCGGCTGTGCGTCACCCCGCAAGGCCGGTTGCAGGGGCTGTACGATCCGCTATAGCTAGGGATTGAAATTTGGAGTGGTTGTGATGAGTGAGAATCCTGTTGCCGCCGAAGTGCCGGACTTTTTTGGTAAATCCGTTATCGACACCGACCCGGAACTTTTTGCGGCTATTGAGAAAGAACTGGATCGTCAGCGCCATGAAATCGAACTGATCGCCTCCGAAAATATCGTGTCGCGGGCCGTTCTCGAAGTTCAGGGATCTATTCTTACCAACAAATATGCGGAAGGCTATCCGGGCCGACGCTATTATGGCGGATGCCAGTTTGTCGATGTGGCTGAAGACATTGCGATTGATCGCGCCAAGCGTTTGTTTGGCTGCGAGGAAGCAATTGTGCAGCCGCATTCCGGCAGCCAGGCCAATCAGGCCGTATTCCTCGCCATGCTCAAGCCGGGGGACACAATTCTGGGGATGGACCTCGCCGCAGGCGGGCACCTGACCCATGGCAGCCCGGTCAATATTTCCGGCAAATGGTTCAATGCAGTCCATTATGGCGTTCGTAAGGAAAATGCCCTCATTGATTATGATGAGGTTGAAAAGCTTGCGAGGCAGCACAAGCCACAAATGATTATTGCCGGGGGCAGTGCCTATTCCAGAGTGATCGACTTCGCCAAATTTCGGGATATTGCTGACAAGGTTGGTGCATTTCTGCTTGTCGATATGGCGCATTTTTCCGGTCTGGTCGCCGCCGATGCATATCCTAATCCTGTCAAATATGCGGACGCCGTAACCTCAACAACCCATAAGACGCTCCGTGGGCCGCGTGGCGGGCTTATCCTGACCAACAATGCCAGCTATGCGAAAAAATTTCGCTCGGCGCTGTTTCCGGGTCTGCAGGGCGGCCCGCTCATGCACGTCGTCGCCGCCAAGGCGGTTGCGTTTGGTGAAGCGCTTGACCCGTCTTTCAGAAGCTATATCCGGGCTGTGATCGCCAATTGTCAGGCCATGGCCGGTGCGCTGGTCGAGCGCGGTTATGCCATTATTTCCGGTGGAACCGATACCCATCTGGCGCTCGTCGATCTGCGACCGAAACAGGTCAAGGGCAATGATGCTGAGATTTTTCTCGAAAAGGCCGGTATCACCTGTAACAAGAACGGTGTTCCGGACGATCCGGAAAAACCGGCGGTCACATCGGGGATCCGCATCGGGTCGCCGGCGGCAACCACCCGGGGTTTCGGAATTGGCGAGTTCCGCCAGACGGGCATGTTGATTGCCGATGTGCTCGACGGCCTTGCCGACCATGGACCGGACGCGAAAGCGATGGCCCCGGTGATTGAAAAGACCGGCCAGGAGGCCAGGACACTGACCGACCGTTTCCCGATTTACGGGCACTGAGGGCTGACGGCTCTTGGCATGCTGCAATCGGCACAGGACCCCTTGAGTTATGCGATGCCCCTTTTGTGGTTGTGAGGATACCCAGGTCAAGGATTCCCGTCCTGCCGAGGATGGGTCTTCGATCCGTCGGCGACGCCAGTGCACGCGGTGTGGTGGTCGTTTCACAACCTTTGAGCGGGTGCAATTGCGAGAACTGATCGTGATCAAAAGCTCCGGTAAACATGCCCCGTTTGATCGCGACAAGCTGATGCGGTCGGTCTCGATTGCCACGCGTAAGCGCAATATTGAGCCGGAGCGACTGGAACAGATGGTTTCGGGTATTGTCCGACGCCTCGAAGCGACCGGTGACTCGGAAATTGAAAGCAGCGAAATCGGTCAGATGGCGATGGAAGCCCTTGCCCAACTCGATGATGTGGCTTTTGTCCGCTATGCATCGGTCTACAAGAATTTCACCGAGGCACGTGATTTCGGGCAGTTTCTTGATGCCCTGCGTTCCGGCAAGAAAAATACGCTTACAGATGATTAAGTGCCAAGGTCGGATTTGAACAATTATGAGTAATGATCTCGAACGTCATTCGCGCAGCGCTGCCCGTCTTGCCGCCGTCCAGGCGCTTTATCAGATGGAGACTTCCGACACAGGGGTGGACAGGAGCATTGCCGATTTTCGCCATTACTGGATGGTCACGGCAGACCGGACGCCCGATGAAGATGGTGCGGCGCCACCTGATTTTCAGCATGCTGATCCTGATTTTTTTGAGAGCATTGTCCGCGGCGTCGTCGAAGCGCAGGACCGGATCGACCCCTATCTTGAACGCCAGCTTGCGGAAGGATGGACGCTGAAGCGGATTGATTCCACCCTGCGGGCCGTTTTGCGTTGTGCCTTGTATGAAATGATCCGTGCACCGGATGTTCCTGCCCGGGTTGTCATTAATGAATATCTGGACGTCGCGCATGCTTTTGCCGAAGACCGTGAGGTTGCTTTTGTCAATGGTGTGCTTGATCAGGCGGCGATGCAGGCGCGTGCTGACGAGATCAGCGCATGACGCTGCCGTCGGAATTTGATCTTATCCGCGACCATTTTGCGCCGCTCACGCGGGCCAATCCCGGTGCCCTCAGTCTTGGTGACGACGTGGCGATCCTCGCGGGGACGGATATCATTGTCACAAAGGATCAGATGATAGCAGGTGTGCATTTTTTGGCCGATGACCCGCTTGATCTCGTTGCGCAAAAATTACTCCGGGTCAATATTTCCGATCTCACGGCCAAAGGCGTGCGTGCCGAAGGCTATCTTCTCGCCTGCGCATGGCCTGCAGCCACAAATGAGGCCGATATCGGAACATTTGCGCGGGGGCTGGAGCACGATCAGCGTCGGTATGGCTGTATCCTTTATGGTGGTGATACAACACGGCATACGGACCAGTCCGCGCCACTGACCCTGTCTGCCACCTTTTTTGGCCGCCGCACTGGCCGTGACCCCCATGATATCGGGATTGTTCCGCGTGATGAGGCCGGGAAGGGCGAAGATGTTTATGTGACGGGCACGATCGGTGATGCGGGGCTTGGCCTTATGGTCTGTCAGGGGCAGTATCGGCCGAACGCGGAGGATCGTGATTACCTTGTCGGGCGGTATCGCCTGCCCGAGCCGCGGGTCACCTTTGGGTCAGCCCTTGCAACCTTTGCCTCGGCAGCGCTGGATGTATCCGACGGGCTTATCCTCGATGCTGGTCATATCGCGCGGCAATCCCGGGTGGATATCGAAATTCTGCTTGGTGAGCTTCCGGTTTCCGCGCCAGCCGCGCAATGGTTGTCCGACCAGAATGACGACAACAAAGCCCGACATTATCTTGCGAGTGCCGGTGACGACTATGAAATCGCGTTTACTGCACCGACCGGTCTGCGTCGTTCTGTGGAAATGGCGGCTCAGGCCTCGAAAACGCAGGTGACGAGGGTCGGGCGGACCTTCCTCGCCGTCGGCAAGGAAGGAAGAGTCCGGGTGCGTGGTCGCCACGGCGATTGTCTTGCCACCGGTGCTGGCGGCTTTCGCCATTTCTGACCGGGCAGCCTATTGCGGCGGAATACGCAACACCTGACCGGGATAAATCTTGTCCGGATCAGACAGCATGGGTTTGTTGGCCTCGAAGATGACCGGATATTTCATGGCATCGCCATACTGGTCACGGGCAATTTTTGACAGGGTATCGCCGGAAACAACAGTATAGAAAGTGGCTTCGGGGGCGGGTTCCTCGACAACGATATGGCTTTCGACTTCACCGACGCCTTCATTATTGCCGGCTGCGATGATCGCCTTTTCGGCCTCTTCCTGTGTCTTTGCCGTGCCTTTCAGTACGACCTTGTCGCCATCCTGGGTGACATCGAGATCGCGCACATCAATCTTGTGCTGCTCGACTTTTTCGCGGACGTCGTCCGTTGTGTTGTCCTTGCCGCGCCGCAGTTTCTCGCCCGCATCCTTGATGAATTTGAACAAACTCATTTTATCCTCCGCTCCTGGTTCTGGTTTTCTTATTTGCGGCCAAACAGGCTGCCAAGCAAGCGTTTGCCAAGGCCCTTGGCCACGCCCTGAGTGAGGTTGGAATCGATCTGGCCGTCGCCATCGGCATCGAGCATCGACATCAGGCCGCCAAGTTCGTTTGGCGCCTGTTTGCGGGCCCTCAGCCCCTCCTCGCGGACCAGGCCTGCCAATGCGGCTTCGTCGAGGTTCTGCTCGCGTTTCGCCTTGCCAAGTCCACCCAGCACGAGCGGGGCGGCCATGGCTAGAAGTTTGCCGACCTGGGCCTGGTCGATCCCGCCGGCCGCCTGGGAGAGTTGTTGTTCGGCGGCACCCCTTTTGGCGCCGAGGATATGGCCGAGAATTTTCTGACCGTCTTCAAGCAGGGAGTCATCCTCAGCGACACGGGACGCCTGACTGAGTACCGAGCCATCATGTTTTTCAAGCGCATTTGCGAGGGCGCGGGCGCCTTCGGGCTTGCTGGTGTTGTTTTTCAGACCGCCCATCAGCGCCGTGATGGCCATTGGCATCAGTTTGGCGGCCATATCCTGGCTGAGACCGGTTTTCTGGGCAGCGCCCGACACAAGCTGCGACGTCACCACCGACGTCAGCTGATCCATCAACGACATAATCTTCCTCATTTTTGTGAGCAGGACAAACACCGATATCGTTCCGGCGATCTGCTTTCTCGCTTATCTCCTACGCCGCCATAAGGCGCAAGCCTATGGTTCTCCTTAGCGTAGCAAAACGACCAAATCATGTCTTCGCTGGGGGCGGTGTGTTTGAAACGTTGCGTGCTTGAAACCGGGTCGTTTTTCGTTATGTCAACCCATGGCAAAACCATCGGCACCTTCACACAAGAGCAAGGACAGCAAACGCAAGCGACCGCGTATTGATCTGGCGCGCACGGCGCTCGGTACGGTGCCGGAAAAGCGCGGGCTCAAAAAAGCGGCCGCAACGAAAGCCGAACCGACAAAGTCAACCGGCCAGCGCGATCTGGCCGTGAACGTCAAAACCGCGAAATACCGCAAACCGTCATCGACAAAATGGCTGATGCGCCAGTTGAACGATCCGTTTGTGGCCCGCGCCAAAGCAGATGGCTACCGCTCGCGGGCAGCCTACAAGCTCCTGGAACTGGACGAGAAATTCTCACTCCTGAAGCCGGGCGCGCGGGTTGTGGACCTTGGTTGCGCGCCGGGCGGCTGGATTCAGGTGGCCCTGAAAAAGGTCGGCGCAAACGGCCGGGTTGCCGGGATTGATTATTTGCCGATGGACAGCCTTGCCG
>CAYSMJ010000123.1:0-7870 GCA_964432075.1 uncultured Caulobacterales bacterium | reverse complement strand
TTGGATCAAGGGATGTGGTCTAAGTTTTTGTATGCGCTCGTTTTTATCACAAAACCGGTTCCCACTTTTGTGAACTCGCTTTAGCACGTCGATAGCGTTGGAAAATTCGCATTAGTTCAAACTTTTCCCAACAAATAAAACGTGTCTCGACGATAAAAAGAAAAAAACACGGATTGAAGCGCCTTCAGATCATTGATCGGCGTGGTCGCGCGTTAGTTGCCACCTGAGCGGGGAAAGGGCACTTCGCTTCCGCCACTCGTGTAAAGTTCCACTTCGCTAGGCATAATCTCAATGGCGCCAATCCGAGCTTCGGTACAGGAATTTGTACCGCAAACCCTGACGCCTTTCACGTCGTCCTCGGGATAATCCTGCCACAGAAAATCGTCTCTCACCGTAACTATATCGTCTGTACCGACACCTCCATAATCGACAATATTCCAATTGAATTCCCACATTCCGTCCGCTGGAGGAACAACGTACTCCACCTTAGTCAGTACCGCATTTGCCCAGGCGCCACTTCTGACTTCTCCGGTCGCTGTTACGAGAAGACTTTTTGGCTCCGAGTTTACACGATACAACTTCACTGGCCCTGCATCGATAATCGCCCCGTGATCCTGGTTGGCGTTGTCGTCGCTGGTTGCATGTACCGACACAACAGATGCCCCAACATACGCGGTAGACGACAGCATTGCTGCGCTGCAAAAAAGCTTGATTTTGTTACCTAAAGTCATTTTTCTGTCTCTCCTCTATTGATTGAACCACATACGTAGACAAAGAGAGTATAACATCAATACAACTATTTTCAAAAAATAAAAATAAATAGAATGGTATGATATAACATATCTGAAAAGTGCCGCGGGTCGGATAACTGGAAGTTCCTCAGGCAAGCCGGTTTCCAATAGCCCGTAACTTCACCGCAAGGGGCTTTCGCAATTTCAGTAGGAGGTTTAAATAAAAACTCTAGCAACAAAACGGTAGCAGGATGGCGACGCGACGACCGGCAAAGGACCAGCCCGACAGCTTTGAATGGAGCGCGGAAAACAAGGCCTGGTGTGCCGAGAAGATCAAACAGTTTCCGGAAGGCCGACAGGCCTCGGCGGTGATCCCGTTTCTGTGGCGCGGCCAGAAGCAGGAAGGATGGATCTCCATCCCGATGATGGAGGCAATCGCCGAAGAGCTGGAGATGCCCTATATCCGCGTCTACGAGGTTGCGAGTTTTTACACCATGTTCAACCTGCAGCCGGTGGGTGAGTTTTTTGTCCAGCTTTGTGGCACGACGCCTTGCATGCTGCGCGGTGCCCAGGACCTGCGCGCGGTCTGCACGGAAGTCATCGGCCCGGAAGGTCAGGTTTCCGGTGACGGCAATTTTTCGTGGCTTGAAGTTGAGTGTCTTGGCGCGTGCTGCAACGCGCCGATGATCCAGATTTCCACGCGGGAAAGCGATCATTATTATGAGGACCTGACGGTGGAGAATTTCCGGCAGATGCTGGCTGATCTGGCTGCGGGTAAACCCGTCAAACCGGGCACCCAGAACCCGGGGCGCCATACTTCAGACCCGGAAGGCGAGAACACGACCCTCACCGATCCCGCTCTTTATGACGGCTCCGCGGCGAAAAAGCTTAACAGCCTCCCCAATGCAGGGGCCAGCGCCTGATGGATGGGTCCGACAAGCCGGGCAAACCGGACAGGCCGGAGGCAAAACCGGCCAAGATGATGTTTCCGCCGCCATCGTCCCAGTGGCTTGGATACACCTTTGTTGACATTGACCATGCGGGTCAGGCGATGCGTGTTGATTTCACGGCCACTGACGAGATGCGCAACCCCCTTGGCAATGTGCAGGGCGGAATCCTCACTGCGATGATGGATGACACCATGGGCTCGATGGTGTTTTTCCTGACCAAAGGGGAAAAAGCGGTCGCCTCAGTGGATATCCACACCCAGTTTTTCCAGCCCGCCAGCGTCGGAAAAATCCGCTGCGAGGCACGCATCACCCATATCGGCCGCACGACCGTCTTCACGGCTGCGGACCTCTACGACGAAGAGGGGCGCAAGCTCGCAATGGCGGTGCAGACGGCGCGGCTGACCAGTATTAAAGGAGACAAAAGTGGCGGAGGATGACCACGGCCCCCATTACATCCCGGAGCTGGACCCGGGAAATCGGGCCAGCCGGGCGAACTGGCACAACCGGTTGGCGGTTTTGTGTCTGGTTGTGCTGGTGCTTGGCGGGGCCGCCTGGTTTTTCGCGCCGATGCTCGGGCTTGAAGCCTGGCGCCCGTCGATCGAGTTGGCGATCTGGATTTCGGGGGCCATCGTCGCCATCTATCTTACAGCGGCGCTGATCGGCGTGAACTGAACCTCGAATTCCGATCGCCGTGGTAAGGCCGTTTGGCCGGGAGCGTGCGATATGGCTGACTGGGATTATGATCCCTACGATACCGGCGATCCGGATCGGTTTGGCCCCAGGGGGCGGGTCGGTAAAATCCTCGTCTTCAGTATTTTTCTGGGACTCCTGGTACTGATCGGCGCGGTGGCGGCCTGGTTTGCCGGGGAAAAGCCGCTGGCCATCATGCTGGGCGTGCTGGCGGCGGCGATGCTGCTTCCCTTCCTGGCATCCGGCGATTTCTGACCCCGCGCCTGCCCAAATCGGTCGCAGTGAAAGACCGGTGTTTTCTTGCCATATGGTAAGCAGTCATCGTATTGGCTGACGCTGATTTCCTCCGCGCACGCTCACCCGGAAAGATTGTCCATGCTTGAAGATAAAGACCGAATTTTTACCAATCTCTACGGCCTGCAGGACTGGCGGCTTGAGGGCGCGAAAAAACGCGGCGCCTGGAACGGAACAGCTGATATCATCCGGATGGGCCATGACTGGGTGATCCAACAGGTCAAGAACTCAGGTCTGCGCGGCCGTGGCGGTGCGGGCTTTCCGACCGGCCTCAAATGGTCCTTCATGCCGAAAGAGGTTGGCGAGCGGCCGCATTATCTCGTCGTCAATGCCGATGAATCCGAGCCTGGTACCTGCAAGGATCGGGAGATCATGCGCCATGACCCGCATCTGTTTATCGAAGGATGCCTGATCGCGGCTTATGCAATGCGCGCCCATACCTGTTACATCTATATTCGCGGCGAATATGTGCTCGAACGCGAGCGGCTCGAAGCTGCCATTGCCGAAGCCTACATGGCAAAGCTTGTCGGCCCGAATGCCGCAGGGTCGGGCTGGGATTTCGACATCCATGTAGCCCATGGCGCCGGCGCTTATATCTGCGGCGAGGAAACAGCGTTGCTGGAAAGTCTTGAGGGAAAGAAAGGCCAGCCGCGGCTCAAGCCTCCCTTCCCGGCCGGGGCCGGCCTTTATGGCTGTCCGACCACGGTCAATAATGTGGAATCGATTGCGGTTGTCCCGACAATCCTGCGCCGCGGGGCGGACTGGTTTGTCGGGTTTGGCAATGAGAATAATGCGGGTACGAAGCTGTTCTGCATTTCCGGCCATGTGGAACGGCCCTGCAATGTGGAAGAGGAAATGTCGATCCCGCTCAAGACCCTGCTGGAGCGCCATTGCGGCGGGGTGCGCGGCGGCTGGGACAATCTAAAGGCGGTGATCCCGGGTGGTTCGTCCGTGCGCCTCCTGCCAAAAACAATCTGCGATGATGTGCTGATGGATTTTGATGCGCTGCGTGAGCACAAATCCGGTCTTGGCACGGCGGCGGTGATCGTGATGGACAAGTCCACCGATGTCGTAAAGGCCATTGCGCGGATCAGTTATTTTTACAAGCATGAGAGCTGTGGTCAGTGTACGCCCTGCCGTGAAGGCACGGGCTGGATGTGGCGTGTGCTCGACCGCATGTCGCGTGGTGAGTCGTCGACGGAAGAAATCGACAAGCTGCTCGATGTGGCAGGCCAGATTGAAGGCCATACGATCTGCGCCCTCGGTGATGCAGCCGCCTGGCCGGTGCAGGGTCTGATCGCCCATTTCCGCGACGAGATTGAAGAGCGGATCAACACCTACCGTGCTGACCGCGGCGGTGTACAGGTCTCGCCAGCGACGATTGCTGCGGAGTAGGCGGCTGTCTTGCCTGTTAACGCCGACGCGATAAAACCCGGATCAAATTCAAGACAATTTTTAGTTCAAGGCCTTGCTATTATTTAGGGCCTGCCGGTTACTCGTCATGCTTCGCAAGCGGGGCCGCTGATGGGTAATGATCATGCAGACTCCAAAGACCGGTATTGTTGCCTTTATGCCCGAAATTGATCGGCGCCCTCCGGCCGGTGACGTCCGGACACCGGCCCTCGACGAGGTGCCGACGCTTGCCCGTGAAATGGCCAAACCGTTTGATCGGCGTGGGTCAGGCCGAACGACGGCGGACATGCCCGATGACCGGTGGGTGCTTGAAAATCTCCGCCGTTGCGATGAGGGTTATACCGTGCTCGACCTGGCGAACGCGCTGCGTGTGCTCGAGCGGCACCCGGATTACACGGGCCGTTTCCATTATGACCTCGCCATGAACAAGGTGATCGACCGCGGAGTGACCATGGTCGGCTGGCAGAAAGATGCCTTTGCCGGGGAAATCCAGGAGCGTTTTCTCGCTGGCATTGACGTCGATCTTGTCCACCGGGCGGTCGATATCGTGGCCAACAAATCCGCCCTCGGAAAGAAATTTTGAGGACTGATCCGCCGTGGCACTATGGCCGGACCTCTAGCGGGATTGGCTGCCTTGCATCAGAGAATTTTCAAGCAAAGGGGGAAGCGGTTTGCGTGAAGAAAATGCGGCAAAACAACAGGCTGGCGCCTCTTTATTGATTCCGATTGGCTTGAAGATGCGCTAGCATCCGCTGATGCAACCGACACGATCGCACACGCCCGCACGTCCGTGTATTGTTCAATGTGAAGACCCCGCCCTTGCGCCGGACCTGGCGCGGGTCGGCCGGGAGACCTTTAGCGAAAAATTCGGCCCCCTTTACAAGCCCGAAGACCTGCAGCTTTTTCTCGACGGCTCACACACGCCAGACATTTATCGGACCCTGATTGCGGATCCGGCCTGTGCGCTCTGGCTTGTTACGGAAAATGAGAACCCGCTCGGCTATTGTGTTGTGGGTCCGTCAACATTACCGGTGCCGGATGATCCGCCGTCGGCCGGCGAATTGGTGCGGCTCTATCTGACCAAAACCGCGCAGGGAAGGGGGCTTGGCCGACAATTGATGAAACTCGCTCTTGCGTGGATGACACCACGCTTCGACCGGATTTTTCTGAGTGTCTATGCCTTCAACGAAGGCGCGCAGCGTTTCTATCAGCGGTTTGGTTTCGAAAAGATCCATGATTACCACTACATGGTCGGCAATCATGCCGACCCGGAGTGGATCATGGAGCGCAAACGGTCAATTATGTTCGATTGACCCCGGTGGAACGTCTTTAGTGGACGTTAACCGGGTTCATTTCCTGCTGGCGGGCGGCGGCAAAGGCAAGATCAAGATCGCCAACAAGGGCAATCCGCTCACCATCAGCGGCGTGGATTGAGTAGAGTGTGGTGTCTTCCGTCAGGTCATAAGGGATGAAGCCGTCTTCATCCATGAGATGTTCGGCGACCTGCGCGGCCGGGACCGGCCTGATATAGACAAGCTTTTTACCCCCCATTTCCGCGAGTTCGCGGGCGCTGATTCCAGTGCCCGGGTGGCCGTCCGGTTGTTGAAAGGATATCTTGCGTTCCGTCATGGCGCTTTCCTTTATCACCGTGTCACCACGGCCCTTATCTGATCCAGTTTGCCTCAAACTCTTGAGCAAACCATGAATAAGCCACCCAGCCGTTCTTAACGCACTCAACGAGCATCTTGATGTAGCGATATTTTATAACATTTCAAACACGCAACGCGGAAAACGGGATCGGTAGAAAGTCTTTTGTCCGCGAGTGTCCCCGTTCCGCCCGGCAAACGCTACAAACACAACACAAATGACGTGGTTGCCCGGGGCGCCCATGCAATGCTGCACCGCAGCGGCTCGCGAAATCGTGACGATCAGACGCGCAGAATCAGCTCGGTGAAAAGACCGGGATCGACATTGCCGCCGGAAAGGGTCACGACGGTGGTCTGGCCCCGACAGTCGATCTTGCGGTTCAATACCGCCGCCAGGGCAACCGCGCCGCCAGGCTCCAGAACAAGTTTCAGATATTTGAATGCAAAAACCATCGCCTCTGAGACTTCGGCTTCGCTCACGCTGACCCCTTCTCCGACTTTCTCCTGCATGATCGGCAGGGTAAGCCGGCCCGGAGTGGGCGTTGCGATCGCATCGCAGATGGTGCGACGGGAGATATCGGCGTGGTGGCGTTCGCCCGTGCGGATTGACGCCCAGGTCTCGTCAAACCCGTCCGGTTCGGCGATCGCAATGGCGGCATCTGGCGCCATCTCGCCGAGAATGGTTGCGCATCCTGCCGTCAACCCGCCCCCGCCGCAGCAGACAATAAACCGGTCGAGACCAAGGCCCATGGCGGCAAGTTCCTCACAGGCCTCAAGCGCCACCGTGCCCTGACCCTCAATGATATCGACATGGTCATAGGAAGGGGCGAGCGCCAGCCCGCGCTGGTCCGCCAGCGGCCGACCAATGGCTTCCCGGTCTTCTGTGTACCGATCATAGGTGATGATCTCGGCGCCATAGGCCCGGACCTTTTCAATTTTCAGGGCCGGGGCGTCTGCCGGCATGATGATAACAGCCGGCACCCCGAAATGCTGGGCGGCCCGGGCCACCCCCTGGCCATGATTGCCCGATGACCATGCCAGAACGCCGCGGGCACGGGTTTCCGGGTCCAGACGGGACAACCGCGTAAAGGCGCCGCGAAATTTGAAGGATCCGCAATGCTGCAGCACTTCCGCCTTGCAGAATATGCGACCGCCGGTGATGTCGTTCAGGAATTCATTCTCGATCAGGGGTGTACGAACTGAATGACCGGCAATCCGCGTTGCTGCGTCGCGAACACCGTCAGCGGTGATACGGGATGTGTCATCGGGGTGTGCCGTCATTGGGGCTGTCCTCTTTCAGACGGGCGGGTTTGCGATATCAAGGCAACAATCGGGCCGTGAACCGGGATGGTTTGTAAAGGGAAAAGTTGAAGAAATTACGGTCGTCCGGTGGCGATTGCAGCGCATGCGGGTGATCTCACCCGTTCCCGGTCATAAGGGCAAACCCGATCAGGCCAAGTCCCATGGCCACCCGGTAAATCACAAAGGGCAGAAAGCTGATACTGCGGGTCAGTTTGAGGAAGACATGAATGGCCGAAATCGCGGCGATAAAGGACAGGGCCGCAACGATCAGGGCCGCTGTGGGGGAGGTCTGCGAGACAGTCCCGGTGACAAGATCGACACCGGCAAAAAGCCCGATGGCGGCAATCGACGGGATCGCGAGGAGCATGGAAAAGCGCGCGGCTTGCGTGCGCGACCAGCCGAGCGCCCGGGCGGCCGTCATGGTCACACCAGACCGGCTTGCCCCTGGGATCAACGCCAAAACCTGGGCAAGGCCAACCTTCATCGCGTGGCCAAAGCTGAGCGTTTCGACCCGGTGAGCCGGCTCGGTTCGCGCCCGGTCTGACAAGCCGAGGGCAATGCCAAACACAATACTGGCAACCCCGATCACCAGCGGCGAGCGCAAATGATCGATCACCCCCGTCAGCACAATGCCAGCCCCGGCAATCAGCAAGGGCAGGCTTGCCGCAAGCAGAAACAAAAACAGCTGACGGTCAGCCCCGGGGCGCGCGAACAATGTATCTAATGCCCCGCGGGTCAGACGAATCGTTTCCGCACGGAAATAGATCAGGACCGCAAAGAGCGAGCCCACATGGGCGGCGACATCAATCACCGGACCCTGATCATCCCAGCCATCGACCAGCAC
>CAYSMJ010000122.1:0-8081 GCA_964432075.1 uncultured Caulobacterales bacterium | reverse complement strand
GGCCGAATAAAGTCGATCATGCTCAGGCAAGCCGAGAACAAAAAGGTGACGCGACTTAGACTGCGTTACCTTTTTGTTGAATCAAAAACGCAGTCTAGTGGATCAACCCAGACATTTGAGTCCGTACCGTTCAACGTATAACGAACTCTATCTCACTCAAATGGCTGGATAAGTTGATCCATCAGAAAAATGCGCAGGGGTGCGAAGCGTCAAATTCGTAGCAGTAGCGCATCTTCATGGCAATCGAAGTCATTACAGATGCGCCAGCCTTTTGTTTTGCCGCATTTTGTTCACGCAAACCGATTGCCACTTCGCTTGAAAATACTCAAACAGAAAAATCTTTCGTCGCCGTCCGCAAACGCCAATTTCTGCGCCTCCCGGGATCACCCGCCGCATGGAGGCTGCGCGCCGGTTCTCAAAAACGGTGTTTTCGACAGACAAAACCGTTTTTCGGTGAGAGTCTCAAGCATTTTCCGACCAGGTGGACATCGGTTGGGCGTTGGAAAATGCGACAAGACAAGAAGCTGGCTCCTGAGATTGATCCAAAATTGCGCCGGGCAGAGATCGGCGGCGATGGCGATCGCCTGCCGACCCGATGTAACGTCAAAGCCATCCGGCCCGGTCAAAAATCATGACGGCTTCGCGCTGGTTCTCGCCCAGCGCCGTTACTGGAAGATTGTCCTCGATAAAATCGCCCAGATTGATGACCGGTCCTGTCGCCGCTACCCCCTCACGAACGGGATATTCATTGTTGCCGGACGCAAACGACGCCTGGACCTCGTCACTGGCAAGATAGCGAATAAGCTCAAGCGCGTTGTCAGTATTAGGGGAATACTGAAGAATTCCGGCGCCAGAGATATTGACATGGGCGCCACGGCCAGGCTCATCCTGCGAGCCCTGATTTGGGAAGAGGACACCGATTTTTTCACCGATCATGGCCGCTTGGGGATCATCCGCACCGACAAAGCGGGCAACATAGTAGGAATTGACAATTCCAAGCTGGCAAATCCCCGCTGCCACAGCCTCTATCTGGGCTGTATCGTTACCTTGTGGCTTGCGGGCAAAATTACTGACGACACCTTCGGCCCAGGCTTGTGCGGTTTCAGCACCAAGATGGGCAATGATGGAAGCCATCAGCGACTGGTTGTAGACACTCGAAGATGGCCTTACACAGATCATACCTCTGTAGGCAGGGTCAGCCAGATCTTCATAATTCCCAAGCCCCTCAGGCAAACCGGTCTCCTTGTTATAGATTATAATCCGGGCCCGTTTTGTCAGTCCAAACCACTTCCCTTCCGGATGGCGCCGGGAGGCGGGAATTGCCGCTTCAAGCGCAGGATCGGCCATCGGGCGAAAAAGGTCACGTTCCTGCGCTCGCCACAAAATACCGGCATCGGCAGTCATGAAGATATCAGCCGGGCTGGCCGCTCCCTCACTTGCAATCCGCTCGATCAGGCCGTCGCCACGGCCTTCAACAAGATTGACCTTGATTCCGGTCTGTTTTTCGAAATTTTCGAACACAATGAGATCATTGTCATAGTGACGTGCGGAATATACATTCACGACGCCTGCGTCGTATTGCGTTTCTCCGACCGGCTTTGGCGCTGTCGAGGTCGCCGTTTGCTCAGTCTTTTCAGCCGAACAGGCTGCAGCGAGCAGCAAACTAAGCGGCAGGGCCCAGCGTTTCAAAGTCATCTTCTGAATTCCTTTCATCAATATACCGAATATCTTTTCCGTTCAGTTCGCAAGCTGTGAAGCGCCCCGGCTCAACCGGCGCCTTCGCGCGGGCTTTGATCCCCGTACCCGTTTTCCGATGACGGACATGGATCAACCAGTCGGAATGTGGCCATGGGGAAAAACGGCAATCGGTGACCTCAAAGTCACTCCCATTGGTAAGGGAAAATCCCTCCGGCCCGACAATGCACAAGGCCGGCCCCTCCTTTATCGGAACCGCGATATGACCAAACAGGGACAGAAAACGGCCGTTTTTAACCCGACCTTCGACGGCCTGTGTGCCTGGAAAAAGCAGCGCAGCCTGGCTCGAGCGGGGCGTATGAAAAAGATCGGACGGGCGGTTCAGGTCAACAATCTGGCCCTGATCAAAAAGGGCGATACGGTCGCCCATGACAAGCGCTTCATCAGCGTCATGGGTCACGAAGAGCGCAGCAAGACCTTCGTCGCGAACAATCGCACGAATGTCTTCCTGTAGTTGTCGGCGAATGGCGAGATCAACACTGGCCAGCGGTTCGTCAAGCAGCAGAACTTTGGGTTTTCGCGCAATCGCGCGGGCAAGCGCAACGCGTTGCTGCTGACCGCCGGATAGTTCGTGGGGATAACGGCTTTCAAAGCCACCAAGGCCAAGCCGGTTGAGAAGCCCGCCAATGACGGCGATGCGCTCGGCCCGTCGTTGGCTGCGAATACCAAAGCCAATATTCTCGGCGACAGTCATGTGAGGGAACAGGACGTAATCCTGGAAGACCAGACCCACGGGTCTGCGCTCCGGGGCGCTGTGGCTCCCCGCATCGGCAACAACTCCGCCGTCAATCTTTATCCGGCCCGTTTGCAATCGTTCATGCCCGGCCACGAGCCGCAGCAGGGTCGTCTTGCCACACCCTGACGGCCCGAAAAGACACACAATCTCCCCGGCCTCAACCGTGAGCGATACCTGATCGACACTGCGTGCATTTCGACCATAACGATGGCTAACGGCCTCAATCTCAAGGGCCCTGCGATCGGCTGGCCGATTATTGGTTGCAAGCGTCATAAGTTTCTTTCACAGCGAAGCCATATGGTGGACATAAGCCATGTTGATAATGATTTCCATTATCACCAATATAATGGGGTCGGCAAGGCTGCTGTGCCTTATGCCCACACCAGGTTGAACTTTACCCCGCATGCCAGAGCTTGCCTCGAGGAAAATCAGGGTGAGATGGCTTGCAGGCCTCCAAAAGGCCCGTCATGGCTTTTCTATGGAAGCATTACCCGCACCCGACACTGGTATCACGGCATCGCCCCGCAAAGGAAACCCCCTGCGGCGCGCCGGGCGCAAGGGATTACGCCGGCTTGCTCTGACGGGTCTTGGGCTTTTTCTTCTCGCACCAATCTTCGCGGTGCTGGCCAGTCTCGTGAGCCCCACGGGCAGCACGCAAGATCATATCTGGACCTCGGTCGGGCTTGGCTATCTTACCGGGACTTTGTCGCTGCTTTTTCTCACCGGGCTTGGTGCCGCTACACTTGGAACGGTAACGGCAGTGCTTGTCAGCCTGTTTGATTTTCCGGGGCGACGATTTTTTGCCATCGGTCTGTGCCTGCCCTTTGCGATACCGGCCTATATCACAGCCTATGCCTATGGCGATTTTCTGTCGCCCTTTGGCGGTCTCGCCACTTTGTTTGACGCCATCTCCAATGGACAACTCGGCCCGGAACATCTGCCGTCAATCCGCTCGCTCCCGGGTGCCGCGCTGATATTGTCGCTGGCGACCTATCCTTACGTCTATCTCGCCGTACGGGCTGGCCTCGCATCGCAAACCACAAGCCTGTTCGAGGCCGCCCGATCTCTGGGGGCTTCGCCCTTTAAGGCCCTGCGAAAAATTACCCTGCCCGGCCTGTCGACCGGTCTGATCGGCGGACTCTCTCTTGCCCTTATGGAAACCGCCTCCGATTACGGGGTCAGCGATTATCTCGGGATCCGAACCCTGACCACCGGCATTTTCCGAACATGGTATGGCCTTGGTGATCTGGTAGCCGCAACCCAGATTGCCGCCGGCCTGTTCGGGATTGCGGCTGTCTTGCTTCTTGTCGAAAACGGAAGCCGTCGATCCCGGCAGACTGGCTCGGCGCGACTTTCCGGCGAGCGACTGCATCTGCCGACAAGTCCGTGGCTAAGGATTCTTGCCATTATAATTTGCGCACTGCCTGTTTTCTTCGGGTTCGGATTGCCCGTGCTCATCCTTGTGTCAATGCTCGGCGCGGAAGCCGGTGCCCTGCCCCGCTTTCTCTCACCCTTTTTCAACACGCTTGCCGTAAGCTTCAGCGGCACCGCCACCATCGCATTGCTCGCCCTTGGTCTTGGCATCATACACCGGGCTGCCCGGGGCCCTGTTACCAGGCAAATGATACGTCTTATGACAAGCGGTTATGCGATTCCCGGTACAGTTATTGCTGCGGGCATACTTTTCGCGGGCCAGAAACTCGGCTTTTCGATCACGACGTTCGGTGCCATAGTCCTGATATATGCTTATACGGTTCGTTTCCTCACCGCAGGCTATAATGCAATCGACGGCGGATTTTCACGCATTCATCCGCAAACAGACGAAGCAGCATACAGCCTTGGAGCAGGAAAGGCCCGCGTCGCCCAAAAAATACATATCCCCCTGATCGCGCCCGCAATGGCTTCCGGCGCGATTATTGTTGCCATCGATATCATGCGGGAATTGCCGGCGACACTTCTGCTCCGACCTTTCAACTTTGAAACGCTGGCGACCAACACCTATCGCCTTGCCTCGGATGAAAGGCTTGCCAATGCTGCCCCCCAGGCACTGGCTCTGATTGCCATCGGGATCATACCCGTTGTCGTGCTCACGCGGCTGACAGACACATGGCGACGCAAAGCAAGGGACGCCAGCGGACATTCCCTGCCGTTAAAGGATTAGAACTGATCCTTGCGTCTGCGCACTTCTGCAAAAACAGCCACATTGTCCGCAAAGGTCTGCCCAAGCGCTGCAAGACCCAAGGTATTGCGCACACCGGGCTGATCCGGTCGCAGAAAGGGATTGGTCTTTCTCTCGATTCCAATCCTTGTCGGAACCGTTGGCACCCCGTCTTGACGCAGCCGGACAATTTCATTCATTCGCTCAAGCAGGTTTTCATTGTCCGGATCAACTGTGACCGCGAACTTCGCATTTGCCTCGGTATATTCGTGGGCGCAATAGATTTGTGTATCCTCCGGCCAGTCCCGCAGGGTGGACAGGGAATGCCACATTTGTGCCGCTGTGCCCTCAAAAAGACGCCCGCACCCAAGCGCAAAGAGCGTATCGCCTACAAAGGCCACGCCCTCCTCAATAAACCGGTATACGACATGCCCGCTGGTATGGCCGGGGGTATCCACCACCTCAGCCTCGTGGGCGCCAAGCGCCACACGATCACCGGAAGCCACGGCGCGATCAATCCCGGGAATCCGGTCACGCTCGGCAGCGGGCCCGATGATGGTACACGCCCACTGATCCTTTAGCGCAAGATTGCCCCCCGTATGGTCGGGGTGATGATGCGTGTTAAGGATATGGGTAAGTTGCCAGCCATTGGCCGCAAGCCGATCATTGATCATATTGGCATCGGGTGTATCAACTGTGGCCGTTACCCCGTTCGTCGCGTCGTGGATGAGAAACCCGTAATTGTCCGACAGACAGGGAAACTGATCTATTTGAAACGATCTCACCGACATAAATCCTCACTTGCTCCATGCTAATGTGGCAGGCACATGGAAAAAATCCAAGACTTACCAACCGTGGGACACCGCATCCCTCTTTGTTCAAGCGAAACTGCCGCTTTATGCTGTCGCGAAAGAGGGGCCTATCTGATCTCCGAGACGCCAGGATCGTTATGCGTACCGATATTGTTGATCTGCACCATTTTTACGAGACACCATTAGGGGTGCTGGCACGTCAGCTCGTGGGCAGCCACGTCAAAACCCTGTTTGGCGATGTCAATCGGCTGCGCGTTGCGGGGTTTGGCTACGCAACGCCCTACCTTGACGATTTCGATTCGGCACGCAGCATTTTTGCCTTTGCACCGGATGCGCAAGGCGTGATGCGCTGGCCGCAGACCGTTGCGCCGTCGGTCACCAATACAGGCCCGGTTTTGACCGAATGGACGGCGTCGACAGCCGATAGTTTCGACATTAGCCAGCCACGCAACCGGGCTTGCCTCGTTCATGAAGGATTCTGGCCGCTGCCGGATCGCTGTCTTGATCGACTTCTGATCATCCATGGTCTTGAAGAAGTTCGCGATGCGAGCCGGCTGATGCGCGAAGCCTGGCGGGTGCTGGCTGATGACGGTCGTCTGGTGATTGTGGCAGCCCAGCGGCGTGGGCTCTGGGCAACTCTTGAAGCCACGCCACTTGCTGCAGGCCGCCCGTGGCTTCGCGGCCAGCTTTCCCAACTATTGACCCGGAACATGTTCCAACCCGTTGCATGGCACCGGGCCCTGCATTTCCCGCCAACCCGTAATGGTTTCATTCTGAAAACGGCCAAAACCTGGGAGCAAACGGGCCGTCTCCTCTGGCCTGGATTTTGCGGTGTCCTGATCGTTGATGCGCGCAAACAGATGACCCGTATGCCAAAGGGGACCCCGCAACGCGCTTTCACTGTTATCCGGCCACAGCTTGCAAAGGGGCTGACCGCGCCGACCCCTGTGCGACGCGGCGCGGCACACGATCTATACCGCAACAGGAATGACAGATGAATATCGCAAATTTTTACAATATAATCGTGCCGCAGCGCAGACGAGGCCTGTAAACAGAGTTTCAGACAGGCTTCATGTCAGAAGCAACCGCAACAGAACCATCAACAGCCAACCAGTTACAGGAGGGAAGCAAAAGTGAGCCGATCTGTAGTAGGGCGATTTCTCCGTATACCCGCGCTAATTACAACCCTGTTTTCAACTGCGCGGATCTCGTGTGAAGCCCATACCGGAATTTCATAAGCGTTCAGAAGCGAGCGACGGACAAACAGTTTTTCCCACGAATAACTCATCTCAACCGCAAAAAGCGACCCCATAGCCCCCCACGTCTGTCACCCTGCCGACCTGCGAAGTTCAAAAATTGCTTCTTCCGCCCGTAGATTGGCAAAAGCTTGCGCAAGCCATTTTCCCGGCCCTTCAAGCGGCACCGGTTTTGGGACGCGGTTTGCCCGTCCGGCAAAACACCGAACAATGGTGAAATCCATCGCCTGACACAAGGCCATGAAGTCGGCGATTGTACAAAGATGAATATTCTCTGTGTCGTACCAATTTGCCGGAAGCGCCGT
Organism: uncultured Caulobacterales bacterium; assembly: GCA_964432075.1. GTDB lineage: Bacteria > Pseudomonadota > Alphaproteobacteria > Caulobacterales > Parvularculaceae > CALLPQ01. Next base: position 1,059 of record CAYSMJ010000122.1, on the reverse strand, counting down.
GGACCGGGGCATACGCCCTGAAAACAGCAAAGCCAGCCGTAAACGCCAGTGACCAAAATTCGGAATCGAGACCACGGCCCGCTCGCCAATGCGCAGGACCTCGTTCAGAACCGTTCTGGGATCACGCATCGCCTGAATGGTTCGTGTCAGAATGACCACATCAAATGCCCTGTCCGGGTAATCCGTAAGGTCCTGGTCCGCATCGCCCTGAACAACAGAATGGCCCCGCGCGACGCAGGCGCGAACCCCTTCCGGCGAGAGCTCGAGACCACGGACGATGGCGCCCCGATCCTGATGCATGAGATCGAGCAAAATCCCCTCGCCGCACCCGATATCAAGGACACGCTCCCGCGCCCGCACCATGTCTGCAACATGGCGCAACAATGGCAGGCGTGGGTCCTCACGGTGCGTCTCAATTGTAGCAGAGGTTTTCACACGACTTCCCGGCTGGCCACAGACTCGATAAATCCATTCAGTACACGATGAAATTCAGGCTCATCAAGCAAGAAAGCATCATGGCCCTTATCGCTTTCAATTTCCACAAATGAGACCTCTTCCCCGGCCGCATGCAGGGCCTGAACAATTCGGCGGCTTTCCGCTGTCGGGTAAAGCCAGTCTGAGGAGAATGAGGCGACAAGAAAGCGAACGCCCGCACCCGTGAAGACCGACGCAAGCCGACCATCGGCCCGTGCTGCAAGGTCAAAATAATCCATCGCCCGGGTAATATACAGATAGGTGTTGGCATCAAACCGGTCGACAAAGCTCGACCCCTGATGACGCAAATAGCTTTCTACCTGAAAATCCGCATCAAAACCAAAGGCGATCCCGTCACGATCCTGAAGCAGGCGGCCAAATTTTCGATTGAGCGCGGTTTCTGACAGATAGGTCACATGGGCCGCCATCCGGGCAACGGCCAGGCCTTTGCGGGGTGCCACCCCTTCCTCATCATACCGCCCGCCCTGCCAGTTCGGGTCAGCCATCACAGCCTGCCTTCCCACCTCGTGAAAAGCGATATTTTGCGGCGAATGGCCCGGCGCCGTGGCAATCGCCGCCGCCGCG
>CAYSMJ010000121.1:0-8134 GCA_964432075.1 uncultured Caulobacterales bacterium | reverse complement strand
ATTTGCCGTCCCGCCCGAACGGCACGACAAGGACAAGACCGGAATTCGAGACCGCGAAGTGCCCCACCGCGAAACGAAGTGAAGTTTCCGGCCAACCCGGTCGTTGCGCCGGCCCCATCGCAGACCGGAAAGCGCATTTTCAAGTCAATCGGAGGCAATCAAGTTGTGTTCGCCTCTTGTCTGGGGGCATTTTCTTCACGCGAACCGGTTCCCACTTCGCTTGAAGATGCTTTAGGGGGTTGTGCGTGTCTCAGCCGGGGGAGATCATCTGTGCTGGTCTTCGTCTGTGGCGCGAAGGATCCGCGCCGAATTCTCCTCGAACGGCGTTTGAAAAAACGCCCGTCACCCTTATGCTACGCCGATGCAAAAGACGACGACACAGACCCACCGATTTTGCGTGGCGCCGATGATGGACGGAACGGACCGTCACTGCCGGTATTTTCACCGGCAACTGACTTCTTATGCCCGTCTCTATACGGAGATGGTGACCGCTCAGGCCGCAATTCATGGTGATCGCGATCATCTTCTGGGCTTCGACAAGATCGAGCATCCCGTGGCGCTTCAGCTTGGCGGCAGCGACCCGGCGCTTCTCGCCGAAGCAAGCCGCATTGGTGAGGGGTTCGGGTATGATGAAATCAACCTCAATGTTGGGTGTCCTTCTGACCGTGTTCAGTCCGGCACTTTTGGTGCCTGCCTGATGCGCACGCCGGCGCTCGTCGCCGAGTGTGTCGGCGCCATGGCGGAGGCGGTATCGGTGCCGGTGACGGTGAAATGCCGGATCGGGGTTGACGACCAGGACCCGGAGGAAAGTCTCTTCGATCTGGTTGAGCACTGTCGGACAGCGGGTGTGCAGGTGTTTATCGTTCATGCCCGCAAGGCGTGGTTACAGGGCCTGTCGCCGAAAGAAAACAGAACCGTGCCGCCTCTGGATTATGATCTGGTCCGTAAGCTGAAGGTATCTTATCCGGACCTTGTGATTGTTCTGAATGGCGGGCTCACCGGGCTTGACCAGGCGGCAACGGAAATAGCCGGGTCCGACGGGCCAGCCCTTGATGGGGTCATGCTGGGCCGGGCCGCCTATCAAACACCGGCGATCCTCGGCGATGTCGATCAGCGGTTCTTTGGTGTGGCGGACAGCCCGAAAGACCGAAACCAGATTGTGCTTGCGATGCATGACTATATTGTTCGTCATCGGAAAGAAGACCCGCGGTTTCGGCCGCATAATCTTACCCGGCATATGCTTGGCTTGTTCCATGGCGCACCGGGCGCCCGGCGCTGGCGCCAGACGCTCTCGGCACAGGGCGCGAATACGCCGGACACGATCCTCCTTAAGGCTTTGGAGAGCGTAACGGGCATGAAGTCTGCCGCGGCATGAACAGGGCACACTGACAATGTCCCTGGGTTTGCTTGCCATGCTGGCGCTGCCGGGTTGTGTTGCCGGGTTTCTGGGCGGGCTTTTCGGAATTGGTGGTGGCATTGTCCTTGTGCCGATCCTGACATTCTATTTCATGACGATCGGCGTTGACCCGTCAGTGCAGATCAAGCTTGCGCTCGGGACTTCGCTGTCAATAATTATCGTAACGGCTGCGCGCTCGCTCCATGCACATCTGGGGACGGGACGGGTCGATATTGGCTTTCTTCGCCAATGGCTTCCCTTTGTTGCTGCGGGTAGCCTGTTCAGTGGATTTGCCGCCCGCTTTATCGCCAGCGACATTCTCGCCTTGATCTTTGCAGCCGGGGCGATCGGGATCGGTGTGTCGAAGTTGCGACCCCGCAAACAGCCCTATACGGATGGCCCTGCGAGTCATCCGGCGGGCCAGCTTTCGAAACCTTTATTACTGCCGGTCACGTTCATGACCGGCCTTGTCTCGGGGCTGCTTGGTATTGGCGGCGGGGCTGCCGGTGTTCTTTTGATGCGAAGTCTTGGTGCACCGATGCATCGCGCGGTTGCAACAGCCTCCGGGTTTGGCCTTGGCGTCGCCATCCCCGGCACAATTGGCTACATTCTGGCCGGCCTATCGACACAAGCGAGCGCGGCATCCGCCCGCCTTCCGGATGGCGCTATTGGCTTTGTGCATCTGCCGGCCTTCTTGGTTGTCGCCCTGGCGACCGCGGTGACAGCGCCCTATGGCGCCCGCCTCGCCCATCGCCTGAAAGGTCACTTCCTGTCGCAAGGTTTCGCACTTTACGTGTTGATTGTCGCTGCCTTGATGGTCCGCAAAGTTATTGCCGGGTGATTCCAAGCATTGAAATAATGAAAAACAGGGTTAACCAACCCAAATATTGGCGGGAAAATTGTGACTTCTGTGCAACATTTTTGCAAATACCCTGAGAATTTGTGCGTTAACCATTTGTTTACCAAAATCAATACGATAGTCTGAATTGTATCAATGCTTCCCGCTATGGTACGGATCATCAGACAATATGTTGTGCCGTTTTCGATAGACAGAGTACAGTATGCAAGTCAGGCGAGCGACAAAAGGGTTATCGCTTATTTGTAAAATGGCTCGTTGATGGAATGGCTTGTCGGTGAAGTTGAGGGATCCGCGTTTTGCGCCGGATGGGAATGGTCCAGACAGGAGATGAGGATGAGATCGCAATTTAAAAATGGGTCTGCAATTGCATTGGCGCTTACCATGGCGCTCGGCATGGTGGGCGTCCAGGCTCAGGAGACCGTGACCGTCAACAATGTTCCTGTTGTCACTTACGGCGCAAAGCTCAGCCCCCAGTCGGGCCGGCTGATGACCAATCGCGGTTTCGAAGCGGGTGGAAGTGCCATGTCCCACGCCCAGCAGTCTGGTCTGCAGGCCTCGGAGTCGGCGTCGCATCGCTCTTCTCATATGGCGCCGCCGGTTCAGCGGGCATCTCTAGCGCCGGTTACCGCCGCACCGCAGTCACAAAATGCTTATGTCACCAGTGCGTCTTACGCGGTGGCGGCAAGTCAGAAGATTTCTGCCGAAGAACTGGAGCGGCTGCGTCAGCTTGAGGCCGAAAATGCCGAGCTTCGCGCGCAGAACGTCGAGTTGCAGCGCGTCAGCGCAGGCGGGCGCAGCGGAAATGCTGCCGATCTGCCCCCCAGTGCAAAAACAGGCGAATGTTATGCCCGCGTCATTATTCCAGGCGAATATGAAACGCTGACAGAGCGTGTTCTTGATCAGGAAGCGAGTGAACGGATCGAGGTGGTCCCGGCGGAATATAACTGGGATGAAGAGCGGGTGCTTATTCGTGAAGCAAGCGAACGGATCGACGTTATTCCGGCGACGTATAAAACCATCACGGAAATGGTCGAGATCGAGCCGGCGCGGACAGAGCTTCGCGAAATCCCCGCGCGATACGAAACCGTTAGCGAAAAAATTCTGGTTCGCGAGGCTTATACCACATGGAAGAAAGGCACGGGACCGATTACCCGAATTGATGCAGCGACCGGTGAGATCATGTGTCTTGTGGAAGTGCCCGCCGAATACCGGACCGTCACATCAAAAAAGCTGGTCTCTCCCGCGCGGACTGAAGAAGTATTTATCCCAGCAAAGACAAAGGCGGTCACAAAGCGTGTGATTGATCAGCCTGCATCAACCCGGACCGTTCCTGTTCCTGCCCAATATGAGACTATCCGTGTACGCAAGATTGTTCGACCGGCGCAGGAACGTCGGATTCCTGTTGCGGCAACTTATAAAACGGTTACCAAGCAACGCAAGGTATCTGACGAGCAACTAGAGTGGCGCGAGATCCTTTGCGAAACAAACACAACACCGGACGTTATTCGCCGGGTGCAGGCGGCGTTGCGCGAGGCCGGGTACAGTCCGGGTTTGGTGGACGGTGTCATGGGCGCCCAAACGATTTCGGCCTTACGTGCCTATCAGGTTGATCAGGGGCTGCCGTCAGGTCAGTTGACCATGGCGACCATACGGCGTCTGGGCGTGATCTAGCACATCCTCAAGTCGACCCTTGTCAATAAAGCTGCGCTAGCCTCATGTTTTGACGCTCTTTCCTGACGCAGACCGGTGCCCACTTCGCTTGTAAGTGCTCTCGGATGGATTGTCGGCTGGCGACGCCTGTCGGAGGCCGGAATAAAAGGGGTAATTGGTTCCGGCTCACAACTTTCGCGGGAAATCAAGCCGGTTTCGCTTTCAAATCCTTAATTTTTGGTAGTCTTTTGAGACCTGCGCGTTAAGTTGGCGCAGGTCTTGAAGAACAAGGGTCTCGAAGGAAACAGGGCCAAAACAAGCAGTGGGAATTTTTGGGGTATGTCTATGCGTTCGACTTTGATGAGACTGTTTTTTGCCACCTTTCTGATTATCGGGCATTGGACCGCAGGCATTCCATCCGCCCGCGCCGAATTTGTTCGGCTCGACGGGATCATCACGGAAGGGGAATTGCTGGTTCCGACTTTTGTCCCGATGCAAGGGGTGCCGGGTGGGGGCCAGATTATGCCGTTGGATCAGTTGGGGCTGACGGGGGCACCAATTGTTATCGGGCTGGATTTTGCTGACGCCGTGTTAGGCGATCCGTTTCTTGATGGGTATTCCTTCCGTGTTCTCGATGACAATGGGGCTGTGTCGCGGAGCAATCTCTCGGTTTCCGGCTCGTTTGGTCTGACATCGGGACGCGAACTCAATTTCGAAAGCGCGCTGACCGGTGTTCTTGAGGAAGCCGTGATCCGGGATAATCGCCTGCAAATTTCTGCGGCGCTGTCGTCTATGTCAGTGGCCTCGAATTTCACCGAGACCGACCCGCTGCGCCTGTTTCAACTCATGACCCCGCAATTGCCAGAGACAATCTCTACGATTGGTGAACTTGTCATGTACCTGCAGGGAACATCCGCAGTCAGTAGCGGCACACTTCCGCTTCAGTTTTTTGTCTCCGATGGCAATGGCAGTCAGCGTTTGGTCGGGTCGGAGGTCACGTTCGAAGTTACCGCGTTTGACGGGGAATTGCCGCCGATCCCGGTTCCGCCGGCAATCGTACTGTTTGCCACCGGCGCGTTCGGGTTGGCGCGGTTCGCCCGGCGGTATCGTCGTGTTTAATCGGTCTATCTGTCGTGATCCCGGCCTTTCACCGCGTAGGTCGGGGTTCGTGCTTCAAGTTTCTCGATAATCCTGGCCGCAAGATCAGTGCCGGTCACTTCTTCGATGCCCTCAAGACCGGGCGAGGAATTTACTTCCAGGATTTTCGGGCCTTCATCTGTTTGCAGAAGATCAACGCCGGCAATGGTCAGTCCCATGACACGGGCAGCCTGCACCGCCATTTTGCGTTCGGCAGCTGAAAGACGGATTTTCCTGGCGGTGCCGCCCCGGTGCAGGTTAGAGCGAAAATCCCCACTTGCGGCCTGACGTTTCATCGCGCCTGCCACCTTGGTGCCAATGACAAAACAACGGACATCAGCTCCGCCGGCCTCCTTGATAAATTCCTGGACCAGAAAGTTCGCATCGAGACCACGGAACGCATCGATCAGACTTTCTGCCGCCTTTTTTGTCTCGGCCAGCATGACGCCCTTACCCTGGGTCGATTGCAACAGCTTGACAACAACCGGCGCATTCCCGGCAAGGCCGAGCAATGGTCCGGTGTCCTTCGGGCTTGATGCGAAGGCTGTCGCGGGCATATCGATCGCAGCCTGGGCAAGAACCTGGTGCGCATACAACTTATCACGTGAGCGCCCGATCGCCGCCGAGCCGTTCAGGCAATAGGTCCCCATCATTTCGAACTGTCGTAGCACCGCCATGCCGTAAAAGGTCGTACTCGCCCCGATCCGCGGGATCACCGCGTCGAACCGGGGTAGCGCCGCGCCATCATAATGGACTTCCGGTCGCCGGGCATTGATGGCCATATAGCACCGGCTTGTGTCGATAGCATCGACCACATGACCGCGTGTCTCTGCCGCTTCGATCAGGCGGCGAGAGGAGTAATTGTCCGGTGCGCGGGTTAATAGAGCAATCCGCAGGGGCCGTTTAACGGGTCGTTTCTGAGCAACATTTTTGTACGCAGAATAATCCAGAGACGGCTGCAAAAGAGATGCCTGGGGCGATATGACAGCATGTTCGGGGATCGCGCTACGCCCCAGCAGCATGCGATAGCGCATGGTCTCGCGATTGGTCAGGGTAATGTCGATTGGCCATGTAACATCGCCAAAACGCACACCGGACTGGATGACAAACCGCATTTCGGTCTCGCCATTCGAGCTTGTCACTTCCCGCTGATCCGTAATTTTTGCCGAACAGATGATCTGCAGATCCGGATTATCCGGGTCCGGATGCATAATAAACCGAACGCGCTCGGAACCCGCCTTGCCAAAGGTCTCCAGGTGGGTCGCATGGAGGGCAGAGGTTCGCGCACCGGTATCGACCTTAGCGCGGATCGCCGGCAGGCCAAGATCGGGCAGGGAAAGCCACTCTTCCCAGCCAAGTTTCAACGGGTCAGTCAAGTTGTGCCTTGCCTTTCATGATAATTCCGTATTTTGCCCCGGGGATAAGGCATAACGGATATTCAGATCTTCTGATTATAGTCGCCAACTTCCGGGTGGGAGCTGAGGACAGTGTCCAGTTCAGCAAACATCGCTTTCATGTTGTCTTCCGAGGTCGGACTTTCGACCACCACCACAAGTTCCGGCTTGTTGGAGGATGCCCGCACGAGGCCCCAGGTTCCATCCTCCGCCGTGATGCGGATGCCATTCACCGTCACCACATCACGGATTGGCTGGCCGATAATCTCGCCGCCGCTCGCCGCCCGGTCTTCAAATGTCTTCACAACTTTGGCGACCACGTCATATTTCTTTTCGTCATCGCAATGCGGCGACATGGTCGGCGACTGCCAGGTTTTCGGCAGGGAACGGCGCAAATCGGCGAGCGATTTGTCCGGGTTGTGATCAAGCATTTTCAACAGGGCGACGGCTGCGACAAGCCCGTCATCATAGCCGCGCCCGATCGGCTCATTAAAAAAGAAATGCCCGGATTTCTCGAAGCCTGCAAGCGCGCCCATGTCGTGGCTTTTGCGCTTGATATAGCTGTGGCCGGTTTTCCAGTATATTGTTTTCGCGCCATTTTCGATCAGCACGGGATCGGTCACGAACAAGCCGGTGGATTTTACATCAACAACAAACTGCGCGTCGGCGTGGTTCGCCGACAGGTCCCGGGCGATCAGAACACCGATCTTGTCGGCGAAGATTTCCTCGCCTTCATTGTCGACCACACCGCAGCGATCACCATCGCCATCAAAGCCAAGCGCCACATCGGCGCCATGTTCGCGAACGGCCGCCTGCATGGCGTGGAGCATCTCCATGTCTTCGGGGTTCGGATTATATTTCGGGAAAGTGTGGTCGAGCGCGTCGTCCATGGGGATGACCTCAAGCCCCATGCGCCGCAGCGCCTCCGGCGCATAGGCCCCGGCGGTGCCATTACCGCAGGCCGCGATCACCTTCATCTTCCGGGTAAAGGATACGTTCTTTGTCACATCGTCGAGATAGCGCTCGCGCATGCCTTCAACATAAGTATAGGCGCCACCCGCCGCCGCCTTGTAGGCCCCGGTCAGGACGATCTCTTTCAGCCGACCCATCTCGTCCGGCCCGAAGGTCAGGGGCCTCGCGGCGCCCATCTTTACGCCGGTCCAGCCATTCTCGTTGTGGCTCGCCGTCACCATGGCCACGCAGGGGATATCAAGGTCGAACTGGGCAAAATAAGCCACCGGCGAGAGCGCAAGCCCGATATCATGCACCTCGATTCCGGCGGACATCAGCCCGACGATCAGCGCCTGTTTGATCGAGGTGGAATAGCCCCGGAAATCATGGCCAACGACGATTTTCGGTTCCTTGCCAAGCTCGTAGATCAGTGTGCCCAGCCCTGCGCCCAGGGCCTGAATGCCTAAAAGGTTGATTTCTTTTTCAAAAACCCACCGGGCATCATATTCCCGAAACCCCGTCGGCTTGACCAGCGGGATGATCTCATAATCAAGCGTGTTGGACTGCAAATCGGCGCGCGGGGCAGGGAGCATGGGGTCTGTTCCTTTCAAGCTTCCGGTACGCGCCGGACCATAACGAGGGTCGGGCGAATGGCAAGCGAGGTACGTGAACGTCAAGTCTATTGCGATTCGGCACGGTTTGCCCGTGCAGTTTTTATCCACCCGCGCAAGCGTTAAGGGTTTATCC
>CAYSMJ010000120.1:0-8159 GCA_964432075.1 uncultured Caulobacterales bacterium | reverse complement strand
GGGTCTCCGCGTCAATCGAATAGGCGTAGATTTTCGGGCGCGCCTCAGGCTTCGGAGCGAGGATGTCGTCGATGGTTCTAGGCATCGAGTTCATCGTTGGCTTCGTGATCTTTCAGATTTAATGTGTGAGCGGCAACTTGGGACTCAATAAAAGCTACTTCGTTTTGAGTGAGCCCATATCTCTGGAACAGTAACTGATCATTCCAAGATACATTGACCGGCAGGTCAGGCACAAACGCGTAAACATCTTTCGTGGCATGCTGGGTGTGTTTGCGAAGTGAAACCAGAAAACGAAGAAATCGGGTGCTCAGGTAATTGGCAAAGTTGGCGGCTTCTTCCTCAGTTTCAAAATGCCCAGCGACAATATACGTTTCCGTACAGGCCGTTCCAGGCTCAGCAATGATTGGCTTGCTCAGAAATTTTGTCTCCACAGCTGCGCTTGTCCCCTGAACAGCTGTCATGAGAACCTTCCATCGTCCAATCCAGTCTTCGTTATTCTGAATATCGTTTCGTTCGGCCCAACCTATCCTCTGATTGGCGTACAATTTAAGTGGGTCGGTTAAGCCTGCGTCCGATTGTTTTATTGGGAAGTTGGTTGCAAGACCAAAGGGTCTTCGGCTCGATATGCGCCGATCAAGTGTCGGCTCTTCCTTTGCCCGCACCTTCTGCAGTATAGGTATCGCCTCATTGCGCCGAACGAGAACATCAAAAGAATCAAGGTGGCGCTCAACTGCAGGCCCCGTAGCCTTGCCATCCCAAATCGTTTGAACCGAACATGGGCCGTTGTGCTGGCGGTCCCATAGAAAATAAGAAATCCCGCCACGGATTTTGACGCCAGGAAAGCCCTCGTAGAGCTTCGGATAGTCTACGATCGCACGCATTCTCTTATCCGAGAGCATTCTCTCCCGGTAGTTTCCCAACCCCTTCCCGCCGGCCATCCAACGGGAAGGGGTAACAAAAACCGCGTAGTTTGGATCGAGTTCCAAGGCCTTCTCCACGAAAATATGATAGATTGGCGCAGCGCTTTGACCGTAGCCGCCGTCATTCAACTGATAAGGAGGATTGCCGATAATCACGTCAAATTGCATGTTGCCTCCAAACAGCTCAGCGATCCTGACTTTAATGTTGTCCGTGTGAATGAACGCATAAGCATGGGTTTCGCGATCCTCGCCCCGATCGAGTGTCGATTGGCTCGCACCGCAAAAGACGCATTTGCCTTCCTTCCAGCTATGCTGGGTCCGTTCAAACCAGACATGGCCGTTTTCCGTGTTAAAGCTGCGCGCGATGGAATGTTCGCCATTGGCATGTTTGGAACAATAAAGGCTCCGCCGCGCCAGCATGGCGGTGAGCTGCGTGATACCAATGCCGAACACCTGCCGTGTCAGGATATGATCCACGCGGGTCTGCAAATCCGGAATGGCCTCTTCCAGCCCCTTGGTCAGGCGGCTGGTAATCTCCCGCAGGAAGACGCCGGACTTGGTACACGGATCAAGGAAGGTGACAGCCGGATCGGCCCAGAGGTTCGCCCCGTCATGGTCTGCGGCCCAAGCCTGCGCCAGCGTATCCAGCATGCGATTTGCAAATTCGGGCGGTGTGAAGACCTCATCATTCGACAGATTGGCGATGCAGGTCAGCACATCGGGGTTGCGCCCGCTCAGGGTGAAGCTGGCCTGAGAGTTCATGCGGCCTCCTCTGGTGCGTCACCACATTGCGCGGCGAGCTGGCGAATTGTCATGGGCGGATAGGACCTGACCGGCGTAAATATCTCGTGTTTTCCAGGATCGCCCATCAACAAATCCTGCTCCCCAAATGATGACGAGCGCGTAAGCACATCCAGGCGAAAATCGCGACGCTGGAACTTTCCTCGTCCCAAGTAACCCCATTCGGCAAAGATGATGGGCCCATCGTCAGTACCGCGCATGGTGAGAGCATCGCCATGTATGAGGTTAACAGACAAGACGGCGTGCGCTGCCCGGATCACGTCATCGTCCCTGTCCACACCGAGGTAATCTGCGAAAATCTTTATGAGATTGTCACGGCACTCGGCAACATTGTCGGCCAGAAGTTCGATGCCGTAGATACACATCAGGCCAAGCAGCGCGTAATGCTTTCGGTCGAACTCGGCTTTCGCATATTTGAGCTCCACGGCAGCGAGCTTGCGTTGCAGCACCCTGACGAGGAAGTTTCCGCTGCCGCAGGCCGGCTCAAGAAAGCGGGAATCGATGCGTTCGGTTTCCTCACGGACCAGATCCAGCATGGCGTCCGCCATCCAGGCAGGCGTGAACACCTCACCATGGTCCGCAACCCGCTTTTTTGACCTGATCAGTGCCATTCTAGTCTCGCTGCCGCCTGAGGCGGCCTTCACAGGCTTACACTCTTGAAAGGTTTCCGTCCCATTATAATGAAGTCAGGCCTTTAACCATCTGTCAAAGGTACAACGACCTGTTCATCTCAGGTTCATTGGCGCTCGTGCCTTTTCGTAGACGTTTGGCGTGAAGTCTGTGGGGCGGTGCCATGGCGGCGTTCTCGCTGTCGGCCTTTTGCGGTGATGTGGGCGCTGACTTGCTTCGCGAATACTGCCTGAGTCGGCTTCGATGCGAGCCCCCAGCGAATCCTGAAACCGTGAATCGGAGAGAATACGGCAAGGCCGCTGAGCGGGCCATCCGGAACTGGAGCGCCTCAAGGTATCGGACAATCAGGGGTGAGTTCCAGCGAATAGAGATCATGTCAGATGCTGCCGGTCAGGATTGCCTGCGCCAGGCCAATCCTGACCCGGGAGACCACAGGGGACTCCTCAACCGATTCAAAAGCGCCCGCCAACGGGCGCTTTTTTGTTTCGTACACAAGGAAGCCATCTTTCGGGTTGCGGAAGGCAGGCGGATTGTCTGCGCTCAGCGACAGTGCGCCGGATTTCATGATTCCTGGACCGTGAAGGCCGACCTCGATCCGCGTACCCTCGTCATCCCGGGGACCTTCAAATCCTCGATCATGCCCACGCTGAAGGAGCGCTTTGGCAAAAGGGTGGATGCGCGCATCGATCCGCACACTTTCGAGCCGGGATTTCCTTCGCGCAGCGGCGAAGCCTTCCAGATGATCATCGCGATCAAGGATACGCTGACCGGGCTTCCCCTTTGGAGCCATTTCGACACCATTTACGCCTATCCCGGCATCGAACGCACCTGCGTGATCACCTATTACCCCAAAAGCGGTCAGCTTCTGATTTGTGGCCAAGGGCTGCAACGGGACGGTCGCCAAGAGGTTGCAGACGTGTTCGCACGTCTCGTTCTCGGTATGGAGACGGCGGGAAAGCCACTGCAAGCTGACAGTTTTCTCCTGCGTGCCGCTCTGAACCTGGAGGGACTGATACTGCCTCAAAAGGCCAATCTGATTTCGGCCGGCTTCAGTGAGATTCGTTTTCGGGCCGCTGGTACGAACAAGCCAACCGTCCAGCACCTTGATCCAGGGCAATCAATACTATCCTCCGTTTCGAGGTCGTTGGGCCAGGAAGCAGCCAGGCGCCTGCGCCACGGCAACGAAGTCAACCGCCTAAAGTTTCAGTTCATAGTCCGCGCCGGACCCGGCGAAGCAAAGGATGTGCCCGTCACCGCTACGCTGACGCCGAATGGTCTTGGCGTGAGCACCTATGTTGATGCGCACCTCGCCATCGCCAGCCGCATCGTTGATCTCTGCGGGCTCCGATCCGATGATCAGAATATGCCACTCTGGATGGCCGCATGAGACCGTCGCCCGGCAAAGCCTTTGCGCAATCCTTCGAAATTGGCGAGCATGACCTCAGCCCGTCCGCCGTCGCCAAGCTCTTTGCGGAGGATGGCGCGGCGGCGTATCAAAGGGGCGTACTCGCAGGGCCATACGAGCGGAGTGTTATTGGCTGCAAATGGTGTGAAGAGGCTGGGCATGAGATCGAGATGGCCTGGAATGAGGATGCTCAACGCTATGAGGGCTATTGCGTCGATGCAGGTCTTGTAATGGCGAATGAAAGCGATCTGAGGGTTTACCGCTTCATGCCGACTGTTTTTCTCGATTGGCTGGCGGAGGCTTGCGAAACCGTCGGAACGCCACAGACACTCGTTGATGGCGTTCTATTCTTTCTTGGAGAAGCTCGTTTGGGCGAAAGGTACTGGTCGCTTTTTGCTGCGCGAGACCTAAACGATGCAACGCATCGACATGACGTCCTGGAGCGACTGAAACTTGGTGCAGGAAAGTCTAACGGGCTTGTTCTCGTTGCTGAGCGTCCGGGGATTCTGGACACCTATATGGACAGGCACAAGTTTGCACGCCTCGAAGATGTTTTCGATTTTACAGACGGCCGCCCAATACTGGATGAGGACTATGTTCGCGAGCGTCTTTCTGGCCGCGATGGACCGTCAAAAGTAAAATCAGAGGATATTGCATTTCGAATTTTCGAGGCGTGCGTGGCAGATGCAGGCAAGCTGCCCAGGGGCAAGGCACTTATTGAGATCGTCATATCTAAATGGCCGAAGAACAGGCGCCCAATAAAGCGGTCCCAAATCAACGTGTATCGTAAGACATTCGAGGCACGCTCGTCCGGTCGTCCGGAATCCGACGCAAAACCGGACTAAGGCAACCGGACTCTCCTGGTGGCAGGTTCCTGCGTGCCCGCACGATCGCGGTCGCAACTTGGAGTTCGCCGAACCATGGACACAGATCAAGCACGGCGAGGGCCCCTCGCCGTTTCGCCCGCCGAGGCCGCGCAGATGCTCGGTTTGGGCAGGACAAAATTTTACGAGCTTATGGGCGCGAATGAGATCGCCTCGATGAAGATCGGGACGCGGCGGCTGATCCGTGTCGCCGTTCTGGAGGCCTGGCTCAAGGCGCAGGAAGCGGGCGAGGACGCGGCGCCCTGACCGGCTGAAAAGAGCGGCCCGGGCCAGCACCAACCACGACGCGCCCGGGCCTGATCCCAAATTCCGATGACAAGGACTTTGCGACGATGCGCAGAGTACACCCGAATATTGCCTATCGCAATGATATTGATTTGCCGCTGTTTGCCTGGGCACGCAGGCAGGCCGAGCGCCAGACTGATCCCACCCCGCCCCCGCCCTGGCAGGTGCGCGCGATTGCCCGCCAGACCGGATTGTCACTGAGCCGGGCCAAGTTGATGGCCGAGCTTGCAGGTCTCCCTACGGGCGACGGGGAAGCGGGCTCATGAATGCGCGTGAGCTGACCGTTTCGCTGGGCGGGCGCTGGCATCATCGATACGGAACCGCGCCATGCCCTGTCTGCCAGCCCGAAAAACGCCGCGACCAGAACGCCCTGACACTGGCTGATGGCCGGACCGGACGGCTTGTTCTGCATTGCAAGAAAAGAGGCTGCGCATTTGTCGATATATTGGCGGCGGCGGGACTTCGCTCCGGCGATTATCGCGCGCCCGATCCTGCTGCGCTGTCACAGCGCAAGGCCGAAGCAAAGGCTGATGCGGAACGCAAGGCGGCGATTGCCGAGCGGCTCTGGCGCGAAGCCCGGCCCATTGAAGGCACCATAGCAGAGACGTATCTGCGCGGGCGCTGCATCACATGCCCATTGGCGGAAACGCTGCGCTTTCACCCTGCGTGTTTTCACGGGCCCGAGGGAAAGCGCCTGCCGGCCATGATTGCAGCGGTGCAGGGCGCCGGAAAGCCGGCCGTGCATCGCACCTGGCTGCGGGCTGATGGAGGCGGGAAGGCAGATGTAGAGCCGGACAAGGCCATGCTGGGAGCCACTGGCGGCGGAGCTGTCAGGCTGTCGGAAGGGCCTTCGCGGCTGGTGGTGGCTGAAGGCATTGAGAGCGCCTTGTCACTGCTGTGCGGGCTTCTCGATAGCCCATTTACGCTTTGGGCCTCGCTTTCCACTTCGGGCATGAGGGGCGTCAAACTGCCGCCCGTTCCGGCGCGGCTGACGATTGCCTGCGACGGCGACAAGCCGGGGCGTAAAGCGGCGCATGCGCTAGCCGATCGTGCCCATTCCCTGGGCTGGCGAGTCGGCATGCTTGACCCCGGAACAGGGCGCGACTTCAACACTCTTCTCCAGGAAAGGGCGCCCGCATGAGCGAGGCACCTGAACTGGAAGAAACCCCATTTACGCCTGATGATGAACCGCGCAGCTTCGATGAGCTGCTAGAAGCGGCCAGAGCGTTGGAGCCGGGGAAATTCGAGGAAATGAATGCCCTGATTTCAGAATGCGCAGGGCTGGACCCATTGTGCAGGGATACAGTCTTTCGCGCTATCAAGGACGCGACCAAAGTGCCGCTTGGTGTAATACGCGATCAACTGAAGGCAGGGCGTGACGAACGCCCGGAACCTGATCATCTGGCCCTTGCCCGGATGACGATTGACGATATCGGCCGTGAAAACATTATTTGCACAAATGCTTTTGTCTGGCGCTGGCAGGAACGAGGGGTTTGGACGGAACAAGACGACAGAGCCATAAAGCAGGCCGTTCAGGCGCGCATGGAGGATGGAGTTGTGATTGAGGTCACGGCGAGCCGCGTTTACGGGGTAACAGACGTTCTGAAATCTGACATTTACCGGCCAGAACACGCGTTTAATTTGGGCAATCCTGAAACCGTAAATTGCCTGAATGGTGAAATCGAAATGCAGGCGGGGCAATGGCAGTTGCGCCCGCACTGCCGTGAACATTACAGAACAACGCAAATTCCGGTGGCGTATGACCCGGACGCGGATGCGCCCATGTTCCAGGCCTTTCTTGAACAGGTTTTCCGAGATGACCTGGACCGCGATGACAAGATAGCGGCCGTTCTCGAATTGATGGGCTACACGCTGATGAGCCATGCCCGGCACGAAAAATTCATAATGCTCATCGGGCCGGGGGCAAATGGTAAAAGTGTCCTGCTCGCGGTTCTGGAAGGGCTGCTCGGCTCTGAAAATGTCGCGGGCGTCCAGCCTGCCAACTTCGACAATCGTTTTCAGCGCGCGCACCTCCACCAGAAGC
Source organism: uncultured Caulobacterales bacterium (assembly GCA_964432075.1). Taxonomy (GTDB): domain Bacteria; phylum Pseudomonadota; class Alphaproteobacteria; order Caulobacterales; family Parvularculaceae; genus CALLPQ01. Next base: position 1,190 of record CAYSMJ010000120.1, on the reverse strand, counting down.
TCGCCAACATCGTGACCGAACTGGAACAGGGCGAGGTCATCGCGGACGCGGAGTTGAAGGCCATTACATCTGGCGAGCCGGCAACGGTTGAGCACAAATTCAAAAACCCGTTTGTGATGCGCCCGTTCTCAACTTGCTGGTTCGGGACAAATCACATGCCCCACACGCGCGACTTTTCAGCAGCGCTTTTCAGGCGGGCAGTCATCCTGCAATTCAACCGCGTCTTTGCGAAGTCAGAGCAGGACCCATGCTTGAAGGACAAGCTACAGTCTGAATTGCAAGGCATCCTGACGGCCTGCCTCAATGCTTATGCACGCGCCCTTGCCAATGGCTTCACAGAACCGCAATCGAGCGAAGATGCGAAAGCAGAATGGCGGTTAGAAGCTGACCAGGTGGCCCTGTTTGTCGAAGAGGACTGCCACCGCGACCCTGGCGCCAGGACGAGGGTGAGCATCGTGTTTGCCGCTTACAAAGCGTGGGCCGATGAAAACGGCATCCAGAAGACCATGAGCAAAAAGGGATTGCGCGACAGGCTGACCCGTCTCGGTTTCGGGGCGGACCGAGACGGGAAGACCCGGTACGTCACAGGCCTGCAGGTGGGATCGTCCACGTGACGCGTGTGACGGATGTGACGCATTTCCTTACTGCTCTTATACCAATCTGAGCGGATGAAGACTCATCCGCGGCCACGGCGCATGGGGCGCCGTCGCGCTTGCCCTGCACTGCACGGGATCGGTTCCGATCCATGCAGCTTGATATTAGACTGACGAAAAGCAAGGTTTTCGCCTCCTGGTGACGCATCACGGGGCGGGAATGCATGTTTTTTCTCCAAGGGGCGTACAGTTAGAAGACGCGTCATATGCGTCACAGCCCCGGACGGTTGTCAGGGCGAGCCCGACCGTGTTCATCAGCGTACGGTAACAGAATGCACGCACAGGCGGACAGTCGCGCGAGCGCAAGGTGCAGCGCATCTTCGGGGATCGCCCTGAACGCTTGCGACTGCGACATCACCAAACCATTCTGGACAGTCTGCCGGAAATGTCGAGAACTGGGATCGAGACTGCGAGGGGATGCGCATCCATGGCCACGATCTTCATTTCCCATTCCAGCCGGGACAATGCCGAGGCGCTGGCGATGCGTGACTGGATGGTGGCTCAGGGCTGGGATGATCTCTTCCTCGACATCGACCC
>CAYSMJ010000119.1:0-8336 GCA_964432075.1 uncultured Caulobacterales bacterium | reverse complement strand
TGCCCGGCGCTGTAAGGATCGGTTCCGATCCATGCAGCTTGGTATACGCACCGCAAACGCAGAAAGAGGCGTTTGCAGACGGCCAAAATAGATTTTTGAGTTAGACCGTCATGGGTTGACTGCCGCGTCGACGGCATCACCGATTTTGGTGTAGGTCGTGGTTGTGTTGGTGGAAAGGTTTTGAACGGAACCGACGATTACGAGAAAGATCAGTCCCGCAATCAGACTGTATTCAATCGCTGTTGCACCGGAACGGTTTTGCGCAAAGGCGCGTACTTTCCCGACGAACGCATTTACAACAGGAAATCGCGCAACTGGGCTGCCAGTGGGCGATCCGGAGCCGGCATGTCCATTTGCATGATGTTTTTCGCACTCAGCCATTTTAACTCCTGTGCCTCGGCACCAATCGGGTTGCCGCGCCACTTTCTGCATACGTACAAAAGAAGATATAGTGTCCCGTCTGCTTGCGGCTCGGTTGAAAAGGCGAGCGGTGCAAGGCATGATTCTTCTGTTTTGATCCGTAGCTCTTCATACAACTCCCGTCGAAGCGCCACTTGCGGTGCCTCGTGTGGTTTCACCTTTCCTCCGGGGAATTCCCAAAGTCCGGCCATTGGCTTGCCGACCGGGCGCCGGGCCATAAGAACTCTGCCATCAGCGTCGATCAGGGCGCCGGCAACGACAATAAGTGCCCCCGGTAATTTTGTCATAAACTAGGCACCGTTAAGTCTGGTTTAACATTTGAAGATAAATCGAAAAAATATTTCGGTATGGTAGATGTGGCATTTCATTATCATTGGTGTATTTTTTATGAATCATGGGTCTTCGCGGTCAGCAAGGGAGGTGGGTGGCGTGGGATCCGGCGTATCGAGATAGAGTTCGATGTCTGTGTCACGGCGCAGGCCCGCAACTGTCTCATTGATCGTCCGAGATCGCAGGAAGCTGGCAATATTGTCGCGAACGTCTGACAAAGATTTCGCTGATGACTGACGCTTCGCGACAACCTGGACAATGTTCCAGCCCGCACTTGTCCGGAAGGGCGGGGAGGTCTCCCCCGCTTCGAAAGCAAAGGCAATCCTTGAAAAGTCTTCCGGCACCATATCCCGGGTGATGAACCCGGTATCGCCGCCAACCGGTGCCGTCCCGCGATCAAGAGAACGAAGCCGAGCCAGTGTTGCGAATTCTGCGCACTGTTCCAACACCGAGAGGATAGCCAGCGCCTCCGATCTGGTTTCAACAAGGATATGCCGAAGGCGAATTTCCTCTCCGAGGGCGGCGTCTTTAGCCTGAAGGTTATAAATGGCCCGGATGCGCTGATCCGTGACGTTCTGATCGATTTGCCGGTCAAGGTAGGCGCCGGCGAGAATCTGCTCTCGGGCTAGCATGATATCGTCGGCGGTGTCGTTTTCCCTGGCCAGCCCGGTTGCCTCGGCTGCCTCGGCGAGGAGTTTCCGGTCAACATAGGAATTGACCAGCTTTCGCCCCATATCTGTTGACAGGTCTAACGCTGCGTCCGGTTCGAGGGCCCCGGCAAGCCGCGCGGCTTTCTCGACATCGGACCTGTGCACATAAGTCCCGCCAATCCGTGCCAATATCGGGTCCTGCGGATTGTTTGACGCCGGCGCCATGCGCGATATCCGGAGCGGGTCCGCGTTTGCGCTGCCCGGTCTCTCAGACAGGATCCCGCTCCTGGCAAACAACTCTACCTTTGCTGCCCGTGTCATTTCGGCGATCCACAGGCCGGTCAGCAAAACGATTACAGCAAACGAGGCCGAATAGGCGAGCCCCCCACGGGTCGGAAGCCAGCGACCAAACTCAGCAAGGCCAAAAATGACCGCGTCAGCGACAGCCGAAAGGCATCGCCAAACGAACATGACCACAGCGAAAATGACACCGCCAATCGCAGCGTCAATGCGCCCCGCCAGGCGCCAGCCGAAGCCAATCCCGGCCCAGGCCTCCCGCAGAAGATGGTAAAGGGGAACAAAGAAAGCCTCCAGGAACGCTTGCCACCCCGGCGTGTTGCCAAATGCCGGCTGCCGGGCAGTTGGCCGCGATCTTCGCGTCTTGGTTTGGTTTCGGGTGGGCCGCTTTCTTGATTTCTTTCCGGGTTGACGGAACTGATCTTGGCGGGTGGCCCGAACGGCTTTTTGTGTTCGATGTTCTGCCCCGCGTTTACGCACGCGTGTGGATTTTGATTTCGCGGGCCGCTTGCGTGTTCTGGCCACGTTGTTTTCGCCATCGGGCAGCATGGCCGAATCAGCATCGACTGCGGGAAGGTCCTTGCCGTAAAAAAGCGGGCTTTCTTCGACAATGGTCGAGGGAGGCTGGATCGGGCGGGGCAGGTTTTTGGGGTCGCCCCTGAAAGGACGCCGCGAGACCGATCCGGTCGGCACAGCTTTAGCTTCGCCAATGGCGGCGACAGGCCCTGCTGGCGTGTCCGCGGCGCTTTTCTCCGCCTTTTTTGCCTTGTCGTGCTGGCCCATTGTTTATCCGTTTAAAAAAAGTCTAACCGAAAAATCTGTTTTCGCCGTCTGCAAACGCTTTTTTTTTGCGCTTTTGGTGCTCACCTACCGCATAGGCGCTGCGCTCCGGTTCTCGAAAACGGCGTTTTCGACAGACAAAACCGATTTTTCCTTAAGACTCCGGCGTCCGTCCGCCCAACATCGATGTGCCCGCGAGGCGAGGTGATCGCCAGCTTGCGTTGACAGGGTATCACCCGCCACCTATTTCACCGACAATCTTTTAGGTCTGATTAGCGCGGCATGGCAGGCAGCAATAGTCCTGCCGCCTTGTAATGAACGTTTCAAGATATTGAGGAATTCCCGACAATGGCCCTGATGGGGATCGCAAAGAAAATTTTTGGTTCAGCCAATGACCGCCGACTGAAACCGATGTGGCGCCGTGTCGAGGCGATTAACGCGCTGGAAGACAGGATTTCTGCGCTCTCCGATAGCGAACTGATCGGCAAGACCGACGAATACAAGACCCGATATGCCGATGGTGAAAGCCTCGACAAGCTTTTGGAGGAAGCCTTTGCCACCGTCCGCGAGGCTGCTAAACGCGCTCTTGGCCAGCGCCATTACGATGTGCAAATGGTTGGTGGTATGGTCCTTCATGGCGGCGATATCGCCGAGATGAAGACCGGTGAGGGCAAGACCCTCGTTGCGACCCTTCCGGTTTACCTCAACGCGCTCACAGGACGCGGGGTCCATGTGGTGACGGTCAATGACTATCTTGCCAGTCGCGATGCCGAATGGATGGGCCGGGTTTACGAAAGGCTTGGCATGACGACGGGCTGTATCGTTCATGGTCTTGATGATCACCAGCGACGCCAGAACTATGCCGCCGATATTACCTATGGCACCAATAACGAATTTGGCTTTGATTATCTGCGTGACAACATGAAATCCTCGCTTGAGGAAATGGTTCAGCGTGGTCATCATTTCGCAATTGTGGACGAGGTCGATTCAATCCTGATCGATGAAGCGCGGACGCCACTGATCATTTCAGGGCCCACGGACGATAAATCAGAACTCTATATCGCCATTGACGCAATCATGCCCCAGCTTGGCGACGATGATTACGATATAGACGAAAAGGCGCGCTCGGTATCGCTGACCGAAGAAGGCAACGAAAAACTTGAGCAGATTCTCGGCGACAGCGGTCTTCTGGAGAGTGAAAACCTGTATGACGCTGCAAACGTCACGATTGTCCATCATATCAATAATGCCCTGCGCGCCCACAAGATTTTTCAGCGCGACAAGGATTATATCGTCCGTAACGAGAAAGTATCGATTATTGATGAGTTTACAGGACGGATGATGGAAGGGCGTCGCTGGTCCGACGGGTTGCATCAGGCTGTAGAAGCCAAGGAAAACGTAAACATCCAGCCGGAAAACCAGACGCTCGCCTCAATCACATTTCAGAACTATTTCCGACTTTACGAAAAGCTTGCCGGCATGACTGGTACGGCGCTCACGGAAGAAGCTGAATTCGCCGATATCTATAAGCTCAACGTCATGGAAGTCCCAACCAACAGGCCGATCGCCCGGGAGGATCTTGACGATGAACTCTATATGACCGCTGAGGAAAAATATAAGGCTATCGTTCTTCAGATTGCCGATTGTGTCAAACGCGGTCAGCCTGTTCTTGTCGGCACAGTGTCAATTGAGAATTCCGAGCTATTGTCCGGATTTCTCAGTGACAAGAAAATGTTCAAGGCCATCGCCGACGATCTTGTGGCCCGGGCGAGTGACTTGAAAGACAAAGAAGACGATCTGCGACGGGATTATCTTGAGACGGCTGAATATTTGCGTGAGCTGGCGAAAAAGAAAGTGCCTGTAGAGCACAATGTACTGAATGCGCGTTATCACGAACAGGAAGCCGAGATCATTGCTCAGGCTGGTGTTCCGGGTGCTGTAACCATAGCGACCAATATGGCCGGGCGCGGCACCGATATCCAGCTTGGCGGATCAGTTGATATGCAGGTCATGAACTCGCTTGAAGAAGGCGATTCTGAAGAGACGATTTCGCGCAAACGCGGTGAGATTGAAAAAGAAGTTGCCGCGCTGAAAGAAAAGGCACTAGCGGCCGACGGGCTGTTTGTTCTTGCGACTGAGCGTCACGAAAGTCGGCGGATCGACAATCAGTTACGCGGGCGTTCCGGACGTCAGGGTGACCCGGGTACAACAAAATTCTTCCTGTCACTGGAAGACGACCTGATGCGGATCTTCGGCTCCGGAATGGAGAAAATGCTCAAACGGTTTGGCATACAGCCTGATGAATCCATTGAGCACCCATGGTTTACAAAGGCCGTTGAAACGGCCCAGAAAAAAGTCGAACAGCGCAATTTTGATATGCGCAAGAACGTTCTCAAATTTGATGACGTCAAAAACGATCAGCGTAAGGCTATTTTTGAGCAGCGTGTCGAATTCATGTCAGCCGAAACGGTTGATGATATTATCGACGAGATGCGTGAACAGTTGATCGAGGATACGGTCGCGACCTTTGTTCCCCCTAAGACCTATGCGGAGCAATGGGATCTGGAAGGGCTGGCGAAGGAACTTGAGGATGTATTTGGTAAGCCTTACGATGTGGCCAAATGGGGCGCGGAAGAAGGTGTGGCGGATGCGGAAATTGCCGAGCGTCTTGACCGCGAGACGAAAGAGCAAATGGCAGCCCGGGCCGCGCAGGTTGGCCCGGAGCATATGCGTCGCATTGAAAAGGCAATCTTGTTGCATGTTCTCGATACAAACTGGCGGGAACATTTGCAGCAGCTCGACCATCTGCAGTCGGTGGTGTGGATGCGTGGCCATGGCCAGCGCGATCCCGTCAATGAATTTAAGACCGAGGCTTTTGCCCTGTTTGAAAGCCTGTTGAATGATTTGCGTCGGGATGTAATCCGTATGCTAAATTACCTGGAAATCCGTCAGCCGGAGCAGGCAATTCCCGAGCGTCAGGAAATCCCGATGACGGAGACACATGCCAATCCGCTCACCGGTGAAAACAAAATGGAGCCGTCGCGTCGTGCAACGGCGTCTGCCGGTGCCGGCACCCTGCGTGCGCGCCGGCTTGCCGAAGAAATTGACCCCGAAAATCCGGAGACCTGGGGCAAGGTTTCCCGCAACGCGCCATGCCCTTGCGGCTCGGGCCAGAAATACAAGCACTGCCACGGCGCGCTTAGCGTCCCCGCCGCCCGCGCCGGCTGACATCAAGTCGAAAACGGTTGGTAAAAATATTCCGCCCCGGCCCGGAAGGTGACGGAGCGACGAGTGGGAACTCAAAGCTTGCCTTCAACCGGTCGCCATGCTTTTCTTGATTTGCGGGCAAAGGGGATTTCGGGGCCATGGACTCAGAGAAAATCGTTCTCAACAAATTGTTTGTGGATCGCACCTGGCGGCTTTATGAAAACAAGAAGGGGCCGGGGGTTTTGTTCTCCGTGCATTTCCTCTGGGATATGCCGCCCGACGGTCTGAACCGAGCTAACGAGGTCAAGGTCAAATTCGACGGCGCCACCCAGGAGCTTCAGGTCGGTGAAGCGGTTGTTCGCAAAGCTTTCCAGAAAATCGATATCGACCCCGCCATGGGCAATGCCGTGATTGACGTACAGATGATTCCATTGAAGTAGGTAAATTGGAGGAGTTGTGCGAGATAGCGATTTAATTCTTCCCTATGGGAAGGATATTCTTACGCTCATATTTTTTTCTATTGCTTTTGCTCAGCGCCTACGTTTTCGGATACCAGCAAGGCGCAAGCGGCGAGAGCAAACGTACTACTCCATTATGCAGCAAGCTTTTGGATTTGCAGCGGCAGATAAAAAGATGCATTCCCGGTCAGTCTTTGGAACCACCAAAAAACTCTGAATAGACGTTTATTCAGGGCGTACCTTAACCCTGAGAGATCATGCAGATTTGCTGGCTGAACGTCCTTTAGCGCGTGGGTTTCCATCCCGCTGGTAAATCCCGGTTGTAATGACAAGCGCCGGGCGGGGTGATAGTCCGCAATGTAAAGCTCAGGAACCACGACCCCATGACACGCACGCTCATTACCTCTGCGTTGCCTTACATCAACGGCATCAAGCATCTCGGCAATCTCGCTGGCTCAATGTTGCCGGCGGATGTCTATGCGCGGTTCTGTCGCCAGCGGGGGCGTGAGACGCTGTTTATCTGCGCAACCGATGAGCATGGCACCCCGGCAGAGCTGGCGGCGGCCAAGGCTGGCGCGGATGTCGCCGCCTATTGCGCTGAGCAATATGAAATCCAGCGCGCGGCGGGCGAAGCCTTTGGCCTGTCCTTCGATCATTTTGGCCGCTCGTCAAACCCGGCAAACCACGCGCTGACCCAGCATTTTGCCGACCGGCTGGAGGATAATGGCCTGATCGAGGAGCGTACGGACAAACAGGTCTACTCCGTCGCCGATGCGCGCTTCCTGCCCGACCGCTATGTGGAGGGGACCTGTCCCCATTGCGGGTTTGAGCGCGCGAGGGGCGACCAGTGTGACAATTGTGGGCGGCTTCTCGACCCGACCGACCTCATCAATCCGTATTCGGCGGTTTCCGGCTCCCACGAGGTGGAGGTGCGCGATACCCGCCATCTTTATCTCCTGCAGTCAAAACAGCAGCAACAGATCGAGGACTGGCTGGCGACAAAGGACAGTTTCCCCGCGCTGACGCGTTCCATTGCGCTCAAATGGCTGAAAGAGGGGCTGCGCGACCGGGCCATTACCCGTGACCTCAAATGGGGCATTCCCGTTACGCGGAGCGGCGCACCGCGACGTGGCTTTGAAAACAAGGTTTTTTATGTCTGGTTCGATGCGCCGATTGAATATATCGCCGCGACACAGGAATGGGCGCAGGCCATGGGCGATGACTGGCAGCGCTGGTGGCGAACCGATCAGGGGGCGCACGATTGCCGTTATGTCCAGTTCATGGGCAAGGATAATGTCGCCTTCCATACCGTGTCGTTCCCGGCAACGCTTCTGGGCTCCGGCGAGCCATGGAAGACCGTAGATACGCTGAAATCACTGAACTGGCTGACCTGGTATGGCGGAAAGTTTTCGACGTCCGAACAGCGCGGCATCTTCATGGATCAGGCGCTTGACCTGCTTCCCGCTGACACCTGGCGCTGGTATCTGATGGCGAATGCGCCGGAGTCGGACGATACATCCTTTACGCTGGAGCATTTTGCCAGCGTCGTCAACAAGGATCTGGCGGACGTTCTTGGGAATTTTGTCAATCGTATTACCCGATTCTGCAAGTCCAAATTCGGTGAGACAATCCCCGAGGGTGGTGCGGCGGGCGACATTGAAGCTGCGCTCATGACCACCCTCCAAACGCGGTTTGAGAGCTACACCGATAATCTTGAGGCGATGGAATTCCGGAAAGCTTGTGCCGATTTGCGGTCAATCTGGGTTGCCGGGAATGAATATCTGCAGGAAACCGCACCCTGGACCACATACAAGACGGACCCTGAGACAGCGGCAGTCAGTGTCCGGATCGGACTTAATCTGATAAGATTTTTTGCCGTTTTGTCAGCGCCGGTGATTCCCTTTACCGCTGAAAAAATGCTGGCGGTTTTTGGCGAGAGTGCAAGCGACCTGTCCTGGCCTCAAGATGTCAGCACAGAACTTGCCTGGCTGGCCGGTGGAACGGCGTTTTCGCCGCCTGAGGTTTTGTTTGCGAACATCGATGACGATCAGCTCGCTACATGGCGGGCGCAGTTCAACGCCGAATAGGCATTATCGTATCGTGCCGCCAACATGGTTCACCGGGTTGGCTTTTGTCCGCTCAGATCGCCGCCTTGGCGAAATTGCGGCGCCGTTGAACCGAAGAGGGGATATTC
>CAYSMJ010000118.1:0-8375 GCA_964432075.1 uncultured Caulobacterales bacterium | reverse complement strand
GGCACCGGCCGCAGCCTGACCGGCTTTATCCGCCATGGCGTCCCCGGCGGCTTTGGCGCTGTCTGCCATTTTGTCGCCAGCCGCTTTTGCGCTGTCGGCAGCGTTATTTGCCATTTCGCCAGCCTTGTTGGCCATGTCTTCGCCGGCTTTTTTCATGCCGTCTGCAGTTTCGGATGCGGCTTCCTTCGCTGAATTGGCAGCATTACCAGCCGCTTGTTTCACCGCTCCCGCAGCATTACCGGTGGTTTCAGCTGCATCGTTTGCAGCGTTTTCCGCCGCGTTTTTCGCATCAGCGGCCTTTTCGCTGACCGACGCGCCATCGTCACCGCCGCCACAGGCGGTCAGTGCCATGGCAAACAGGGATGCCCCTGCCGTCAGAACTACTTTGGATTTTATCATGTAATCTGTCCTCTTCGTTGTGAATTGCCCGTGATACGAGCATTCGGGGAACGTGGTTCCCCCAATCTGTCGCCATTAAGGCCTTTTAACCGTTTCATTGCATGCCATGCATTTTTGTTTAAATAGCGGGTGCCGTCGGGCTACGCAACCGCGCGGGCGAGCGCACATTGCGACCAAATCTCCGACAGGGCCGCTGTCAGTTTTTTGATGTCGTCGTCGCTGTGGACCGGCGAAGGCGTAATGCGCAGTCTTTCCGTTCCCTTAGGGACGGTCGGATAATTGATCGGCTGCACATAAATCCCGTGATTGGCGATCAGCCAGTCGGAAATCCATTTGCACTTCACCGGATCGCCGACCATCACCGGCACGATATGGCTGGGATTGTCCAGGGTGGGAATGCCGATCGCGCCAAGATTTGCCCGAACCCGTGCAACCCGGTCCCGGTGGGCGTGTCGTTCAAGCTGGCTTTCCTTGAGGTGACGGATTGACGCGCAGGCCCCCGCAGCGACAGCCGGCGGCAAAGCGGTTGTGAAAATAAATCCGGATGCAAAGCTGCGGATAAAATCACAAAGCGCCGTCGTCGCCGCAATATAGCCGCCTAGCACGCCATAGGCCTTGCCGAGGGTTCCCTCGATCACCGTCAGCCTGTCCATCAGGCCTTCGCGTTCAGCAATACCGCCGCCTCTTGGGCCATAGAGCCCCACTGCATGAACTTCATCAAGATAAGTCATGGCGTTGTAGCGCTCTGCCAGATCACAGAACGCTGCTATAGGCGCGATATCGCCATCCATCGAATAGACCGATTCAAAAGCGATCAGTTTTGGGGCATCCGGATCGACCGACGCCAGTTTGCGTTCAAGATCAGCCGGGTCATTATGCTTGAAAATATGCTTTTGTGCCCGCGAATGGCGAATGCCTTCGATCATTGAAGCGTGATTGAGTTCGTCCGAGAAAACAATACAGCCCGGAATTTTGCCCGCGAGCGTGCCGAGTGCCGTCCAGTTCGATACATAGCCAGAGGTGAAGAGGAGCGCGGCTTCCTTTGCGTGGAGGTCGGCAAGTTCGCGCTCAAGTTCAACATGGTGATGATTGGTGCCCGAGATATTCCGTGTGCCGCCTGCACCAGCGCCGCACTCGTCAAGGGCAGCGTGCATCGCAGCAAGGACTTTCGGATGCTGGCCCATGCCGAGATAGTCATTGGAACACCAGACCGTTATTTTCTCCGGACCGATTTCACTATGGTTCTGGGCCTGGGGAAATTGTCCGCACTGTCGCTTGATATCGGTAAAAACACGATAATTGCCTTCGTCACGGAGGCTCGCAAGGGCGCCGTCAAAATACTGTTCATAATCCATGGCCCATATCCCTCCACTTATTGTCTTTCGGGTCTTCACCGTTCCGCACGGGCTTGGGCGAAACGACGGTTGCTAACGGGCCCCTTTTTGAAAGCTCAGGAGCCTGACTATCAGGCGACAAGGCCCAGTTCCAGAACCGCTCTGGAAATGGAACAATGAGCGCCCAGTGTTCGATCACGGCAAGCACGGCAAGCGTGGCCACCAGCGACAGCCCGATGGATTGGGCGGAACCAAATGGCGCCTCCAGCGCCGCCGCCACAATCAGCGCTGCCGCCGTTGTCACGAGCGTAATCGCCATGAAAAAGAACAGATTTGGCTGGCGTTTCCGAAAATAGGTTTTCAGATATCGCAAATGGTCCGGCAGAAAATGGTCTGTGATGTTGGGCACGCCAAAAAAAACAATCAGCTTGGTCGACAGGCGCATGCCCCAAAGGACAAGGAAGGTCCACAGCGCAATCCGGTTCTGGGCGGGCCAGGTGATGATTGCGATGATCAAGGCGTGGTAGGCGATGGCGAGTTCATGATGGATAACAGTCTCTGTTGCGACCCTGAATCGTGACCAGCCGGGCAGTCCTGCCGGACAATCCTGTTTACGGGGCCCACTGATGAAACCAAGAAGAAACATGATTTCATGCCAGCCCCAGAGCAGAATGCCGGTCGTAAAACCGGTATAAGCCCCAAAGATCGAGACATCATTGCGAACCAGCAACAGCCACAAGGTTGCAGCCCCCATAATCAGGGTTGCCCCCATGCCGATAACGCCGTGCTGCCTGCGCGGCCGGCGGATCAGCCACAGGATGATCCCGGTACTGAACCACCAGACAAGCGCAGCAAAAGCAAGAGGAAGGATAAAATCGATCATGGCAGGGTGAACGGATCTTCCTGATTACCAGGCCGGTGCCAGCCGGACATTTTCCGGCGGCGTATTGGTTTTCGGTTTCATCATGAATAGCCGTGCAAAAGTCAGCCCGCATTGCAGGCCAAGCCACGCACGTTTGATCCGATTGACGATCCCGTTGTTTCCAAAGGCTTCCATGCGGTCAGCCTTGCCCCGTAAGACCTCAAGAATCTCCAGAAATTTCGGATTATCAATATCGATTTCAACCGGGAAAACCTGACGCGAGATTTCGTTGCAGATCCGGAAGACTTTCATATCGTAATCAGTCGGGTCCATCTGCAGGGCGGCGTGGAACGCGGGCCGACGATGATCACGGATATACATGGTCGCATAGACGGCCATGAGGAAAAACCGGATCCACAATTTGTTGCCGCCCTTGAGCAGTTTCGGATCTGCGCGCATCAGCAGGGCAAAGGCCTCGCCATGGCGGAATTCGTCATTACACCATTCTTTGAACCACTTGAAGATCGGGTGGAACCGCAATTCCGGGTGCTGTTCGAGCTGGCGATAGATCGTGATATAGCGGGAATATCCGATCTTCTCGGAAAGATAGACCGAATAGAAAATATATTTCGGTTTGAAGAAGGTGTATTTCTTGGTCTTTGTCAGGAAGCCGAGGTCAATACCGATGCCGAAATCACGCAAAACATAATTGATAAAACCGGCATGGCGGGCTTCGTCCCGCGCCATGGATTTAAACAGCGCCTTGATATCCGGGTTGTCAACCTGTTTGACGATTTCCTTGTAAAGGACACAGCCAGAGAACTCGGCGGTCAGGGAACTTACGAGGAAGTCGATGAATTCTGCCCGCAGTTTCGGATCAAGAGTGCCAAGAATATTATCGAACTCATCCGTACGACGAAAATGATCCTTGTTGGGGTCAGACTCGAGTTCTGCCAGTAGTTTGTCCCATTCCGAGCGAACCGAACTGACATCAATGCGATCCATAGCTTCAAAGTCGGTTGTATAGAAGCGCGGGCTCAGCATCGTCGTTTCGCAGGCCGCCTCGGTCGTATTGCCAAGCTCGGCAATATAGCCTTCGTCTACTGCGGCGACGTCGTTCATAGTCGGGGTATAGCTCGTCATCATATCCTCCCGGGTGAAAAACTCACCTCATAAAGTTCTGTCAATTCAAAGAGAGACCGGATCTTCACCCAGATTTTCTCCAGCTGGTTTGCGCGGCGTATGGTGGCCTGGCGACGCAGGGTCAGTTTCTCGCCATAGGGGACCTGAACATGAGCACCATGGACGGTGATCCGGTCGCCAACAGTCGGTTGAACATCGCCGTCGAGTTCCACATGAGCTTCAAGGGACGCATCGGTATGTTCAATCGTGATCGTGCATCCGATTTCAAAGCTCGGTCGTTGAAACAGCGGGGTGTGCGAATGTTTTGAGGTCATGGCCGGGCCTCAGCGAGATTTGTTGGATTGGGTTGCGCGTCAGCAAGATTGAGCAGGTCTGCAAAAATCGCCGCATTATCCTTACCGAATGCACGCAATTGTAAATGCCGTTCGGTCTCAGGATCAATCAAAATCAGCTGGCCCTCATCGGTATAAACAAGTTTGAATGGGGCTTGCGGGCCAATATTGCGAACCAGCCGGGCGGAAGTCATGGCCCGCATGGCTGTCCGTATGAAGCCGCCCTTTCCGGGGTCAAATTTTTTCAGTCTGTCCCCGGTTTCAGCATTATAAACCAGGACACCGCCATCATGATCGTCATGGATATGCATCGACAATGTGCGTGCGATTTCAGCTTCATCCGGAATTGTGAAAGGCTGTCTGAGGTAGCGCCCGGAAAAAGCAAGCAGTACCGAAAATACCATCAGGCCACCACAGGCCCAAAGCAACTGCTTTGGAACTTTGGGTGGAGCATGATCATGGGCCATGGTTGTATCTTTCTTTTAATCAGGTTTCGTCGGTCAGGTGGCGAGTGCCGGTGATCGGCCACCATGGGTGGGCTGGGCTGTTTTCTCGGTACCAGGATCAAGAATAGCGCGTTCGATACTGACTTGTTCCGGCTTTGCTTCCTTCATGGTTGTTGCCAGAAGCCGCGCAAATCCTTCCGGATCTGCTATCGCACGAAACATCGGGCTCGCATTGACGAACCGAAAGGGACGCGCATGCGGCCAGAGGTGGAAATAGGGCAGGGGGTGTGCCCGATCTGTTTCAAAGGCGATCGAACCGGTTTTGCCGCCATGAGCTTTCAGGCTGGCACTTGAAATTCGAGAGAAGGGCAAATTGATATATTTCCGGAAGCCGACGCCATACCGCATCACCAGACGGCGATTTGTCAGCGTATAGATTGTCGAGCGAGCCATCTGTGCCCCTAGCACCAGGAAAATCGAGACACCACCAAGGGTGAATGCCGATGCCGTGAGCAGCGTTTCGATGACCATCCCTTGGGAAATCCCGGCATCCGTCGTGGCAGCGTTTGCCAATCGCCAAGTCAAAAACACAGTGACATATACCGCAATCCAACGCAAACGGAAGGTGTTGATCGTGAACGCCAGCGCGGCCGGTTTGCCCTGCCAGAGAACGGTTTCACCCTCTGGCAGTTCTTCGGGAAGCCCAGGGATCGGCTCGGGCTTTTTGTCTTCTTCGTCGTGAAACAGGCTCATGCCAGCGGCTCCTGACGTGCGACCGAGGCATAGAGCTTGCCGCCGCCGAAATAGCCGGCGATCTTGTCTTCCTCAAGCCGGGTGACAGAGTCGGGCTTTTTGGTGAGCGGCACATCTTTGAAGTGTTCAGCAAAAATAGCCTCAACGTCAACGCGTTTGCGGGACTTGTTGATGACAGCAAACGGCATCGGGATCAGTATCTTTCTCGGGCTTGCCTCTGTCCCCACATCGGCTTCAAGATAGCGAATAACCGCTTCAGAGCGATCAACCCAGAGATCAACAACTTTTCCGACTGTTTGACCATCACCGGCCACAACATCCCAGCCGACCGGATTGGCGTCATTTGAAGACACTTCGAACCCATCACCCAGCCGGAACGGGACAATCCGATCACGTCCGTCAACGGTCAGATCAGCGACATCATCGCGCTCGCACCAGGCTGCCGGCCCGATCCCGTCCACAAGCGGGTTGCCTTTCGGACGGTAGGGCGCGCCAGGCCAGACTGCCATGCGTTCCATATTGAACGTGCGTTTGTCGCGATTGTCCGGATGCGGAGCCTGCACCGTGCCACGATTATGGGGCAGGATAAAGGTCTTCTTCGGAGGGTACCAGAAGAAGCCGCTGTCTTCGAGCCGACCCGTGGTGTCGGTTTCGAGCGGGTAGCCTTCACGGCGGTCTTCACGCCGTATATAGAAGATCAGTCCAAAGAAAAATAGGGTAAAGCCCCAAAGCGCAATATCGACCAGATCGATCTCGCTCACAAAATTTCCGCCAAATATCATTATACAGTCTCCAGAAGTTGTCGGTCAGCCCGGAAACGCGGCAAGACCGAAGCGGGTGTTAGCGTCAGCCATCGGCGTGCCTGCAAAACGTGCAAGTGGGCCGATCGCGGCGAGGGTGAAAAACAGAAGCAGGATTTCGACATGGTAGACGACGCTGTAGGCCGTGGCGGGATCAGCAAATGCCGGCCCGAAATCGCCTGATAAGGTCAGCCCCGCAAAGCCGTCTCGTAAGAGGCCGCCACCGAAGATGGCAAACCCGGCTCCACAGGCCTGCACGCTTCCCCAGGCACCAAGGGCCAGACCGTTATCGACAAGGCCGTTTTCGGCGTTCTGCGGTGTGACAAGAGAACGGCCAAGCCCCATAAAGGCAATCAGCGTACAAACGGAAAAGAGACCGTTTCCAAAGCCAATCAGCAAGGTTCCGAGACTGAACAGCCCGGCAGAGCCAAGCGGACCCGAAAAGATCGTTGCGGTAAAGGCCATGATGCCGACAAGAAGCCCGAGACCGGCTAGGCGGTAAGGGCTGTCGCCGCCATCAAGTCTGAGGCTGGCAATCACAAAGCCAAAGATCATCCCACCGGCAAAAAGCGCCGTCAGCCTCGTGGTCGCGCCGACGCCAAGTCCCAGAACCTCCGCGCCATAGGGCTCGAGCAAAACATCCTGCATGCTGAAAGCCGCCGCGCCAAGTCCGGTCGCCACCAGAAGCCGACTGACACCCGGACGTTCAAGCATGCGCGACCAGCTTGCGGAAAAGCGTGGCGCAGACCGTTTCTGATCGATCTCAACAGGCTGGCGTGCTTCCTGCTTCCAAAGGGCAACCATATTGAGAACCATGGCAAGGGCTGCGCAGCCCTGAATGGTTTTGACAAGCCGCACCTGCGAGAAGTCCTGCAAAAGCGCCCCCAGAAAAAGGGCACTGGCAAGCATGCCGACGAGGAGCATGGCGTAAAGCACGGCGACAACCTGTGGGCGCTTGTCTTGAGGCGAGATATCGGTGGCCAGCGCCAGACCTGCCGTCTGGGTGGTATGCAAACCTGCGCCAACCAGCAGAAACGCCAAAACCGCGCCGGCCTGACCGACCCAACCCGGTCCCGTGGTATCGCCGGAAAGCAGGATGAGTGAAAAGGGCATGACGGCAAGACCGCCAAACATCAGCATCGAGCCAAACCAGATAAAGGGCCCGCGACGCCAGCCCAGTGCCGAGCGGTGGTGATCAGAGCGGTGCCCGATCAGCGCACGCAGGGGCGCAAATACCAGTGGCAGGGCAATCATGACCGCAACAAGAGAGGCCGGTACACCGAGTTCAATGATCATGACCCGGTTCAGGGTCCCCGTAAGCAGAACAGTGGCAAGCCCGACGCTGACCTGAAACAGAGACAGACGCAAAAGACGGCCGAGAGGAAGTTCTTCTGAGACCGCATCAGCAAAGGGCAAAAACCGCGTACCGATCTCTGACCAGACGGTTGACCATTGCGCCTGTCGTTTCGCTGCAAGTGCCTTGGCCTTATCCATATGCTGACTTTCAGGTTTCATCCGGTTATCGCTGATCCTTTAAGACTGGCGCTTTAGAAAAAGCGCGTGTGAGGTATAAAAACCCGACTGGATCTGGCAGTCATCGCTGTTTGTCCAGGCATCAAGACGCGGAGTGCGGGCCAATTCCTTTTGCAGCTTCCCGATCGAGACCGGCTGAATAGCCGGCGCACGATCTGAGCGGGGAAAGAATTTTCCGACCCCATGCATGACGGTAAGAAGAGGGGTCTTTGGGGCGATCGTCACCGCCATGGCGTGGCGGGTACGGCCGGCAAAACCACTCAATACACGGAGAATATCCTGCATATCGTAATGGATAAGTGAGTCCATTGCGACGCAGTAGTCGAATTCGCCGAAGTCAGGGTCGAACATGTCACCGGCATGAAACGCAATCGTGCCTTTCAGCGGTTCGGCGGCATAACGCTCACGGGCAAGATCAAGGAGCGTCGGGGAAAGATCGACACCGACGACATCCGCGCCGCGTCGCGCAGCCTCCACGGAAAGTTGGCCTGCGCCGCATCCGGCATCAAGCAGCCGCATACCGTTCATATCATCCGGCAGCCAGCCCATCAGGGTGCGGCGCATTTCGTCGCGACCGGCGCGCACGGTTGCGCGAATGCCGCTGACCGGTGCATCGGAAGTGAGCTTGGCCCAGGCTTCGGAGGCGGTACGGTCGAAATAGGTTTCAAGCTCGCCGCGGCGGCGTGAATAGGTTGCTGTCCGTGCCATCAATCAAACCCCAGAAAATCGAAAATCTCACGGTCTTTCATCGGCTCGGCCATCACCGGGTCGAC
>CAYSMJ010000117.1:0-8383 GCA_964432075.1 uncultured Caulobacterales bacterium | reverse complement strand
TACCCGAAAACATGGACACCGGGCTTACGGGCGGGACCAAACCGTCCGGTTGCAGGGGCAAGGCGGGGGCTCGTTTCGGTAGCCGGACTTGCGCGGGTGTTGGTTCTGAACAAGGCGGTTTTTACACGCGCGCGCAGACCAACTGGCAGATGACGATAGACCGGGCGCAGGCTTGGTGCTGCAGCGAGCAGCCGATTGGCAGCACGCGCACTCAGAGGGGCCGCCGCCATCCCCCCATCGCCGCCCGTATCGGCAACATCCAATGCCGCATCAACAAGAGATTGCGGCAGGCCAAACGCACCGGCGGCGTTCGAGCGGAACCAGGCAGCAAGCCCATGGCGGCCCGCTCGTGTTTCCGCCGGGAAGGCCCGCGCCAGATCGGCGCGTTTACGTCGGGCATAAGCAATCAGGATCGGCTCATGGGTGGTTTCGTCGACAGGCAGAAACGGACCGACATCAAAGACGGGAAGACCTTTTTGAACCTGTGCAACATGCCCTGATCGCTTTGTATAAGGAGAGGTCTCGGGGCGAACGCTGGCCGCAAAGCAACGCCGCATATAGGCTGAGATTTCTGTACCATCGGCATAGCGACCATAGGCATAAGGAATGCTCGAAAAATTCGCTTGGCCGACCTTATCAAGTTGGTTGAGATAGTCATCAAGCAAAATCCGGAGATCACCAATGCCAGAGCGATCAAACCGGTTTTGGTGTTTTGAAAAGACGCTATGGTCGCCGGGGACAATGCCGGAAAAATGAAAGAACCGTAATGGCCTGTCGCCCGCCATCCAACCGCCTGGTGTTTTCTTGATCGGGCGTTCGTGCAGGTTCCAGTACGCTGCGTTAAATCCGCAATCATGGAGAATATGGGTTCGGGCAACAAGGGATGGTGCCAGATCCATATAGCGCTGGTCGACAAACTGGCCCTTGTCGAGGTCATTATGACCTTCGCTCAGCAGTTTGCTCTGCCACCAGTTAAGAAAGGTACGGATTTCCGGGCTGTCTTGCATTGCCGCAAAACCGAGATTATAACAGCCTGCATTCAGAATTTGCCGATCGTCCGGGTGCGCGTCATCACAGAAGGGTGCCCGAATATGAGGGGTCAGGATCAATTCAGCTTCATTTTCAAGAATTTCATGGAGCCGTTCAAGCGACGCGGTGATATAAATATCCGGATCAAGATAGACGGCATTTTTCACGCCCTTTTTATCAAATAAATGCAAATAACAGGCTGGCTTTATCGCTGTCGCAAATTCCATAACAGAATAGCGTACCGCCATGTCGTAAAGACTGGCGAGGTCAAGCCTGTTTGCTTCGATCATATCAAAGGGGAGGGTCTTCCCGTCGAGGTCGCCATGATCGGCGAGAAACAAGGTGAATGCTGCCTCAGGGTGATGCGTGCGGAGCGATTTGAAAAGCGTCAACGCATAACCCAGATAGTTTCTGGCGCAGATCGTAAAGAACTGGACGGAACGGTTTCCGGTCATTGCTTTGCCAGGCTGGCCTCGGGACTGGCCTCGGGGCTGGCCTCGGGGTTGGCCTTGGGGCTGGCTTCCAGGGCCTTTTTCTCGCATATCCGTGCGTCGCGTATTACCTTTTGCTCGTCGGCATAGGCTCCCCAGACTTCGTCGATGGATCCATCCATACGGATGCGGCCACGATCAAGCCATATCGTCCGTGTGCAATTGTCTTCGAGTAATTTCCGGTTATGGCTTGCCATTACCAGGATACCGGCCTTGGCGACAAATTCTTTCATACGTTCTGTTGCTTTTTCACGGAACCCAAGGTCGCCTGCGGAAAGCCATTCATCAAGAATTAGAATTTCCGGCTGGAAAGCCGTGGAGATCGCAAAATTGAGCCGCATCCGCATGCCGGAGGAGTATGTGTCCACGGGCAAGTTGATAAAATCGCCCAGTTCAGCAAATTCAATGATTTCGTCACGGCGCGCTTTAATGTCGTTAATTGATTGGCCTGCGGCTAATCCGCGGAGAATTATGTTGCGATTGGCTGTTGCACCTGGTTGCATCCCGAGATTGATATTCAGCAGATTCGTCGAACGACCGCACACCCTCAATGATCCATGGGTTGGCGTCAGGATTTCTGCTAGCAGCCGCAAAAGGCTTGTTTTTCCTGCCCCGTTTGAACCGATAATGCCAAGCCGGTCGCCGCTATGCAGGGCAATGGAAATTTTATCAAGCGCGCGCATGCTGACAATATTGCCATGATTGTCCATCTGGAACCGGTCATCGGCCGAGGCTGTATCTGTCGATGAATAAAGTTGCGCTTTGGAATAAAGTGGAAACTCTAGCGAGACATCTTCGGCAATCAGATGAACCATGGATATCACTTAAATCCAGAATGGCAGGCGACGATAAAGCCGGCTGCCCGAAAGCAGGGCCATCACCCAGACGATAATGGTCAGTATGATTACAATCGGCCAGCTTTCGGGCATCATTTCTGTTTTGGCAATCGGTGCCCGAAAAATCTCGACATAATGTGTAATCGGGTTGATCAGGGCAATCTGGCGTACAAAGCCGCTGCGTTGTTCAAGCGTCCAGATAACCGGCGTCATAAAAAAAAGCATCCGCATGACCGTCGAGATCAAATGGCTCAGATCGCGATATCGGGTGGCGCCCAGTCCGACGACGATCTGAATGGCGATCGCGTTGAGGAGGAAAACTCCAACTGCCGGCAAGGCAAGAAGTGAAGTGAGGTTTGGGCGCCAACCCATTATGGCCATCACGCCAAAGCCGACCAGCAATTGAACAAAGAAGGTAAAAACCGAGCGGCTGATACTCTTATAAATGTATATTGAATAGGGCAGTGTCGTGCTTTTGATCCAGGTTCCCGCTGATCGGAATACCTCCGCCCCGTCTGAAAGGTTTGATGTGATAAAAGAAAATGCAGCAAATCCCATGGCGACGTGAATGAGAAAATATTCGCTGGTGCCGCCGCGCGCCATGCCTCGGAAAATGATCACTATAACGACGACAAAAAACGCATAGGACAAGCCTACCCAGGCGATCCCCAGGGCGCTGCGTCGATATCGGTTTTGGATCTCTTCCCAGGCAAAACTGCGCCAGAGCTGGCCCTGTGCAAAGCCCTCACGCAGGTCGTCAAGAACGCCGCCAATGCCGGTTTTTGTTTGAGCAGTGATGACCCGTTCATTCATACCCGGGCCTCCAATTCGGTAATCGTGCCTTCAGGCTGCCTGTCCTTCGTTTCGCTTGCTGCGGCCAGAAAGTCATGTTCCGGCCAGAATTCCTGAACCCGTTTGCGTAACTCGACGAGGACGGGCTGATTGTCCATTGTTGTAATTGCATTCTGGATGCGCCGGTTACTGAATTTTTCAACAAGAGCCTGATGGCCGGCCTTGGTAAATTCCTGTTGTTCGTCGGTCGTATAACTTCGTGATTTGGCGTGAAAAACGAAACTGTTGAGCGCGATGGCAAGTGCGAAACCGGCATCTTCTGCCCGGAAACTATAATCATTTTCCTCCCCATAACCGGTGGGAAAGTGCTCTGCATCAAGATAACCAATCCGGTCGATGACCCTCTGGTGTATTGTGTAGCAAAAGCCATGGACAACAGGGACATAGGGAATATGCAAGCCCGCCGCCAACGTGGCAATTGTTTTGCTGAAACGTGCCGGTGACATCAGAGGCGGCAAGTGATTTATGGCTGTCTGGCCGTCGCGGCTTTTGACGTGGGGCAGGCTCTGAGAGCTCGCCGCATTTGACATCGGCCCGACAATACCAACATTGCTATCACGCTCGAAAACCGCGCGAATATTCCGGGCCCAGTTCGGTGTAACGATTGTATCGCTGTTCAGCAGGGTGTGGATTTCGCCCACAGACAGTTTCAGTCCTGCATTGGCTGCGCGTGTATAATAGTGCTGGCTATCCAGCCGAACCAGCGATATAAAATCATGGTGCTGAGCGAATTGAGCCACAAGAGCCGCCGTGTCGTGCTCGGAGGCGTCATCGACGATAATCAGCCTAGTCAGCGCCTCACTTTCCCACGTCTCGGTGAGGCTGTTCAGGCAGAACCTGACATCTTCAAGCCCGTTGTGCACACAAAGAATTACATTGTGCCGCGGCGTTTCATGATCGGCAGGTAAAAGACCCGGGTCGTCGGTCATGAGGCAATTCCCAGGTTTTGATCGGTATGGTGAAAGTAGGCGGCTTTGTCCATGAATTTGCCGCGGTTTCCCATTTCATGCTCAAGCAGAAAAAAGTCTTCATGGTCGCGAAGGCAGATGTTGTTTTCAAAAAGTGCGCGCCATTCGAGACCGGTTTTAAGAATGGCATAATTTACAGAAAGCTGATCGCGGTGTGAATAATTATTGATCTCTGCCCACCATGCATTGAAAAAATCATGGACGATTTTGAGTTGTGGGCGAACGATAAAGAGATTTGTTTCAATCAGCGGCTGAGCAAATATTTCCGGAATGCGGCCATAGCGGGTGAGTTGTGCCTCGATCAAAGCCTGGTCATCGAGGTTGAATTTGATCAGTTCACCGCCTTCTTCCATGCAGTTATATCGCAAGGGGTGTTCGATAAAACCGGCCTGCCATGCGGTCTGATGAATTTTTGCAACGATATTGTTCAGGGATGAAACCGGCAAGACATTCGCATCGATCCAGATTGCGTAGTCATAGTCTGAAAACCAGAAATGCGGATGGGTTTTCGCATATCGCGCCGTGCGAACAGGTTTGTGGGCAACATATGGTATGGGTATGACCTGTGCCCAGTCCGGATCAAATTTATCAGGTGTATCCGTGAAGACAAAGTAATCGATGTTTGGATCGATCGTCAGTGGCTTGACCAGATTTTCATAGCCGCCAGTAATCGCCGTATATACGGCAACCTTGGGTTGCCTGCCTTTAATTATGTCTTCTTTTTCCCTGGCGGGTGAGGGCGGTGTTAGCAGTGCGGTGTTCAGTGTGTCGACCCGAGCCGGATGGATATAGCGCGTCAGGTCAAAAGGAATATCGACAGCGACACATCGTTTTGTCATGCCGGTTGCCGTCGGAAGCGTTCCAAGAATGCGTTCGAGCGCATGGGCAATGGTTCCATCCACCTGTCCAGCCTCGTCATCGAAATCGTCGGGTTCCAGATCGAGGTCAAACAGGGGCTCAAGGATGGCCGTTCGTGCCCAGAAAAATGAACCGGCGGGATAATCCGGGCAGTCTTCGTCTGGTAGATCGCCATAAAGAAGGGTATACAGACGTTCAAACTGCTCATAATTCTTGCCGTAATTTGGCTGATTGCGGAGGATATAAAAATATGCAGGAAAAACGAGACCGACCTCCGGGTTTTTGGCGAAGATCTCAACAATCTGATTGACGAGCGTTTCCGCCCCAAAGGTTGTGTGGGCCAGATAACGGCGCCAGGAGCGCTGGAATTTGTTATAGCCCGATTTTTTTGTGTGAAGGTGGCAGAAGATATCGTGCTCACGGACGATCTCTCGAAAGGTACAAAGCCATGGCTGGACGTCCCGGCCGATATTTTCGCAATGGGCAGTTTCAACTCTTGCCGCGTGAGTGACGTTTTCGCTGAAAAAACGCGTCCATTCATCTGGGTCTTCGTCTTGCGTCACGGAGATCAGCAAAGTGAAAGACGTTTTGAGGAAATTCAGTGTTTCTACAAACTCCTCAGCCATGTCGGTATGGAAAAGGTGCAAATGGATACAGATTGTTTCGTCCAGCTCTTCCGGAACCGGAATGTCACTATCATAACGAAGAATATCCGTAATTGGCCCATATTCAGGGGGGCTGAAACGAAATCCGTCAACTTCGTTATCGCGTTTTTCCTTTGTTGCGTGGCGGCCCTCAAAGCGGCCGTGCTGTAAATAGTGAAGCAATGGATTGATGGCGGCGCTGCGGAGGTCGTGGTTGATCGCCCGGTACGCTTTTGTATTGAAGCGCTCACTGGGATTATAGCCAAGATTGGCGCCGAACACGAGATAATGTTCGATCGGGTCCATCGGATTGCCGATAGGGGATAGATATTTCTCGCGGTACCATTCCACGTCAAACAGGTCGGATTCCCGTAAAAGTCTGATCTGTCTGGGGTCGAGCTTAGGCATGCCATAGCGGTCATGGGCGATACTGACATCCGCATCGGTCATTGCTGTTTCGCGTGCGTGCGCCCAGTCCGGATTGGGTAACCGGCCTATGGCGGCGCCGCGTTCAAGAAAATCCTGCAACGGAATGATTTCGGAAGATTCAGCAAGATATTCCTGTCGGTACCATTCGGCATTGAAACGCGGCCCCGGACTGCGGCCTTCCGCAAGGCCAACCTCAAGATAATGCGTTAACGGAATTTGCGATGCTGCGAGAATATCGGGATTTTCGGCCAGATACCATTGCGAGGAAAACCAGGGATTGGGGTCCGGCGCGTGCGACACAGGTGTTTCGTGCTGAAGTTCACGGATGGTTCGTTGCATGGCGGCAATGTAATGGCTCAACTCCTCGCCATTGGCTATTTC
The DNA here is from genome assembly GCA_964432075.1 of uncultured Caulobacterales bacterium. Classification (GTDB taxonomy): domain Bacteria; phylum Pseudomonadota; class Alphaproteobacteria; order Caulobacterales; family Parvularculaceae; genus CALLPQ01. Next base: position 1,895 of record CAYSMJ010000117.1, on the reverse strand, counting down.
ATCCGTCCCGCGCTGGGTTTCGCGATACCAGCCTGTGAGGAAATAGGGATTGGGTTGATGGCCTGCCTCGGCGCCCTTGCGAAGATAAACTTCCAGTGGTGTCGGCGTTGACAATTGTCCGCCCAGATAGCGGTGCGCATACCACCAGCCCTGAAAAAGCGGGTGGGGGCTAAGGCCACGAGACGCCCCGTATAGAATGTAATGCACAAGGGGTGTGTGCCCGGTTTCGGCCAGATCGTCTGCGCGCTCACCATAGAACCGGCTGTCAAAAAGCGGGTGCGGATCAATTGTGGTTACGGGACCAGCTTGGAGATAGGTCAGAAGCGCCGTGCCATCATGCGGATCGAGGTCGGCTTGTGCGCAGAAATAAGCCGGATCAAAAAGTGGATGGGGTTTCAGCCCAAGCGCTTCGCCTTCTGTCAGGTAATGCTCAATCGGATCTGCCGGAAGCTCGCATTCAGTACCCAGCTGCTCGGCATAGTAAGCCGGGTCAAAAAGCGGGTGTGGGGGATGGCCTTCGTTACGTCCGACCTGCAGATAGTGCAATAGGGGGTTTATACCCTGAAGGTAAATATGCGGATTGTTTTTTCGATACCATTCGGTGTTGAACAACAGGTTTGGATTGCGGTTTTCCTGGGCGCCCGCACGGACAAAATGGACCAGCGCGTTCATCCCGCTTATCGCGATATCGGGATAGGTGGAGAGATAAAAGGCTGGATCGAACTCTGGGATCGGTTTGAGGCTGTTGCCATACGGTGAGGTCAGAAAATGGTGGAGAGGCCGTTCAACAGGTTCGACCACCTGTTGGCGGTAAAACGCCGCATCAAAAAAAGGTGACGCCCGCCGATCCTCGTAAATCCCCGCACTGAAAAAGTGTATGACAGGGTTTAGTCCGGCGGCGGCGATATCGGGGTTTGCGTTCTGATAATAGGCAGGGTCAAAGAGCGGGTGGGGTGAGCGCGCCTCTCCGGCACCCTGAAACAGGAAATGTTCGAGGGGGGTAATCTCGGCACCGGCAATGTCCGGATTGGACGCAAGATAAAAGTCCGTGTCGAACAGGCCTTCAACCTGCTCTTCGGAAAGGAGTCTGCCAGCCTCTTGCGCCTGTGCTGGCATGTCGACGCGCCCTTTTGTGGTCAGGAGATCGCTCATCTTCGGTCTTCCTCGGACGGCTTCACCTCGTCGAGGTCAGCATCCATGGCGTCTGCAACATGAGACTGGTCATATTTTGCGATCAGGTCGAACTCCTGCACAAGATGATCAAGATAACGCCGTGCCCGGCCGTCCGGGGCGCCATTCTGCAACACCTCGCGAGCGATATAGGATTGCATTCCCGCAATCTCCCGAAGGTCTTCCAGATCAAATCTGCTGATGGTCACGCTGTCTGAATGGCGACGATGGTAATTTAACGGGGTCTCATCAAAGGCAATCTTTCCTGACCGAAGCAGATTTACATAGACATACCAGTCCCCCGCCACCCGAAATTGGGGGCCGAAGTCGGGATTTTCATCAAAGAAACCACGAATAGCCCCGGTGCGGAAAAGAACGCCCGAGACATTCGGGATGGTGTTCTTGATCGACAGCCCCTCGCGTATTTCGCTTTGGCCATCTGTCACATAGCTTTGCGTCCAGCGGTCTTCGGAAACGTCCTTTACATAATACTGATAATTCGGTGCAATGACTTTTCCGGTTTCGTCGATCTGACGGGACTCGCAAAACGCCATCACGACTTCCGGGTCGGTAAATTTCTGAACCATGGTCGCCAGAAAATCAGGATCAGCGGCGTCGTCGGCCTCTGCAATCCAGGTCAGGGGGCTGCGGGCAAGTTCAACCCCACGCCGCCACTGGTGAAAAACATTGCCGCTATTCGCCCTGTTCGCAATAATCCGGTAATT
>CAYSMJ010000116.1:0-8464 GCA_964432075.1 uncultured Caulobacterales bacterium | reverse complement strand
CCGGACGTGCCTCCGGTCTGGCCCCCGGACTGGCCCCGGGACTCGCCCCGGGACTGGCCCCGGGACTGGCCCCGGGACTGGCCAAGGGTTATCGCGTCGTTTTCGATCAAGGTTTCAATTGACTGGGCTGGGAGGACCCCCGATGGGTGTTCCATGGGCGGCGTTTCCTGATTCTGGTTCTATGCCGGGTGCGCAAAGCTCGGGAAACATGGCGCACTTGTCAATTGGCCCCGCGCCTGATCATAACAGCCTATGACCGATTTCAATGACTTGTCCCGCGCGCTTCACCCGCAGACCCTTGCTGTCCATGCCGGGACAAACCGCGCCTTTCAGGAAACCAGCGAAGCCATGATCCTGACCTCCGGCTTTGCCTATGACAGCGCCGAGCAGGCCGCGGCCCGGTTTGAGGGGGATGATCCGGGCTATATTTATTCGCGGTTTTCCAATCCTACGGTCGAAATGCTGGAAAAGCGGTTGTGCGCCATCGAAGGCGCGGCCCTCGGCCGAACCACGGCGTCGGGCATGGCGGCGGTGACGGCCAGCCTGATGTGTCAGCTGCGGGCCGGTGATCATATGGTCGCCTCGCGCGCCCTGTTTGGCTCCTGCCGCTATGTCGCCGATGACCTGGCCAGCCGTTTCGGAATCGAGACGACTTTTATCGATGGAAGCGATATCAGCGCCTGGGCAGCGGCAACACGGACAAACACAAAAGTCTATTTCCTTGAGACTCCCTCCAATCCCGGGCTTCAGATCATCGATATTGCAGCGGTTGCAAAAGCCCGGCAGGGCGACATCCGCCTTGTTGTCGATAATGTCTTTGCAACCCCGATCCTGCAGCAGCCTTTGGCGCTTGGGGCCGATATCGTCGTCTATTCCGCAACCAAGCATATGGATGGCCAGGGCCGCGTTCTCGGCGGGGCAATCCTGACCAATGACGCGGCCTATATTGAAGACGAATTGCAGCCTTTCTTGCGTAACACCGGCCCGGCCCTTTCGCCTTTCAACGCCTGGGTCCTCCTGAAATCGCTGGAAACCCTTGAGCTGAGGGTGCGCGCAATGACCCAAACGGCAGGCACGTTGGCACAGAAACTGGCAGATGACATGCCGCGCGGTGCCGTTTCCTATCCAGGCCTGCCCAGCCACCCGCACCACGAGATTGCCATGGGCCAAATGAGCGGTGGGGGCAGTCTGATCACAATTGATTTCGCCGGCGGCCAGGAGACCGCCTTTGCCTTTCTCAACGCGCTCAGGATTTTCACCATTTCCAATAATCTCGGGGATGCGAAAAGTCTTGCCACCCATCCCTGGACAACCACCCACAAAAGGCTCAGCGAAGACCATCGGCGCGAACAGGCGGTCACGCCCGGACTTGTCAGACTCTCGATTGGGCTCGAACATCATCAGGATTTGTGGGATGATTTGCGTCAGGCGTCAGGGGTTGCGATATGACAGTGGAACAAGGGGCAAAAGCGACTGGTCAGCAGGTGCACGTGATGGAATGGGGTTCTGCCATGTATGAGAGAATTACCAAAGGAATCCGGGTCAGTGTTGAACCGGCCTATCTGGAGGAGCAGTCCGACCCGGACTCAAGTCATTTTGTCTGGGCCTATACGGTGCGTATCGACAACCATTCCGCAGCGCCGGTGCGCCTTCGGGCCCGCCACTGGCGCATTACCGACGCCATTGGCCGGACCGAGGAAGTGATCGGCGACGGCGTTGTTGGTGAACAGCCGCTCATCGCGCCGGGCGAGAATTTTGAATATACCTCCGGCGCGCCGCTGACAACGCCGTCCGGGGTTATGGTCGGCACCTACCATATGGAAACGCCGACCGGTGACCGGTTTGATGTGGCCATCCCGGCCTTCTCCCTGGATAGCCCGCATGAGGAGCGTCAGGTGCATTGATCGACCTTTCTGCCGTTTCGGCTTTGGTAAGGTTAATCCGCGATAACCTTGTGCTTGTGCATCCTTCAGGCCGGTTTCAATGACCGATCTCAGACCCGTAATCCTTGTTGCCGGCGTTCTTGTCGCAGCCCTTGGCCTGTCGATGCTCCTGCCCATGGCAACGGACTTGACGGCGAAAGTGCCGGACCATCAGGCGAACTGGACCGCGTTTGCCATTTCGGGCCTGATCTGCCTGTTTGTCGGCGGGGGCATGGCAGCGGCAAGCTGGGGCGGGTTTTCAACAATCACTGTCCGCCAGGGCTTTCTGCTGACCGCCCTGAGCTGGGTTTTGCTTGTGGTTTTTGCGGCCCTGCCCTTACGCTTTTCCATTCTTGGCATGAACTATACCGACGCGTTTTTTGAGGCGATGTCCGGGATTACAACAACCGGCGCAACGGTTATCACAACCCTCGACACGGCTCCGCCTGGCCTTCTTCTGTGGCGTTCCATGCTGCAATGGTTTGGCGGCGTTGGGATCATCATCATGGCGTTTGCCGTACTTCCGGCCTTAAGGGTTGGCGGTATGCAGATCTTTAAATCCGAAGCCTGGGACACCACCGAAAAATTCATCGCAAACGCGACCCAATATTCGATCTATCTGTCCGGGATCTATGTCTTCTTTACGGTCCTGTGTTTCATGTGCCTTTGGCTCGCCGGTCTTTCAGAATTCGACGCGCTCAATCATGCCATGACCAGCGTTGCCACTGGCGGGTTTTCAACCCGCGATGCATCGATCGGCGCTTTTATCGGTGCAGGTCGCTTTCCCATTGACCTGATTTTGACCTTTTTCATGCTGATCGGCAGCCTGCCCTTTGGCATCTTTCTGATTGCCGCGCTGCGGGGGAATTTCACCCGTCTGATTACCGACAGCCAGATCCGTTTTTTTCTGGTCACGGTCGCCATCATCACCGCAGCAATGTTCGTCCAGGTCCTTATCGTCATCCCGACCGATCTCTTCACAGCCTTCCGACTTGCCGTTTTCAATGTAACCTCCATCATCAGCGGCACCGGCTATGCCACAACAGATTACGGGGCATGGGGGCCGTTTGCAGTCGGTGTATTTTTCTGCATCATGTTTATCGGCGGATGTGCTGGCTCCACCTCATGCGGCATGAAAATCTTCCGGCTTCAGGTGGCCCTTGCCGCCATGCGCCAGTATGGCCGTCAGCTCTCCCACCCCCATGCGGTGTTGACGTCATTTTATAATGGCCGCCCGCTTACCCGGGAGATATTCATCTCTGTCTTGAGCTTTTTCTTTATCTATTTTGCGTCTTTTGCAACGCTTGCCGTTCTTTTGTCAGGCTTTGGGCTTGATCCGCTGACAGCAATTTCCGCTGCAGGCTCTGCGATTGCCAATGTCGGCCCCGGGCTCGGGCCAATCATTGGTCCGGCCGGTAACTATGCCGGGCTTGATGCTGGCGTGAAATGGCTTCTGTCTGCCGGGATGCTGCTGGGGCGGCTTGAATTTTTTACAATTCTGGTTTTGTTTTCCCCGGCTTTCTGGCGGGATTAATCCGTTTCAGCATCATCAAAATCGGAATAGTGTGAAATCCGCGGCCCGGTCAGGTCCTTCCGGATATGGTATTTAAAAATGTCTGAGTACAAATAATGCCCGGCAATATCTCCTGCCGCCTTGGCCGCATGGTGCTTTCCGAGTTCGGCCTCGCCATCACAATCGTCTCTCCCCCGACGGGGCCGGCGATGACTTTACCCCGCGGGTCGATGATCGGGCTCTGGCCCGTATGCTGCCCGTGAATAGAATACATAATGATCGGGAATATCGGATAGCTGCCGCAACCCGGCAGCGCAAACCATATGGCGGCTGCCTCATTTGCACAGGAACGGGACACAAGACGTTACCGCGCCCAGCAATCGTCGTGCGGCTCCGGTGTTTTTTCCCGGCCTCGCCAGAGCGCAGCGTGAAACTATGTTGCCGGGGCAGCAAGGCGAACAGTCTCAATCATGACAGCGATCCCTTATCGCGTTGAGGGCACTGTAAAAATCTGAACGGCGGTCAGCCCCAATAAAACAATCAAGATACCGACCGAAACCAGAAACAGGAAATAACGATGACTTCCGATATTGTAAGTCAGGTGTACAAATGCGTGTGCAGCCCGCACAAGGACATAGGCGCAGCCGAGTATCAAGGCGGCCCGGGTAGCCCCAAGCGTCGCCTGGGCCAGCATAAGCCCGTAAAACAGAACCGGCGTTTCCAGAAGATTGCCAATGTGGTTGCGCGCGGCCCGGGTCCGCGGGTCAAAAAGCGGGCCTTCGGGTAAATCGACATCGCCGCCCTGCTCACTCGGGAGTTCATTGATTGTCCTGCCATAGCGACGCAGACAGGCACGACGCCGGGCAAGGAAGATCAAAACAACGATCAGGGTCAGCCCCATCTGCACCAGCATTGGCAGGAAGATCAGTCTGTCCATTGAGGGAATCGGCCTTTGCTTTACGAAGGGACGCCAGCGGTCTAAAGCATTTTCAAGCGACGTGGGAACCGGTTTGCGTGAAGAAAATTCGGCAAAACAAGAGGCGGGAGCGCGTTCACGATAAGTGTGATCGTCGATGGTTCCCATCCATCGACCTGGGTTCGAACGCGCGACTCCTCAGAAAGCCAGACTGCGTTTTTGATTCAACAAAAGGGTATGCAGTCCAGCGCATCTTCATTGATCCCGATTGACCTGAAGATGCGCTGGTGGTGCGAATCTGACGCTTTGCACCCCTATTCATTTTTAATGATGGATCACCTTGTCCGGCCATTTGAGTGAGATAGCGGTCGTTAAACATTGAACGGTACGGACGCAAATGTCCGGGTCGATCCACGAGCAGGCGTCCATGGAAAATACGGTCTTGCAGCGCCCATGAAACATTTGACCCTGGATACGGCCCTTCAGCGGTGCAGCGTGGCCATTGCCGACGGCGGTGCCCTGTTGGGTGACCGTCAAATCGAACTAGCAGGTGGTGGGCATGCCGAATTTCTGGCACCGCTCGTCGCCGAAGCCCTCGATAAGGCAGAAATCTCCGTTATGGCGCTGGACGAGGTCCGGGTCACCGTTGGCCCTGGGAGTTTTACCGGCGTTCGCACGGGGCTTGCTTTTGCGCGCGGGCTGGTGATCGGCACCGACATTCCCTGCCGCGGAATCGACACGCTGAGTGCGCTTGCGGTTTCACGGCTTGCCGGTGGGCCGGTACGCGAACCCTGGCTGGCCAGCGTAATCGATGCGCGGCGCGGCGAGGTTTATGCCGGCCTTTACGCAACGCATTCCAGCGGGCCGCCCCGGCAGGTGTTTGGACCGGCCATCGGAACACCTGCCGATATCGCACAAGCGCTTCAGCAATATTCGGCGTCACAGACGATCCGGCTTATCGGCAGCGGCGCCGGGCTGATGGCGGTGGCATCACCCGACGCCAACTGGATTATCGATCCCTTGACCCGGATCGATAGTGCACGCCTTGCCACCGCCCCGCAAACGGCGGCGTTTCTCCGAGCACCCGAACCGGTCTATCTGCGCGCACCCGATGCCAAACCATCAGCAACGCCTGATCCGCGTCGCACCGTCCTTGTCACTGATCATGACCGTATCTGACAGTATAACCCTGAGCCTGCGCGCCGGCCTCGCCCGCGATGCTGACACCCTGGCCACGCTGGAGCTGGCCGCTTTTGGCGATCGCCGCTGGCCAGACAGCGCTATCACGACCAGCCTTGACCAACCCTATGTCTCCGTGTGCCTTGCCGAAGCCAATGGCGTTCCGAAGGGATTTCTGGTCTGGCGACGCCTTGGCAATGAGGCCGAAATCCTGACCCTTGGCGTCGCGCCGGAGGCCAGACGGCAAGGATTGGCGCAACTTCTTCTCCACCATCTGGAGGTGACCGCGGTCGAGGACGGGCTTCAGCGCCTTCTGCTTGATGTCTCCGCCACCAATGGTCCCGCGCTTGCTCTTTATTCCAGCCATGGTTATCGTGAGTGTGCGCGTCGTGTGCATTATTACCGGGATGGCAGTGATGCGCTGGTTCTGGAGAAGCCACTTGGCGACAGCCCCGGACGACTGTGATATGCTTGGGCTTGCGCCAGCGACTGTACCCCTCAGAACTGGTCAACATGGAGACCGAAGGATGCCGCAATCGCAACCGACCAGCGACTCAAATGACATTATGAGTGATCTGGAAAAGCTTTGCACTGAAAAGGGCATGCGTATGACCGACCAGCGGCGGGTCATTGCGCGTGTTTTATCAGACGCCGACGATCACCCCGATGTGGAGGAAATCCACCGGCGAGCCTCCGAATTGGACAATCGGATCTCGATTGCAACCGTCTATCGGACGATGCGGTTATTTGAGGACGCCAACGTGGTCGAGCGCCACGATTTCCAGGATGGCCGGTCACGATATGAACAAGCGAGCGATGACCATCATGATCACCTGATCAATGTCCGTACTGGTGAAGTGGTCGAATTCACCAATGACGAGATCGAACGTCTGCAGGAAAAAATTGCCGAGGAACTTGGCTTCAAACTGCTTTCACACCGTCTTGAGCTTTATGGCGTGCCGCTGAAAAGCGACAGCTAACCCGTCGGACAATATCGCGCTGAGACGCCGTTACCATCATCGCTCGCAAAGATCACCGCACAGGAAAATTCCCCGAACAGATCAGGTGAAATCTTGTACTCACGGGGCGCTTCCGGTGTCAGCGGGCCGATCAAATCGGTTTGGAAAACGACGTTTTGTTCCAGCCAGTCGACGCCGTGATTTTCACCGCCGCGGATACTGGTTTGCGTGGCCGGATAAAACCAGACGAGAATCGCTTCGCCGGGTTGGGACGTGGAAAGACTGAAACCGTCGGCAGTATGTTCGATTGAAAACGGGACTGACGCTGCATTCTCGGCGATAAGGCGTCCCAGTGTCGCACGACGCGAGCCAACCGTTTCCGCCCTGCCGGCAACAACCGCCTGCGGGGTATAAATGCGGGACGAGCCGAAGCGATCGCGATTGTACCGGCGCTGACGTTCCGTATAATTTGGATCTGAATAGGGATCCTTCCAACGACCATGGCCGGGCACATTGAGCTGATCCCAGTAATCAACGTGCCACGCGAGGACAACGAGATCGGATCGCTCAGCATAGTCCGAGACAAGTTTTGCGGCCGGCACACAGGATGAGCAGGACTGGGAAAGAAACATTTCAACCAGAACCGGGTCATTTTCGCCCGCTTGCCCGGCACTCACGTCTGCAAGGGGGAACAATAAGACGATGGCAATGGCGGACAGGATCTGAACAGGACGCACCGGATCTCTTCTTGCTGGACTGACTAAACTATATCCCGGGATAGATCATTCGGAAAGACAAGCCTGATCACGATCGTCTGAACTCAGTCGCGATCGACCAACGCTACAGACTTGCGTTACGCTCGTGTACGGATGGATAGACACCAAGAATTTTCAGGGAAGAGGAAAAAAAGCTCAGCTCTTCAAGGGCAAGACGCACCAGCCGATCATCGGGATGACCCTCAATGTCCGCATAAAAACGGCTTGCCATGAACGACCCGCCGACCTGATAGCTTTCAAGCTTTGTCATGTTAACGCCATTGGTGGCAAAACCGCCAAGCGCCTTGTAAAGCGCTGCCGGTATATTGCGAACCTGAAAGACAAAACTTGTGACAACAGGCCCGTCTTCCGGCGCGATATCAACAGGGTCCCGGGCCATTTCAAGAAACCGGGTCGTGTTATGGCCAGCATCCTCAATATTTTCGGCCAGGATATCGAGCCCGTAATTTTCCGCCGCAAGACGGGAGGCTATGACCCCCTGCGCACTGTCGCCATGCTCTCTGAGCATCCGCGCTGCGCCTGCAGTATCGCCGCTGACCTCCGCGTGGAAACCATGTCGACGCAGGATTTCGCGGCATTGCCCGAGGGCCATGGCATGGCTACGCACAAGCTTGATATCATCAAGTTTTGTGCCCGGAAGACCGAGAAGCTGGTGATGGATCCGCAAAAAATGTTCGGCAACGATATGCAGGTCTGACTCGGGCAATAAAACGTGAATATCCGAAACACGGCCGGCAATTGAATTTTCCACCGGCAACATCGCCTTGACCGCTGCCCCCGTCCGCACGGCTTCAATGGCTGCCTCAAATGTCGGATAGGGAACAGGCACAAAGTCTGGCGCATAGTCACGGCAGGCAATTTCGGAGTAAGCGCCGGGCTCACCCTGAAAGGCAATGATCTTTTCTGCGCCAGCCGCGTCAGCCATGGCCTCGACTTCCTCCGGAGGATTCATTCTGCTGCCAGCAAGGACTGCGCCACTGCGACAAGGCCCGTTTCCTCTGAGACCTTTCGCCAGAGCGCATCGTCACCCAGTTCAGCAATGAATGCAGCATGGGCTGCGGCTTCCTCAGGCGAGATAAGCGAGGCCAGCGGTGTCGGTCGGGTCGCCGCCGGCTTTCGAGCACGCCGGCCGCTGACAGTATCGGACTCATCATTGCGCTCAAATGCAAGCCCCGCCTGCCGACCACCGGTGAGTTGAA
>CAYSMJ010000115.1:0-8515 GCA_964432075.1 uncultured Caulobacterales bacterium | reverse complement strand
AGTCCGATATAGGTCACGTCTTGACGGTCCGGCAGGGCCTCACACACCGCCTCGGCATCGGCCATCTGGGGCACGCGCACAGGGTTGACAAAGCTGGCGACCTCAATACGCCGCGACCCCGCCGCAATAGCAAGTTCCACAAGCATGATCTTCGCGGCGGTGGGGATCACCTCGCGTTCGTTTTGCAGGCCATCGCGAGGGCCCACCTCCACCAGCTCTACCGATGCAGATTTCATGACGGAACTATGGCAGTTTTGGATACAAAATCAAGCGGCTTCACTCAGCCGCATGTAGGCCGCCGGCGATCTGATCGGCGATATGGACAGTTGCGTAAGCGTGAAATGCCCGGCGTATATGCGAGACCATAACAGCCTCGGCCCAAGCGGCGTCATGCTGCTCAAAAGCGGTCAGCAATTCTTCGTGCTGTTGGTGCGAGCGCTTCAGATCATCACCGGTGTAATTGCGTACGGTGCGGTGCACGATCGGTCGTTCGACAATTCGCGCGAGCATCATAGAGAGCTGCGCCGATGCCGAAGCTTCAAGAATGACCTTATGAAACATGTGGTTATGCTCGATGAAACGCTGAATATCAACGTTCGCTGCGCGGATCGATTTACCAAGGGCAAAATGATGCGTTTTAAGCTGTTCGATTTGGTTGCGGTTGATCCGCGTGGCTGCGCGGCGCGCGGCGCGGCTTTCCAACAGGCTGCGAAGTTCGAACATTTCTGAAACATCTTCGGCCGACCAGTCCGCAACGAAGCTGCGTTGCGTCTCGCTCCGTCGGATCAGCAGTTCGGCCTCCAGACGACGCATGGCTTCGCGGATAGGGGTGCGGGAAACGCCGCATTGCTCCGCCAGTTCCTCTTCCCCGATCTTTGCCCCAGAGGGCAGATCACCGCGAAGTATCATGTTGCGGATCATTCCGTAAGCCTTGTCGGATGCGCGTGACATTGTTTTGAGCCTTCCCAAGCCTGATACTTGACAAGATATAAATTGTATACATTACTTATTAGCAGAGCAATGAGTATTGGTGATTCGTATTGTGGCTGAATACCGCATCAAAGTGATCGTGCCGATCCCAATGGACGCTGCCGGCGTGGCAAATCGTGCGGCTCAGCTTCCGCCGGAAGTGGTTATGCCAGGTTTCCAGCCAGAGTTTGCAGCGGTGGCCTGGGGGGCGGCGCTTGGTGATTCATATCACGACATGTTGCTGATGGACTGGACGGTATTCCAGACTGGCATTGACGCCGAGGCCGAAGGGTATGCGGCAGTTCTGATTGATACTGTCAGCGATTCGGGACTGCGTGCCCTGCGTTCGCGGCTGTCGATCCCGGTGGTTGGGCCGGGTGAATGTTCGTTTCACACAGCCATGATGCTGGGCAAGAAGTTCACTGTTCTGACGATGTGGGATGAATGGTTTCCGCTCTATGAAAAAATCCTGACTGAATATGGCTTTTGGTCTCGCTGCGCCTCGCTCCGGTCAATCAAGACCCGGCCCGACGTGGCGGAATTGCTTGCCGGAAAAGAAGAGGTAATCTTCGCGAAGCTAAAAGCTGAGGCCGAGGCTGCCATGGCGGAAGACGGCGCAGACGTAATTGTGCTCGGTTCGACCACCATGCATCAATCTGCCCGTTGGCTTGCGGAAAACCTGCCGATCCCGGTCATCAACCCCGGGCTCATTGCCTACAAGCAGGTCGAACTACTGGTGCAACTCGGCCTTTCTCACAGCAAGAGGGCTTTCCCTTTCCCGGGAGTGGGCAACGATCCGGGTATCCGCAAGGGGAGTGCCTGATGCAGACGCGAGCCGATTGGCGACCGCATTTTGATATTGGTGCCAGTCAATCTCTGAAGACTTTCTGCCGTCTCGACCACATCGCATCGACAAACGAACACCATAAAAACAAGCAAATCCCAAGGGGGAAAAAATGAACATTACCAAGATCGTAATCATGAGTTCCGTTGCCGCCTCGGCATTTGGTCCGGTTACCACCTTTGCACCGTCTGCCAGAGCGCAGTCAGCAAACGAAACACCACAGGATTCAGACGAGATCGTTGTCACCGCACGCCGTCAGGACGAAAACCTGCGTGATGTGCCCGCCACGGTCTCCGTTGTCACGGCTGATACGATCGCCAACACTGGCGCGCGCGTGGCCACCGATTACGTGCAGCTGATCCCTGGCGTTACCATTGTCGCCGGTGTGGTGGAAACGGGCGATACGCAGATCGCCATTCGCGGGATTAACGGCGCGCGCGATGGCGAAAACAATGTTGCTCTCGTGGTTGATGGGGTGTTGAAATCCAACACAGCGCTACTGGCGCAGGATCAGGGGGCGCTGAGCCAGATTGAAATCCTCAAGGGCCCGCAAGGCGCATATTATGGCCGGAGCGCAGTGGCCGGCGCAATTGTGATTACGACCAAGAAACCCGGTGAGACCTTTGAAGTTTCCGGCCGGGTGTCAGCGGCCAACAACAATACCTATTCCGGGGCAGCGGTTTTAAGCGGGCCGATCACGCCTTCACTCGGTTTTGTGCTGAATGGTGAATATGCAACAACCGATGGCTTTTATCGCGATGTATTTCAAACCGACCCGCTCAATGCCAGCACTTTTCCCGCCAGCGAGGGTATTGCCGCCTCGGTCGATGACAATGAGCGCTTCAACATCAACGCTCGCTTGCTGTTTACCCCGAGTAGCGACACCGAACTCGATATCAAGGCGCGCTACAGCCAGTTTGAGGGGGCAGCGATTGCCTTCAACGCCATCTTCCAGCTACCCGGGCTTGCCGAGGCGTTCAACGCGCCCGTTTTCAATATTGATGCCAACGATCATGATTTCATTTTCACCCGCAACATTGATCCTGAGAACAACCAGCAATCAACAGAGTTTTCAGCCCGCCTGATCCAGAGCCTGACCGACGACATCAAACTGACCGGGTATGTTGCGTACAGCAACACCGAAAACGACTTTCTTGCCGACGGCACCAGTGGAACATTCAGTTTCTTTAATGAAGAGGCGAACTGCATCGGGTCTGCCGCCGCACTCCGGGGCTACCCGGTTCAGGCGCCATTCGGGGTCGACGTCGGCAACCCGGCGGTTTTCCTCAACCCCTATTCACCGACAACCTGCGACGGTTCCCAGTATCAACAGCGCGATCAGGAGGATTTCTCGGCCGAGCTGCGCCTCTCCGGCTCGACTGGCGGCGGGATCAACTGGTCGCTCGGCGCCTATTACCTCTTTATTGACCGGTTTACTTGCACCAATCTGGGCTTGGATACGGGCCAGGGCGTCATCCGTGAATGCTTTACCACCGATGCCCGCAATCCAACCGAAGCCCTTTCACAGGATACCTTCAAAACCAACGTTTACTCACTGTTTGGCTCGCTTGACTATAAGCCGGTTGATCGGCTGACGCTTAGCGCTGCGCTGCGATATGACATTGAGGATCGTAGCACTGAGAACGGTATCCCGACCGGACGCCGCACCCGCTGGGTGGGCAATGTGCTCACCGGCAACCCGAACGGGACTGCCACCACGCCAGCCAATTATTTCCTTAACCCAGGGCTTGATCCTGTCAATAATCCGAGCGGCGTGCTGTCGCCGCGCGACGCAACGTTCAAGCAGCTCCAGCCGAAGATATCGATTGCCTATGCTGCGACCGACGATATCAGCATGTTCGCCAATTGGGGCGTCGGCTTCAAAACCGGTGGTTTCAACAATGCGGGTTCCGCTGCCATTGTCGAAGGATTTTTCAACCAGCCGCCGGTTGGCTCTGGCCTGTTGATCTTTGACGATTATAAAAAGGAAACGTCGAGCGCCTTCGAGGTGGGTGTGAAGGGCAATATCACACCGGACTTAAGTTTCGAACTTGCCGGCTACCACACATCTGTCGATGATTCTCAATTCTTCGAATTCTTTGTCGGACCATTCGGTCTGCTGCGTGTGGTTTCCAACATCGACGAGGTGACATTCAAGGGTGTTGAAGGCTCTTTCAATGCGCGCCTCATCGACAACTTCTCTGTGTTTGCCTCGGCCAACTACATAGACAGCGAGATCAAAAGTAACTCGTCACGCCCGAGTACGGTCGGGAATAAGGCACCGGCCACAGCGGAATATACCGTCAATCTGGGTGCCCAGTATGACGGACCGATCAATAACAGGCTTGGTTTGCTGCTGCGCGCTGACTATCGCCTCACCGGGCCGACGGTCTTTCACACCGTTCAAGACAATGATGTCCCGACGATCTTCAATCTCGGTGCAAACTTTGCCAACAGCGAGCGGGACGCTTACGGCATCCTCAACCTGCGCGCCGGCTTCAAGGGCGATAATTGGTCGCTTGTCGCCTTCGCCAACAATGTGGCGAAAAAGCAATATCTCGCGGAAGTGATCGTTGCACCGGAGTTCGGCGGGGCATTTGTTGCACCGGGCGCGCTGCGCACCATCGGGGTCGAAGCAACCTTCAATTTCTGATCAAACACAAAATGAAAAGGCCGGGACGCGCGTTTTGAGGCCCGGCATTTTTGCAGTATCTGACCGGGGATCGCGTGGTTTCCCTGAACGCAGCTACAAAAAGTAATCGCCTCCATTGGGGCTGAGGCACTGACCTTGAAAATGTCGCCCTGCGGCGCCAGCCAGCATCACGTACGCTGGTACGATATCGTCGACTTCGGCCAAATGCCCTACCGGGATGGCCGCCCGGATTGTGTCCAGCACATCGGGCCGAACATCATCGAGCATTGCCGTCCGGGTTGCGCCCGGCGCGACACAATTGACACGGACATCGCGAGTGCCGATTTCGAGCGCCAGTGATCGCGTTAGCGAAATGATCCCGCCTTTTGCGGCAGTGTAAGCGGCAAGACCGGGTGCGCCCTTATAGGCCAGCTGCGAGGCGGTGTTGATGATCCGGCCATATCCGGCGGCATACATGCCAGGCAGAACCGCGCGGGTGAGTAGGAATGTGCCACGTAGGTGAACGCCGATGACCCGGTCCCACGTGGCGACTGGCAGCTCTTCAACGGGCTCGCTATGCGCAATCCCAGCATTATTGACCAGAATGTCAATAGGGCCTGCCTTGGCAAGGGCGGCGCCAACAAGGGCGTCGACCTCTTTTTCATCGGAGACATCGGCGCGCACAGCGAGAGCCTGAGCCCCGAAGCTGCGAACCTTTTCGACCACAGCGTCGGCGGCATCATGGTCTTTGTCGTTGGGATAATTGATTATGACCCAGGATGCCCCGGCTCTGGCAAATGCCGTTGCAACGCCCGCCCCAATACCAGAAGAACTGCCCGAAATCAGCGCCTTGCGCCCCTCAAGCGGCCGTTCGCTAAAGTCTTTCGTCATCGCGACCGCGCTTACTTCTGCGTGTTAAACCAGAACATTTGGCCCGCTGAAATAGACATAGACTTCCTGAAATTTGCCATCGCGGATGCGCCAGAAATTGGTGTTGAATAGCCGCGTGATGCTGCCATCTTCGGCGGTAAGCACAGCTTCGAAACTGGCGGTGATCCGGCCGTTCTTGTCATCGACGCTGCACGTGAAGTCCTTATGGACGATAGTGGTGTAGGCGGCAAAGAAGCCTTCAAACATCCTGCCGATGGCCGCCTTCCCGGCGTGACGGGTGAATTCGGTCTGCACGCAGAGCAACGCTTCGTCATGGAAGCAGTCAAGCGTGGCTGCCATGTCCTTGCGGTCCACGCTGCCGAAATAGCGTATGGTGGCCAAATTGATCAGTGCGGCGCGATCGAGGTGTGGTTCATACTGCATCAGGCTTCCCCTTCCTTGAGCAGGTTATCGCCGCTCATATAGACATAAACACGGTGGAACTTATTGCCCTTGAGATAAAAACGGTTGCAGTTTTCGTAACGTAATTCGTCTGCGCCATTCGGCGTGATCAGCACGGTGAATTGCGAACAAACCGAATTGCTCGCCGGATCGGCGGTATGAACGAAATTTCCATGCCAGATCGAAGAAAAATCGTTAAAGAGCCGTGCAAACATGGTGCGGATCGCGTCTTTGCCGTTGTGGACGGTGTTCGAGGTGACCTCGGTGAGGATCGCATCGTCGGTGAAGCAATCAAGCACTTTATCCATCGACTTGTTGTCGACGCCGTCAAAATAACGCTTTGTCACGATATCAATGTAGTACGGATAAGGCAGCGCTTCCTGCCCTGGTCCTGCTTCCTGCCATTCGCTCATTGTCGAACTCCTCCTTCTGGGAAAGTCTCGTAATCGTCGGCCGCCGCGTCAGGGTTTCGGGTTACCGAACAAGGCGGCACGCGCCGCCTCGTCCGGATTGCCGATCTTCATCACATCGGCCAGCACCGCCATACCGCGCTGGACGGCAGGCCGGTTCTCAATCTCTTCGGTCCAGCGCTTCACATGCGCAAAATGATCGATTTCAATGGCATGGAGCGCGCGGATGTTGGGCGCGCACCACGGATAGGTCGCCATGTCCGCCAGCGAATACTCGGCGCCGGCGAGATAGGCCTGCTGGCCGAGCATCCGGTCCATCAGGCGATAAAGCTTCATCGTCTCGCCGCAGTAGCGATTGATGCCATAATCGATCTGTTCGGACGCATAGCCCCGGAAATGGCCGCACTGGCCGAACATCGGCCCAATATTGGCACACTGAAAAAACAGCCACTGCACCATCGCCGAGCGTTGGGCGGGATCGGGCGGCCAGAAATGGCCCGATTTCTCCGAGAGGTACAGCAAGATCGCGCCCGATTCGAACACGGTGTGCGAGGCGCCCCCCGGGCCGTCATGATCAATAATGGCGGGAATACGGGTGTTTGGGCTGATGCGGGCAAAATCGGCTGTGTGCTGCTCGCCTTCCAGAATGTTTACCGGCTTGACCGTGTAGGCGAGGCCCATTTCCTCAAGCGCAACCGAGACCTTGTGCCCGTTGGGCGTCGGCCAGTAATAAAGATCAATCATCCGCCATGGCCTTCACGCAACGCTAGGCAGGCTGCAATAGCGGCCTGACAAGCGGCCGCACTGTCATCCCCATCGAACGGCTGGTTGAAGTGGGACTGCACCGAAGGGCGCTCTAAGGCCTCGTCAAACCAGGCAGACAGGGCAGGCCGACCCTCGCGCCAGTTGAAGTTGGGGTAGAGCGGATCCTTTGCCTCATAAAATTCGGCGCGGAACCCAAGATAGCTGATGGCATGCAACATCGCTGCATGGCCCACATCAAAGCTGTTCCAACCGCGCACTGCATCGCGTTCAAGTGAATCGAGCCCGGCGATGAATTTGGGCCACAGCCATTGGAACAGGCCCATGTTCCATTGCTCACGCGGCTTCCACTGCTCCATCACCATCTGCACGGTGTTTTCGAAGATTGTATCTGACAGCGACAGGCGACACAGCGCAGCCCAGCGCGCCGGGCCGGGTTCGGGATACATTCGCCGTGCGCTCGATGTAGCGTCGAGATATTCGCAGACTGCCTGGCTGCCAAAAATCGCCTGACCGTCGTCGGTGACCAGCGTGGGCACTTTGTCGAGCGGGTTGAGCGCGCTGATGTCGTAACTGTCGCCGCAATCCTCCCCTGCATTATTTTTGAACGGAAAGGTCGCAATCCGCTCCAGCCGGTCCCAATGCCCACACTCATGCGCGGTCACTAGCACCTTGTGCACGAAGGTGTGAAACGGCGAATAGAAAAGCTTCATCGCGTTGTCCTTTTATAAAAGGATCATTTTTTTTGCACCAATTGTCAAGGTCATGTTATAATAGGTCCGGACCATTTAGAAATCAATTGCGCGACAGACGAGAAGCAGGTGCCATGTCAAATTACGTCGAAGGGTTTACCGCACCGGTGGTGCTAAACGCGTCCACAACAGCGCTGGTGGTTGTCGACATGCAATATGCCAGTGGCAGTCGGGAGCAAGGGCTAGGCAAGCTGCTTGATCAGCAGGGGCGGCTGGACAGCGCCGACTATCGCTTTGACCGGATCGACGCGTTGATCATTCCCAATATTATGCGGCTGCTGGCGGCGTTTCGCGCCACCGGTACACCTATCGTGTATGTTACCGTGGGCAGCGCCTGCGCCGATTACAGCGACGCACCACGCCACATGCGCCCATTTTTCGAGGCGACCAAAAACCATGCCGGCACACGCGAGCATGAGATTGTCGATTCCCTGAGGCCGTTGCCCGGCGAGCCGGTATTCAACAAGGTGACCATGGGCGCCTTCGCCTCAACCGGGATTGGCGCGCATCTGACCACCAGAGGCATCCGCGAGATCATCGTCACGGGCGTTTCTACTAATAATTGTGTGGGCATGACGGGCATGGAGGCCGCCGATCGTGGCTTTGGCGTGGTGTTGGCTTCGGATGGCTCGGGAACATGCAGCGATCGGATGCAGACCGCGTTCGAAGACACCTTCCGACGTTTGTGGGGCCGGGTGGCCAACACCGAAGAGATCATCGCTGAAATCGACCTTTCCGCCGGGTCCGGCGCCTAAACACAGGAGAATAGCATGGTTGCAAAATCACTTGAGGTCAGGGCGCTGACAGGAACTTT
>CAYSMJ010000114.1:0-8630 GCA_964432075.1 uncultured Caulobacterales bacterium | reverse complement strand
TGACCCTGAGACAGGGGTGACAGATTTGTGCCGAATGGGTCAGCGTTGGGTCGGGTCTGCAGTTATCCTTGAACCGCCCCGGGTTTACTTTGTCAAAATATCCCAGATCGCAAGCCATGAAGCTGGAGAGCCCCGCACCCTTCGCTGTATAGTGCACCAGCCATTGGTTTGCAGCCAGCGGACAGGACCGTTCCGTTCGCGTTGTGGGTCGGCGAAGGTTGACGTCCGGTAACGGCAATTTCTCGCTTTGGTGCCAAACGGGCAACCGGCTGAAAGCTCACCTCCATCCGCGATTGAGCAGGCCGGACGGTGGGGGACGACCGATCAGCCATTGAGGATCCAACCGGCGCCTATGACAGGGTCAGATGCGGTGGTCCGCCTTATGCCTGCGCCCCAGCGCTGGGAGCGGCAAAAAACATATTGTCGGGAACGACGCCCCTTGGCCGGGCCTGCCAAATGCAAAGATTGATCCGGATCATGACGAAAAAACGCAAGGACAAGCCGGAGCTATTCCGCCTACACCTCAATCTGCATCTGGTCAAAGGCAGGCTCGACACTGGCCGGGGTTTTGGCAGCGATCTTGTCATAGTCCATGGTAACATGGAGGTTTGTCAGTATCGCCCGGTCTACACCCACGCGCTCGGCCCAGTCGAGGGCGAGGCCAAGATGTGCGTGAGAGCCGTGAGCTTCCTCGCGCAGGGCATCGAGAACCCAGATTTTCGTGCCGGCAAGCCTGTCAAAACTCTCTGGGGGCAGGCCGGAAACATCGCTTGAATAGGCGATATCGCCAAACCGAAATCCAAGGGAATCAACGCTGCCATGCTCCTGCAAAAACGCCGTAACCGGAATGGGGCCAGCCGGCCCCTCAATCTCGAAATGGGTGCCGCAGACCGGCATCGACCGGACCTCAAGGATTGGCGGATAGGGGCTGCCGGCGGCCTGCTCAAAGCAGTAGCGAAACCGGGACGTCAGTGCCCCTGCCGTGTGCGGATCGATATAGACTGGTACGCGCTGGCGCATCGCAAGCGCGATGACCCGGAGATCGTCAATCCCATGCGTCTGGTCGGCATGGTCATGGGTATACAGGACCGCATCAAGCCGGCTGCAGCCCGCGCGCAAAAGCTGTTCACGCATGTCTGGAGACGTATCGACAAGAACCGCTGTGGTATGGCGATGGTCATAGCCATGGTCCGGATGCGGTCTTTCAACAAGGATAGAACAGCGGGTTCGCCGGTTTTTCGGGTTTTTCGGATCGCACTTGCCCCAGTCTCCCCGCCCATCGGCGCCGCCAGGCCGCGGTACGCCGCCTGATGAGCCTGAACCAAGGATGGTAACGCGCAGGGGTGGCAAGGGGCTTTCGGTCATGTGCGGGTACCCGGGTCAGTCTGCAAGAAAACAGCATGATCAAAACAGCGAAAGAAATTCCGTGTCGTGATCTCTGCAATATCGGCAAGGCTTACCCCCCGCAATTCGGCAAGCTTTTGCGCCACTGGCACAAGATAGGCGGGTTCGTTGCGTCGACCACGATGGGGAACCGGCGCAAGATAGGGGCAGTCGGTCTCAATGATGATGCGATCAAGCGGGGCGTTGCGCGCAATTTCTCGCACTTCTTCTGCGTTTTTGAAAGTCAGGATACCGGAAAAAGAGATATAGCCGCCCATGGAATAGGCCGCCTGTGCGAGTTCCGGTCCGCTGGTGTAACAGTGCAGCAAAGGCCGAAACGGCTTCTCGCTATAGTGTGTACGGAGCATTTCCAGCATCATCTCATCGGCATCGCGGCTGTGAATGATCAGCGCCAGCCCGGTTTCCTGCGCGGCAATGATATGAGCCCGAAAGACGTCGCGCTGCGATTGTGCGTCAGAATAGCCATAATAAAAATCGAGCCCGCATTCGCCAATACCGATCACATCGTCGGGTCTTGCAAGATCGATCAGCCGATCGGCCTCAAGGCCCTTGTAGTCTTTGGCATAATGGGGGTGCACGCCGACACTGCGCCAGAGATTATCATAACGCGCTGTAATCGCTCTGATGGACTCGGTCGCGTCGAGTTTATCCGAAATGGTCAGCATATGGCTGACGCCAGCGGCGCGGGCGCTCTCGATGAGCCTGTCGATTTCCTGAGGATCGTATTTATCGGAATGCAGATTTACATGGCTATCCACCAGATGCATGGTCAGACTCAATTCGGGGTTGAAAGGGCATCGCCAAGATCATGCCCCATGGCTTCGATCAGCGAAACCCGGTCAAGATTGAGCCTTTCGCCGCGGTTGCAAAGCTCGGTCAGGCGCTCCCAGCCGACAACAAAACGCGCCGGGGTTCCTTCGCCTCCGCGCTCTGCCATGGCAGCGGCACGGGCGGCCTCCGCCAGCAGGGCAAAGAGGTGATCCCGGAAAATCGGCCACAGGCTATCGGCGGTTTTACCGGCAAATTTACGGGCAATGGGCTGGATCTGCGCCCCTCGCTCGCAAAGGCGCAGAAAATCCTCTGCGAGGCGAATGGCCTCGGCGCCCCCTTGGGTGGCAAGGTCAAGCGCATAGCCAGGGCGGCCTCTGGCGGCTTCTGCCAGCCGGTTGGCCTCGGGCGCATCAAGGCCCAGATCGTCCGCCAACAGGGCGGCGAGGGTTTTTGTTGCCACAGGTCGCAGGCGGATCATCCTGCAGCGCGAGCGCAGGGTCGCCAGCAGGGCACCCGGGCTGTTGGCCAAAAGCAGGATCAGCGTGTTCGTTGGCGGCTCTTCGAGGATTTTCAAAAGCGCATTTGCCGCATTTGCGTTCATCGCATCGGCAGGGTCGATGATCGCAACCCGGCCATGCCCGCTGCTCGCGGTATGATGCAGCCGTGCCGTCATCTGGCGGATACGGTCAACCGGCAGGTCAGTTTCCACCTTTTTCTTTTTCTCATCATAAATCCGCTCGGCGATGAACAGGTCCGGGTGGGCCCGCTGATCAACAAGCCGGACCATGGGGTGTCCGGGGTCGCAGGCAAGAGTGGTGTCGTTGAGTAAGGCCTCGGGGGCCAGTTTGGCACGGGCAATTCGCGCGGCGAATGTCGCTTTTCCGATGCCACGCGGGCCGGCAATGATCCAGCCATGGTTGAGGGTTTGATCGTCGAGCCGCTGGCGCAGCGTCGTCTCAACCGCATCTGCGGTAAGAAAATCATGCCGCGTAAAAGGATCGGGAAGGCCGTCCTTGGTCTCATTTTCGATGCTGGCTGCCATTGGCTACAGCCATCCTGAGGGCAGGCGTTGAGACAGGGCGGAATGGATCCGTTCAGCCACCGTGTCTTCATCATCGCCCGCATCAATGAGAACACAGCGGTCCGGATTCTCTGCAGCGATTTTCCGGAAGGCGGTGTCAACTGCCGCTTGAAAAGAGCTGCCCCTGGCTTCGAACCGGGCTTCACCGGATGCATCCTCGCCACGATGACGGGCCGTTGCCCGGGCAAGCGCTTCATCCGGCGCAAGTGTAAGCACAATCGTGATGTCGGGCAGGTTCTGACCAACACAGAGCTGCCGGAGCGTGTCGACCGAGGCGGGGCCAAGAGAACCGGCATGGCCCTGATAGGCCATGGTCGAATCGATAAAGCGATCGCAAAGGACCACGCGGCCCGCTTTCAGGGCCGGCAGGATACGCCGCTCCAGATGATCGGCTCTTGCGGCCTGTAACAAGAATGCTTCTGTCAAAGGCGACCAGCGGTCGGGCTCACCGGTGACAAGCAGCTCGCGAATCTCTTCTGCGCCTTGTGTGCCGCCGGGTTCGCGGGTCATGACACAATCATGGCCATGGTTTGAGAGATCGCTGTGCAGGCGGTTGATTTGGGTGCTTTTGCCAACACCGTCACCCCCTTCAAAGGTGATGAAAAGACCTGGCCAGCGGCCATGACGGGGCGGTTCCGGAAGCGGGGACACTGGCGTTTCTCCCATCACTGGCGTTTATCCGGCGTCGGATTTTTGTTGCTGGCGCTTTTCTTGCGGAACCTGGTCTTCGGGCTTGAGTAACAGCCTTCGAGCCGCAAGGCCGATTTTGCCTAGCCAGCCGACTTCCGCAACGCCACTTTCGGCATAGAGTGGAAATTCAAGCGGTTGTCGATCCGGCGCGGTAACCTGAAGGTAGCCGATCTGCTGATCGGCAAGGATCGGAGCCGCAACCGGCCCGTCATAGCGTACCGTTGCGGTCAACTGGTCTATCAGGTCTTCGTGGATCAACAGCCTTACCGGTTCCTTGACGACAAGATTGACCGTTTTTTCCTTGCCTTTGAAGACGTCAGCCTCCGCAAGTCGATCATTAGCGGCAAACAGCGCCGCAAGCTTGAACTCATCAAAGGCGATTGTCATCATTCGCCTCGCTTCACGGATGCGTTCGACCTCACTTTCAAGCCCATTCAGAACAAGGATTCGACGTTTGCCATTCTGAACGGCTGAGCCGACAAGGCCAAAGCCTGCCTCTTCGGTATGGCCTGTCTTGAGCCCGTCTGCCCCTTCAAAAGCCTGGAGCAGCGGGTTTCGGTTCTGCTGGGTGATATTCGACCAGGTGAACGCTGACTCACTAAAGATCGGATAATATTCCGGATAGTCGCGAATAATCTTTCGGGCAAGACGGGCAAGATTGGCCATGCTCATCCGTTGCCCCTGTCCCGGCCAGCCGGTGGCGTTGACAAAAAATGAATTCGTCAGGCCCCATTCGCGTGCCTTGCGGTTCATCAGGTCGGCAAAAGCTTCTTCGCTTCCGGATATATTCTCAGCAATGACGATTCCTGCATCATTTCCGGACTGGATAATCAGTCCCCGAATAAGGTTTTCAAGTGCAATATCCGTGTCGACCAGAACCCACATTTTGGAGCCTTTCCAGCTCCATGCTTTCTCGGAAACATGAAAATCGTCATCAAGGGCAAGATCACCGCTCTTGAGCATGTCGAAAACAATCGCCGCTGTCATCAGCTTGCTCATCGAAGCCGGTGGCACGGGGACATCCGCATTCTTGGAGAACAGGACGTCGCCTGTCTCATAATCCATGATCACGGCATAGTCGGCACCGGTCGAAATCGGGACAGCCTCCGCATTCTGTGCCGCAAAGGCACGGATTTGCAGAAATCCCAGTATAAGACAAGTGAATAAAAAAGTCCGGAGCAGGATGATCATAAGGAGAGCGTTAAACTCGATGGCTTAGCTTAGCCTTCTAGTTAGTCAAAAATGCCGATCGTTTCAATTGGAGGCATTTCGTGCAGAAATCTGCGCCATCAGGTGATGACGAGCCCGACACGGCTACTCCGGTCGCAAGCTTGCAGACCCGTATTGCCCGGGCATTTTCAAGCACGACGGGTGTGCCGGGCAACCCGTCTCACCAGCCCTATATCCTGATTGCCGGCCATGGCCGCTCGGGTTCAAACCGGGTGCTGGATGTGCTTGACTGCCACCCGGAGACCTTCTGTCGCAATGAGCCCAATGAGATTGAGGGAAGCAGTCTTTTTTCGGCCCTTCCTGGGGGCTTTTTTCCTGAGACTTTGCCGGAAGACTTTCCTGCGCTGTGGGAAGCGGCGCGCGCGCAGGCGATGACCCGGCTCAGTGAGCGCGACCGGTTTAATCGTGCACCAAAAATATGGGCGCAGAACCGGGCGCAACATGATCTTATAGGCGCGATCCTGAAACGTCGGCGGGTCCGGCAGCTTGTGGGTCTGGTCCGGCCTGATATCGCAACTCCGGATTACAGTCTGCCGCCAGGTTTTGCAGACCATGAAAGGCTTCACAAAGACGCATTTCAGGTCATGAAAATACTGCTGATGCCCGCATGGGCGATCGCAGCCCACAACCATGACCGCGGCGCGAGGATTATCCACAATATTCGTCAGCCTGAGGCGTTTCTGAAATCCTGGTACACACGCTATGTCAGCACCCGTGATCCAGAGATGGTTTATGCTGATAATCTTCCCTATCTGACCGCTATCATGCCGATTTTTGGTCAGGAACCAAGACGCAATATGTCGTTTTCTGCAGAAAAGCTGTTTGAATCCGAGCTTTGGCGCTGGCGATTTGTCAATGAAAGTCTGTACCGCGCCCTTTCAGGGTCAAAACGATATCTGATTTCGCCCTATGAAGCATTCGATCATGATACGGATGAAGCAGCGAGGGCTATATTGTCTTTTGCCGGGCTTTTGGCGGATGATCAGACCATGGTGCGGGTAAGGGGGTTGAAAAATATATTCAGTACACATGGGAAATCAGGAAAAACCGTTCCGTCCCTGCCTGTTACGGCGCGGTTCCTCAGCCGACTTGTTGAAACCGTGCTCGAGGGCAGTCCATTGCTGGGCCTTGACGAAACGAGGGTTATGAGCCCGCCCCGGCAGAGAGCGATGTCCGCACCAGCCATGCGCCGGGAAAACCGGCAGACCGGGCCCACTGAAGATAGGGACCAGCTTCCGGCTCCGAAGAAAACGGTCCAAGCATGACGCGATGAACCCGGGTGCCGTTTGGCAGATCGATGGACTGCTTGAAAGCCGGACCTTGCGCAGCGGCCTGAAGCCGGATCGCTTCGGCGCGGTTAGGGTCACGGAATGAGCCGATCTGGACGTCATAACGTTCTCCGGACAGGGCGGTGCCACCGCCGGTCGTCCGCGCGATCAGGTCAGACAGGGCCGCGGCATCCGTGTTGTCTGGCTGAAACCGCGCCAGGCGTCGTGGTGGGACGGAACGATTCTGGCCAGCATTTCCAAGCTCGGCTTCAAGACCGGCGATCGCACGCTGGTCGCCCAGTTTCAACAGGGCGCGATTGAGTTCGGCAGAACCAAGATATTGCACCCGAACGCGCGTCGTCCCCTGTTCGACAAAACCAAGTGTTTCAGCGGCCTTGCGGGATAAATCGACAATGCGTTCTTTCGAAAACGGGCCCCGGTCATTGATCCGCACATTGATGCTTTTTCCATTGGCCAGATTGGTCACCCGCGCAATTGAGGGCATCGGCAAGGTGCGGTGGGCTGCAGTTAACGCCCGCATATCGAACACTTCGCCATTTGCGGTCAAACCACCATGAAATTTCGGGCCGTACCATGAGGCAACACCAATTTCATCATAGCGCTCATCAGCGGCGGGGACGTAAAGACGACCGCCAATCCTGTACGGACTGCCTATTTTGTAATGTGGATTGGCCTTGGGGGCTGACGCGGGCGCTGTCGTCGTTGATGCGCACCCGGCAAGGACAAGAACAAAAAGGCTAAAAAGGCACGCAAGGGCGGGTTTATTCAACAAGGATCGTATGGGGAGACTGGTGCGCATGGTTTTTCCTTGATGGCTAACAAAACTCTAAGCGACTCGGCGCAACCCGGCAATCACTTCGACAGATCGCACATTCTTATCTTGCATCCGGGTCAACAGCCGTTACACCCAGTCTCCTGAGTCTGCGGAACGAGGGTGGCTGAAACCACCATCACTGATGAGTGAGCGCTGCACCGGGCGGTCCTATCGCAGAACCGGATGGGTGGCCGAGTGGTTGAAGGCACCGGTCTTGAAAACCGGCGAGCGTGCAAGCGTTCCGTGGGTTCGAATCCCACCCCATCCGCCATTTTTTGCTTTGTCCGACCCGGATGTCCGACCCGGATGTCCGACCCGGAGACATGGGTAACAGATTGTACCGAGAGCGCGTTCACAAAAGGTGTGATCGTCGATGGTTCCCATCCATCGACTTCGGTTCGAACGCGCGACAACTCAAGACTCTAGACTGCGTTTTTGATTCAACAAAAAGGGTACGCAGTCTAAGACATGGGTGACACTCTGGTCCCGAACGGGTTGTCGACGGTGACGTGATGGGCTCGGTCGATGCCGCCGCATGGCATAGGATTTTGTCGAACCCTTCGTGTTTGCCAAAAACACGGAGCTTGATCATAAGGATTTCTGATGTCTCTGACGGACCTGCCAGAGCGTGATCTGTGTAATGACAATTTCAACCAGAAAAGCAAGGCGGGTGTATTGCGCCATGCTTGGCGATGGCTTTGGTCAGAAAGGGTTTTTTGATGCACGGATAATCTGTGCAACGTCAGAGGCCGAGAGCTTCGCGTATGACGTAATAGATGTAGGTCTGTTCGACCGTGCCACCGAAGAGGTGTGCAGCGGGGCCGCTGGCGTAGATGGTGACATCCTGGCCGCCATGGGTTTCCGAGCCGAGGGGCACGGCGGCCTGTTGTTTGTAATTGATGTCCGCGACATCTTCCGGGCTCGGGTCAGGGCGTATGCCGCGTTTATGGTCGTGGTTTTGGTCGCGTTCATAGCCGGGCAGCCCGGTATAGGCGCCGGGTCCATTTCCATAGCCGAGCGTTGTGTAGCGTTTGCCGTCAGCGGCACGTGCATAGCCATCATCGTCATTAAACCGATCGTCAGGAGCGCTGACGAGGCCGAGAATGTCGTTGCCCTTTTTCGGATAGCCCTGAAAACTGATCGTATGACCATGGTCAGCGGTGACGATGATCAGCGTATCGGCGGCGCTGGTTTTCCGGACGGCGGTGCGGACCGCATCACTGAGCGCGACCGTATCGGCCAGCGCCCGGGCCGCATTGCCGCCATGATGGGCGTGGTCGACCCGGCCGGCCTCCACCATCAGGAAAAATCCGTCTTCATCCCTTGACAGAATATCGATGGCCTTGGCTGT
>CAYSMJ010000113.1:0-8637 GCA_964432075.1 uncultured Caulobacterales bacterium | reverse complement strand
GGTGAATTTCGCGAAGAAGGCCAACAAGAAACTCGCCGCAGACGGTATTGGCTGTGATTTGATCGATCTGAGAACAACAAGCCCAATTGACGAGGAAACGATACTCGATTCGGTCGAGCGAACCGGTCGTCTTGTGGTTGTCGATGAGAGCCCGCCCCGGTGCAGCCTGGCGACCGACATTGCGGCGCTTGTTTCGCAGAAAGCCTTTGCCAGCCTCAAAGCCCCGCCCGAACTTGTTACGGCGCCGCATACGCCAATTCCCTTTGCCCGGGAGCTGGAAAAGGCCTATCTGCCGTCTCCGGACAAAATTGAGGCTGCTGCCCGCAAGACCTTGTCGTGGCGATAGGGAGATAAAGTGATGACGTCAATCCGCGCATTCACCATGCCCAAATGGGGCATTGAAATGACCGAAGGCACACTCGCCGAATGGAGCCTTGCAGAAGGCGAGACCTTTTCAAGAGGCAGGACCCTGTGCCTCATTGAGACCGACAAGATCACCAATGAGGTTGATGCGGAATTTGACGGCACCTTGCGCCGGACGATCGCAGCCGCCGGGGACACCTTGCCCGTCGGTGCCCTGATCGGTGTTTTTGCTCCCGCAGATGTTCCCGATACGGAAATCGACGATTTTGTATCGAGTTTCAAGGCTGCCGATACGGCCGTCGCTGCCCAGTCCGATGACGCCGAAACCCAATCGGCGAAACCGCAGGCTCCGGCAGTCAACCCGGTTGAAACAGACCGCCCGATCAGCCCCGAGGCCCTGAAATATGCGCAGGAGAACAATGTTGATCTGAGCGCCATAGCCGGGAGCGGCCGCAACGGGCGCATCAGCTATCAGGATGTCCACCAGGCCTCCCGACCGGATGTTGCGCCAAATCTCAACGGCCCGGCCGATCTGCCGCCTGACGATGACAATTATTTTGCTTCGCCGCTGGCGCGACGGCTCGCCGCCCTTTATAAGATTAATCTTGGTACGGTGAAAGGAACAGGCCCCAAGGGCCGGATCAGCAAGGCTGACGTGCTTGCACTGGTCCCGGACGAAACGCAGCCCGCTGCAATCGGCCAGCCCTTCACGCCGGCTGAAAACCGTCCGGCCATTCAGCCCATGGACAAGATCCGCAAGGTGGTAGCCCGTCGGCTGACCGTCGCAAAAACGACGATCCCGCATTTCTATCTTCGTTCCAGTGTCTGCGTTGACAGGCTGCTCGAGGTGCGCAAAGCGGCCAATCTGGTCCTGCCGGCGCGTGCTTCAATCAATGACTATCTCGTCAAGGCCGTTGCCCGCGCCCTTGTGGATCATCCGGATGTCAACATTCAGGTCCATGGCGAGGAGATTCACCGTTTTCCGCATGCTGATATCAGCGTTGCGGTGGCGACGGCTTCAGGGCTCGTCACGCCGATCCTGCGCAGCGCCGACCTGATGCGGATCGATGAGATCGCTTTGGCAACCAATGCGCTTGTCGAAAAAGCGCAAGCGGGGCGCCTTGGTTATGATGACCTTGAGGGGGGCACTTTCACCGTGTCTAATCTCGGCATGTTCGGCATTGATCAGTTTGATGCCATTATAAATCCGCCCCAGGGCGCGATTCTCGCTGTTGGCGGGATCCGCCGTGTCATCGCGGAGCAAGGCGATAGTGACGCGGCGTTTGTCAGTGAGATCGCCTTGTCGTTGTCATGCGATCACAGAGCCATAGATGGCGCTGTTGGCGCGGCATTCATGACCAGCCTGAAAGCCTATCTTGAGGATCCCGAGAAACTGTTTGCATCGTGAAGATCAGGCTGGCATTGACGCCGCATTCCCGAGACGAAAGATGGCCGAAGGGTCGCCATAGTGATGGCGCTGCGGCGACCCGGCGACTGTTTTATCACGCGTCGGGGTCAGACTTATCGATCATTCTTGCCATCAGGCATGTCGCACCCCTTAGCCCGCTTTTTTGTTGACGGCGGCAATTACCGGTGCCGACGAGAAATAATAGGGTTTTATCTCGCAGATTTTATCACCGCGGAAGCGGAAAACCTCGCAAAGATGAGCCGGTTCCAGCCCGTCACCCGCAAACACAAAGGACAGGATCGTTACCACATGATCTCCGCCGGCCGTGTGCTGGACGACATCAAGCTCCTTCACGTCCATCATGGTCATGACTTTTGCGTAAAGATCGCGGAGGGCGGTTTTTCCTTCATATCGACCGGCAAAGGGAAGCGCGTCTTCTTCGATAATGAAAAAGTCATCGGTCAGATAACTTTCAGCCGTGTCAAAGTCCCCCTGGCCCGAGGCCGCATAAAGCGCTTCGACAATTTCGATCTTGGCTGCGTCACTGATGCTCATACTATCGTCTCCTCTCTTGTGTGGATTTCCATTCCAAGGCTCGCGCGAACGCGCGCCTTCGGCACCTATGCAATTGCATAGCTCACGCTGCACCCCGAACCCACACTACGATCCTGGAAATGGTGGCGCTTAATTTAGCGGCGGACAGGCACCAGAATTCGCTCTTAATGCTCAAATGGGCACTTATGCGGCCAGAACTTTGTGCCGGTTTCAGGCTGGATCACATGTCGGTGATAATGCCCATGCCAACAATTGAGCGGAATTCACATCAGGATGCGCGGTAAACAGTTTGGAGCCTCAAGCGGATGCGTATAATATGCGAATATACAGGTTAGGCAATCATGACTCTGCTCATCAACAAATATTACGATCTTGATCAGATTAAAGCGCGCATTGAGGCTGGCGATCATAGGAATACGATCGGGGGTATGTGGGATGAGATCGGTCGGCTTCAGTTCGATTTTATCAAAGCACGAAATCTGTCCCCTTCAGCCAGGGTACTGGACATTGGATGTGGATGCTTCAGGGGAGGTGTTCACTTCATCCAATATCTAAACGAAGCCAATTATTTTGGACTGGATGTTTCTCAAGACCTTCTTGACGCCGGGTATGAAAAAGAACTTCGGCCCCTGGGGCTGGATGCAAAGCTTCCGCGGCAAAACCTGGCAGTTAACTTCGATTTTGATGTTAACGTATTTGATACACAATTTGACGTTGCCCTTGCGCAGTCTGTTTTTACGCATTTACCGTTGAATCAATTAAAGCTGTGTCTGGGGAAGCTGCACCCTCATATGGCACCGGATGCAAAACTTTACGCAACGTTTTTTTTGGTTGAAGATGATGACAACTGGTATGCACCCAGAAAGCATGAAACAGGTGGGATTACGACTTTTCCTGATATGGATCCATTTCACTACCAGCCGAGCGATATTGAATGGATTGCCCAGAGAACGGGTTGGGCCGTAGATTATTGTGGGCCTTGGGGACATCCCCGTGATCAGCAGATGGTTATCTTTTCGAGACGATAGAAAATGAGTTATCAAGTCCTTTAATACGTCCTCATCTGGCATCAGGAAAATCAAATGTCAGGAAACCGCCAGATCACGCTTGCCCAAAGGCCAACCGGCATGCCGACCGATGGCTGTTTCGCTTTGATCGACAGCCCCCTGCCCTCAATTTCGGACGGTAAAATCCTTATTCAGAACCTGATTTTCTCCATGGACCCGGCGATCCGTGGGTTTCTGGATGATCGCAAGAGCTATCTTGCGCCCGTTGCCATTGGGGAGGCGGTCCGTGGCATGACCCTCGGCCGGGTCGTGCAGTCGCGAAATCCCGATTATCCCGAGGGAACAATCGTGCGGACCATGGCTGCGTGGGAGGACTATTCGGTCATTGGCGAGGCGATTGGCCTTGAGCGGGTGGACCCTGATCCGGCGGTTGATCTTGCCGATTATATGGGGCTTTTGGGGGCGACAGGGCTTACCGCCTGGGTCGGCCTTCGCGTGATCGCCGAGGTGAATGCCGGTGAGAGCCTGCTTGTCTCGGCCGCCGCGGGCGCGGTCGGCAATGTGGTGGGTCAGATTGGAAAAATTCTCGGCTGTCGGACGATTGGCCTGACCAGCACCGATGCAAAAGCATCCCGGCTGACGAATTTTGGCTATGACAACACCATCAACTACAAAACCGCAAGGGATCTCACCGCCGCAATCCGAGGCGCCGCTCCCGATGGCATTGATGTGTATTTTGACAATGTTGGCGGCCCGATCCTCGAAGCGACGCTGCCTGCCATGGCACTCAACGGGCGCGTCGTCATATGCGGAATGATCGCCGACTATAACAGCGCTGATACGCCCTATGGGGTTAAATCGCTGTGGCAGATTGTTGTCCACCGGCTGTTCCTGCGCGGCTTCCTGACCTATGATCACGCGGAACACCTGCCCCGTGCCCATGCCGAGCTGGCCGAATGGATGGCTGCGGGCAAGCTCAAACCGGTCCATACCCTTCACATGGGGCTGGAAGCCATTCCGGGAGCCTTTCGGGATATGCTGACGGGTAAAACTACGGGTAAAGCGCTTGTACAAAATGATCTTTAGGAGGACAGTATGATTTTTGTTGCCGGACAGATGAATATGCCACCCGAAATCATGGATGATTTTGAAAGGGATGTGAAGGCCATGCGCCCTAAGGTGCTAACCGAAAAGGGATGCCACCACTACTCGCTCCTGACCGAAGACCGAAGCACCGGACTCATCAATGTTGTCGAGCTGTGGGACGATGATGATGCGCTGATGGCGCATTTCGGCCAACCCTGGATCATTGAATTCATGGAAAAATATGCCGCGCAGATCCGGGAAACGACGGTGAAAATCTACGATGTCGCAGGCGTTCGGGACCTGCCCGCGCTTTGACCCCTCCCGGGTGACTTTCAGCTTTGCGTGCCCTTGTCACTGATGGGGTTATCGGATGTGCGGGTATCTGCCCTCTTGGAACAATCACCTGAAAATGCTCTTGTTGGCGTCCAAAAGATCAGGGCCTGCAAGGGCCGTAGCCGTTAACGTGCGATGACCGATTACCAGTTTGTGATCAGCGAAGCTGACTTTCCCGACGACGACCGCTTTGTGGCGACGATTTCGGGCTGGCGTGTCTTTGTGATCCGTCTTGACGGCGAATTTTTTGCCATAAACGACCGTTGCCCGCACGCAGCTTCAATCCTGTCGACAGGTCGTGTTCGGCGTGGGCATGTCATGTGCCCGCTACACGGCGCAAGGTTCGATATGAAATCGGGAAAATGTGCCGGCGGGGCCTATCCGGATGTGCGGACATTCCCGCTCCGCGTTGAGAGTGGCCAGATCAAAGTGGTCGTCCCGGATGAGCCGCCCTCAGCGAACGAGGTTCCGGTTCATTTTGAATAGCGGCTCGTCTTTCCTCTAGGTTTTTCCGGCGCCAGAGCGCGGTACGCTGCGCAAAAAGCACGGAGGAAACCATGGCCTATACCGGACCCCTTGAAGATCGCATCGCGATCCGCGAACTGCTCGAACTCTATGCCGACGCCGTTACCACAGTCGATGCGCAAGCCTGGGGCGGCACTTGGGCGGAAGATGCCATCTGGAGCCTGCCGGACTATCCGGAACTCGGTGAAACCCGGGGCCGCGACGCGATTGTCGCCATGTGGAAAGAAGCCATGAAAGCCTATCCGGGCATCATGTTCGAGGCATGGCCCGGCTCGATCGAAATTGAGGGTGATCGTGCCATTGTGCGCTCGTGGACGTCAGAAGTTTACGATCAGGATGGGATCACCAAACGCGACCGGGGCCGTTATGACGACGAACTCGTCAAAGTCGACGGACGCTGGTATTTCAGCAAACGAATTTTTCGTAATATCCACAGACAGGGCTGACCCCCATGGACAGTGCAAACAGATTTTGGCGATTGAACAAGACCCCGGTCGGTACCGCTTTTGAAGACGCCCTATCCCTTGAAGAGGAGCCGATCCCCGAACCGGCAGACGGTGAAGTCCTGATCAGGGCAAACTGGCTGTCCATGGATGCCGGAACGCGCATGTGGATGACGCGGCGTAACGACGGCTACCAGCCGCCACTGCCGCTGGGTACAAAGATGGTCGGGCTCTCGGTCGGCCGGATTGTTGCTTCCCGCGCCCGCGGTTTTTCGGAAGGCGATCTGGTTCGGTGCTTTGGGCAGTGGGCAGACTATTGCCTCGTACGGCCGGAACTCTCCGACCTCAAACAAATCGACGACGATGTCGACGAGCGTGAGCATCTGGGTGCGCTTGGTATGAATGCGTGGACCGCATTGGCAGGCGTTCGCGAAGTCGCTCAGGCAAAGGCCGGGGAAACTGTGCTCATTTCTGCGGCTGCCGGGGCAACGGGCCTGCTCGCCGTGCAGATCGCGAAATGTCTCGGCTGTAACGTTATCGGGCTTGCTGGCAGCGATACCAAGACCTCATTTCTGGTCGATGATGTCGGTGCCAATGCGGCGATCAATTACAAGACCGAGGATGTCGGCGCGCGCCTTGCCGACCTTGATGGCGGGGTTGACGTTTATTTCGATAATGTTGGCGGTCCCCTGCTTGATGCCGTCCTTCCCAATATGGCCCATTACGGCCGCATAGCGATTTGCGGTCTCCTGTCGACTTATGAAAAGGATGGCCCGACGCCGGGTCCGGCCCATTTTGATCAGATATTGATGCGACGGCTATCCGTTATCGGATTTTTCTCGCCGGATTTTTCTCATCGCAGCGAGGAATTTGTTTCGGTCCTGCGTGACTGGCTGAAGGATGGTCGTTTACGCATGTGGTTCGACGAAACAAACGGGCTTGAAAATTCTCTCGAAGCCTATCGCAGGCTTTTTACCGGTGCCAATATCGGCAAGGTTATCGTCGATCTCCGACAGTCCTGATCCGAATAATTCCCAATTCCGCCAGGATCAGATGCACGGACTGCGTGTCCTTTCTGTAAACGCGCTCAGGTCTCGGTTCGGGGCGCGGCCTCCGTTTGGTCGCAATTGTTTTGACGCGCTGTTTTCCGACATGGATTTGAGTGCGACAATCATGGTTGATCATCCTGGCGCTGCGCAGTTGTTGACGCCCGAGGGGCTGGCGCTTCCCCAAGACCGGACGAGCGCATCTATTGACTCGTCAGACCGCCATCAACGATAATTTCAGCACCCGTGATATATCGTGATTCATCCGACGCGAGAAAAAGATTGGTATTGGCAATATCGACAGGATCACCCATTTCGCCCATGGGAATGGAGCCGCAGATGATTTCATATTGCTCCGGATTATCTTCAAGCGCCACCTTCTGCATATTGGTCATGATCATACCTGGATGCACACTGTTCACCCGGATTCTGTCTTTTGCGGTTTCGAGGGCAATCGTCTTGCTGAACAGGCGTACACCCCCTTTTGACGCTGAATAAGCGCCGCATCCCGGAACGCCAACAGAACCGGCAATCGACGACAGGTTGATGATTGAGCCGCCTTCACCGACACGGCGCATTTCGCGGACGGCACGCTGAGTGCCATAGAAAACACTGTTCAGGTTGACATCATTCTGTTTTAGCCACTCGTCCGTCTCAAGTACGTCAATCATCCGCAAAATGGCAATCCCTGCATTGTTGACAAGGACGTCGAGCCGACCGTGCTGGTCAATAATTTCGGCCACCACCTCGTCCCAGTCAGCCTCGGAGGTAACATCATGTTTCATGGGCGTTGCCCGCCCGCCCGCCGCATTGATTTCATCGGCGACAGCGCGGACCCCGGGTTCATCAAGGTCGGTCACGTAAGTAACAGCCCCCTCGCTGGCAAAAACACGGGCGGTCTCACTGCCAAGACCCGGCTTCGATGCGGCGCCAGTGATTAGCGCGATTTTGTTATCCAGACGTCCCATGTGAAACACTCCTTTGTGCAGACAAATCGTGGTACCACGGATTATGGTGCCGCAATAATACACTACCATACCACAAACACGATCAGAACTGGCTAAATTGCGAGCAGCAGAAAAACAGGCAGGCCATAATCGCTGGTGGATCAGCCAATTTCTGCGGTACGGACCCGAATATCTGGGTCGATCCACTGGACTATCAGATTGTTTTTGTTCTCAGCTGTTCTTTCTTGGTCTCCTGTTGCGGTTTAAGTTTGTCGATAGTCAGTGTAAGAATAGCCTCCCTTACCTTGAGCCCCGGTCCTGACCGGCTTTTTTTTATAGCCAGACCGGGCATTCCGATCGTGAAAGCTGATTGATTGAATAGTGTAAGGACGCAGGCTTACGTTTATAGTGGAGATAGCAAGATCGCTGAGGACACTTGCCAACCGGAGCCTCTTCATATGGACGCATCGCAACGACACCCTCTGACAATGGATGGCCGTGATCCCGCCAATCTGCGCAGCGATCCGATCACCGGTAATCGCTATTTTTCAAGGGATTTTGCCCGGAAAGAGTGGGATCAGTTGTGGACGCGGATCTGGCACATCGCCGGACGTACGGCCGAACTGGAAGAACCGGGCGATTATCTCGTCCACAATTTCATGAAGGAATCGGTCATCTGCATCAGACAGGAAGATGGTTCGGTGAAAGCCTTTTACAATAATTGCGGTCATCGTGGCATGCGGCTTACCAAAGAGTCCTCTTCTGCCGAAACAATAACATGCCCCTATCATGGCTGGCGCTGGGGCAAGGATGGCATCCTGCAATATGCTCAGGATGCCCATGATTTCCCGCAAGGTGACCCGTGCGGGAAACTCAGGCTCAGGGAACTGCCCTGCGATAGCTGGGGCGGGTTCGTCTGGTACT
>CAYSMJ010000112.1:0-8810 GCA_964432075.1 uncultured Caulobacterales bacterium | reverse complement strand
GTTGATCCATCGATAAAATGCGCAGGGGTGCGAAACGTCAGATTCGTACCACTAGCGCATCTTTATTGCCTCCGATTGACTTGAAGATGCGTCAGGCGATTGCCGCGATATTGCTCGGTTCCGGGTTGTCATTTTTGCCATCTGCGCTTACCCCTTCCGTTTTGCCACGAGGGTTTCCATGCCGTCCAAACGGGCCATCCGCCGCGCACTGATTTCTGTATCCGACAAAACCGGGCTTGTTTCCTTTGCCAGCCGGTTGGCGCATACAGGGTGTGAGATCCTTTCGACCGGTGGGACCGCAAAGCTGTTGCGGGAAGCCGGGATTACCGTCATCGATGTGGCCGATATCACGCAATTTCCTGAGATGATGGATGGGCGGATCAAAACGCTGCATCCACGAATCCATGGTGGGCTTCTGGGTGTTCGGGACAAGGATGATCACCTTGATGCGATGAAAAAGCATGACATTCCGCCGATCGATATGCTTGTGGTCAATCTTTACCCGTTTGAGGAGACGATCCTTCGTGGTGCTGATTTCAAAACAGCGATTGAAAATATCGATATTGGTGGTCCGGCCATGGTCCGCGCCGCCGCCAAGAACCATGACTGGGTGAGCGTTGTCACCGACCCCGAAGATTATGATACGATCCTTGCACAAATTACTGCTGGCGGTGTCGGTCTTGAAGACCGCCAGAAACTTGCTGCAAAGGCTTTTGCCCGGACAGCGGCCTATGATGCATCGATTGCAGCCTGGTTTTCCCGGGTTCAGGAAAACCGGTTCCCGGACCGTATTACGCAAACCGCCAAACGCCGGGCCATCTTGCGTTATGGTGAAAATCCGCACCAGGAAGCGGCGCTTTATCTTGACCATGACGAGCGCCCCGGCGCAGCGCGCGCGCGCCAGCATCAGGGTAAGGAATTATCCTACAATAACATCAATGATACCGATGCCGCCTATGAGTGTCTTGCCGAATTCGATCCGGCCATACCCACGGTGGTCATCGTCAAGCATGCCAATCCTTGCGGCGTTGCGACGGGCGACAGTCTTTGCGATGCCTATCGCAAGGCGTTGCGGTGCGATCCGGTCTCTGCCTTTGGCGGTATCATCGCGCTAAACCAGCCCCTTGACGGGGACACGGCAGCGGCAATTGCGGAAATCTTTACCGAGGTTGTGATTGCGCCGGAAGCTACCGGGGCGGCGCTCGGGATATTTTCAAAAAAGAAAAATCTCCGTCTGTTGACGACAGGGCACCTGCCTGATCCGCGCAAGGATGGGCTTGTCTCAACGCCCGTTGCCGGCGGGCTTCTTGTTCAGACCCGCGATCATGCGCAGGTCACGGCGAGCGACCTCAAAACCGTAACGCAGCGCACCCCTGATGCGCAGGAATTGGATGATCTTCTGTTTGCTTTCCGGGTTGCCAAACACGTCAAGTCCAATGCGATCGTTTATGCCCACGACGGAGCGACAGTCGGGATTGGCGCCGGTCAGATGAGCCGGCTTGATTCGTCCCGGATCGCTGCGCGCAAGGCTGCGGACGCGGCCAATGCCGCCGGATTGGGCCAATCGCTGGCGCAAGGGGCCGTGGTAGCTTCGGATGCATTTTTTCCGTTTGCTGACGGGTTGCTGGCGGCGGCTGAAGCTGGTGTAACCGCGATCATTCAACCGGGCGGATCGATGCGCGATGATGAGGTGATTGCTGCGGCTGACGAGGCCGGACTTGCCATGGTTTTTACCGGTGTGCGGCACTTCCGCCACTGACCTGAATTGCTTATGCAAGATCGGGGTGGCCAAGCCCGTCCCTGATGCGTTCAAGGGCTTCTTCCTGCCCCAGACTGAACAGCACGGCACCGATATTCGGTGCCGGATTGCCGCCCGTCAGGACCGCCCGTAGGGCGGGGCCAATCTGTCCGAACCCGATATTGCGGGCTTCGGCAAAGCTCTGCAATTTGTCCTCCAGCGCTTGAGCCGAGGACCAGTCGACCTCGCTTTGCAACAGGGATTTGACTTCGCGCATCAACGCGCCGGCGCCGTCCTTACGCAGCGGCTTGGCGGCCTTGCCGGTCAGTTCAATCGGCCGTTCGATCAGGATAAAGGCGGCGGGGCCGCCAAGGCTTGCGAGCGTGTCACTGCGT
Source organism: uncultured Caulobacterales bacterium (assembly GCA_964432075.1). Classification (GTDB taxonomy): domain Bacteria; phylum Pseudomonadota; class Alphaproteobacteria; order Caulobacterales; family Parvularculaceae; genus CALLPQ01. The sequence goes on along the minus strand of CAYSMJ010000112.1, from coordinate 6,677 downwards.
TCCTTCAGAAACGGCGCGCCGCGTTCAAGGGCGGCGATCTGCCAGCCGGAAAGGACGCCATGCTCGGCTTCCAGAAAAGGGCGAGCGCTGGCAATAAAATCCGTATCCGACATTTCCCTGATATAATGGGCATTGATATGGTCGAGTTTTTCAAGGTCGAGCCGGGCAGGGGCCTTGTTGATCCCTTCAAGATCAAACAGGGCAATGGCGTCATCCTGGGAAAACATTTCCCGGTCTCCGTGGGACCAGCCCAATCGAAGCAGATAGTTGCAAAGGCCTTCTGGCAGATAGCCTTGATCACGATAGGCTTCGACGCCAAGCGCGCCATGGCGTTTGGACAGTTTTTTGCCATCCTTGCCATGGATCAGGGGGATGTGGGCAAAAGTCGGAACGGGCCAGCCGAGGGCTTCGAAAATCTGCTGCTGGCGGGCCGCATTGATCAGATGGTCATCGCCGCGAATGACATGGCTCACACCCATATCGTGATCATCGACAATAACGGCGAGATTGTAGGTTGGCCCGCCATGGCTCCGGGCGTCGGCGCCGCTACGCAGGATGATCAGATCGTCCAGTGAGGTGTTCGGGATTTCCACATCGCCCTGAACGCCGTCCCGGACGATCGTTTTGCCCTCACGGGGTGCCCGGAACCGCACGGCAAAGGGCTTGCCATCCGGTGCCGCTGCCGGGTCGGCCTCGCGCCAGGGGCTTTCAAATCGTTCACCAGCCTCACGTGCGGCTGTGCGCCGGGCATCAAGCTCCTCCGGAGTGAGGAAACAGCGATAGGCATGACCGCTGGCGAGCAGGGTTCCGGCAATCTCCGCATGCCGATCCGCCCGCTCATATTGCGAAACGATTTCGCCGTCCCAGGATAGGCCGAGCCAGGCAAGGCCGTCGATGATGGCGTCAACGGCGTCGGTAGAATGGCGTTCGCGGTCGGTGTCTTCGATGCGCAGGTAAAATGCCCCGCCATGACGCCGGGCAAACAGCCAGTTGAACAGGGCTGTCCGTGCGCCGCCAATATGGAGAAAGCCGGTTGGCGATGGGGCAAATCGGGTAACGACCTCAGGCTCTGACATGGGCACACGCTCCTGCGCAGACTGTCTTGACGAAAAGCCGGGGCTTGCCAGCCCGCAGGCAAAGCGCTTCGATAGGCGAGCATGCGTGTCGCGTCCAGCATTGCAGTTCAAAGCGTGTTTGGAGCCGTTATCCGTGGCAACGCCATTTTTTGAGGAAAGCGCGACAGCAAACGCCGACGGGACCGGGCCAATCGGCTCAGGCTGGCGGGCGCGGCTTCGTGCCCTGAAACGCAATATGCCGGCGTTCTGGCACCAGCGGCATGCCATTGACTGGCCCGACACGACAAAAGGCTGGGCGTCAGCAGAAGAGGCGAGGCTCGGGCTGTTCATACCGGTTTTTCTGGCAATCGGTATTGCCCGTTACTTTTCGCTTGATCAGGAACCAGGGGATGATCTTGTCTTCTGGTCGCTATTGTCTGCCTGTCTGTTTCGCATCGGCGTATGGCGCCAGCGGCGGGCAGTTGTTCTTTTGGGCAATGCCCTGATCTGTATGGCGCTTGGCTTTGCGGTATCGTCACTGCGCACTCAGCTTGTTCAAACACCAATTATCGAGCGCGAGACCGGAATCATCGATCTCAGCGGTATCCTGATCGATAGCGAGGCACGACAGCCCGGCTGGCGGCTGGTGATTGCGCCGGATACGATTTCCGGTATTGCTCCGGAGGATTACCCGCACCGAATACGAATAAACTGGCGTGGCGCGGCGCAGCCGGGCGGTATCGGCGACCGGATTGCGCTTCGCGCCGGTCTGTCGCCACCGCCCCCGCCGGTCGTGCCGGGTGGCTATGATTTTGGCCGCAATCTTTATTTCCAGGGAATTGGCGCGGTCGGTTTTGCGGTCACACCGCCTTTTGTGATTGAACCCTATTCGGCCCGCACCGACGCAGGCACGGGCGCAGGCACGGGCGCTGAGCTTGCGCGTCGGATTTCAGTCCTGCGCAATCAGATCTTTATGCGGATTACAGCAAAAACCGAGGCGCCGAACGGCGCCGTTCTCGCGGCCATCGTGACGGGGAAGCGAGAACTGATCCCGGTTGCGACGGAACAGGCCCTGCGCGACTCCGGTCTTGCTCACCTGCTGGCAATTTCCGGCTTGCATATGGGTCTTGCCACGGGTCTTCTCTTTTTTGGTGTGCGCTTTTTCCTTGCCCAGTTGCCGCAATTGGCGCTGCGTATTCCGGTCAAGAAAATTGCGGCTGGCGCCGCACTTTGCGGTGGGTTCTTCTATCTGCTTTTATCCGGTAGCGGATGGTCATCGCGCCGCGCCTTTATCATGACGGCTATCATGCTTGTGGCCATTCTTGCAGATCGTCGTGCGCTCTCGCTGCGTAATGTGGCGATTGCGGCGACCCTGATTTTATTGCTCAGCCCGGAAGCCTTGCTGCATGCGGGCTTTCAAATGTCGTTTGGCGCGGTCACCGCGCTGATTGCCGCTTATGAAAGCTGGTCACGTTTCAAAGAACCCGGCGCAGAGGCGCGCAGTGTATCCCCCGGGGCAATGGCCGGTGCTGGCAAATATATTGCCGGCATAGCCGTGACGGATACGATTGCCGCAACGGCCACCGCGCCGTTTGCGCTGTTCCATTTTCACCGCTCAGCAGTCTGGAGCCTGCCGGCAAATATTACCGCCATGCCGATCATGGGGCTTTGGGTGATGCCGGCGGTGGTCCTTGCCATGCTGTTCATGCCACTGGGTCTGGACGGCCCCTGGTGGCAGATCGCTGCAGCGGGGGTCGGCGTGATTATTGCGATCGGTGAGACAGTTTCCGACTGGCCGGGGGCCGTTGTGATGCTGCCGCAACAGCCCGTGTCGTGGCTGGTTGTTCTGACGATTGGCGGCCTGATCGTTCTGACCCTACGCACGCCCTTGCGATGGCTGGGGTTGCTGGCGGGTCCACTGGCAATCACAATTGCGGCCGCGCACCGGCCGCCGGATCTTTTTATTGCCCGGAGCGGCGAGAACATCGGGCTTCACGTCAACCTGCCTGGCGCACAAAACCAACTCGCGGTTCTGAATGGTCGGCGCGACCGGTTTTCAATCGATATATGGGGGGAGACAGTCGGAATTGATATGCAGCGTCGATCTGCAATTCCTTTCAGCCAGCGCTATCCTTGTGACGCGCTTGGTTGCGTGATCGATCATCCGAAAGGCCATGTGATCGCCGTTTCAAAACGCCAGAGCAGCCTCGTTGAGGATTGCGCCCGGGCCACCCTGGTGATTGCGACCTATCCGGCTGACCGGTCGGCACGACCCGGATGTGCCGCAACCTTGATCGACCGGCGTGATCTCTGGAACGCTGGGGCGATTGCCGTGAAGCTCGGCAAGACCGACCAGATCCGCTGGCGCGGAGTCGATGAGGCCCGGGCCGGACGGCCATGGGCTGGTGGCAAATGATCCCGCATCGCAGCGCAATGCCAACGCAATCCTGTCATAAAGGTGCTGAAATCAAACGGTTTTAGGCTTTCACAGGGCAAAGATTGACAGAAATCGCCCGGCCCTTGACGTCACCCGCCCGGTTTCGCAAAGAGCAGAAATAGCGTCATCTGTTGAGGACCTATGACACTGCGTTTGGACCGGTTTTCGAAGAGGCACACAGGAGCGTCGACTGCGAATTGGCCAGGCCAGCTTTCCTATTCCTGGCCGACACATGACCCGCAGACTGCCCGCACCAGCGCACGGCAGGTTGCAACAACAAGAATGAAAGCTGCTCTGGCAAAAATCCCGCCGGACAATCCCGGCGGTTCGGGCCCGAAGTCGACGGACCAAGATATATCTGGAGGAAAAATGACCGATACTGCTCCCTTGTCCTTGCGTGTGCCGGAGCCGAAATGTCGACCGGGCGATACGCCGGATTTCAGCGATATGATCGTGCCCCGTGCCGGCGAAGTCCGGCGGCCTTCCGTGGCAGCAGCCCCTGAAGAGATCCGCGATCTTGCCTATTCTATCATCCGTGTCTTGAACAAAAATGGCGAAGCCGTGGGAGAATGGTCCGAGCATATTCCCCGCGATGAAACTCTGCTGGAGGGCCTGCGCGATATGATGCGGGTGCGCGCCTTTGATGCCCGTATGCTGATGGCCCAGCGGCAGGGAAAAACATCCTTCTACATGCAGGCGCTCGGCGAGGAAGCGGTCGCCTGTGCCTTTCAGAAAGCGCTTCGCAAAGGGGATATGAATTTCCCGACCTATCGCCAGCAGGGGCTTTTGATCTCGCAGAATTATCCGATTGAGACGATGATGAACCAGATCTATTCTAATCGAAAAGATCCGCTCAAAGGCCGTCAGCTGCCGGTGCTGTATTCGGTTCGGGACTTTGGGTTTTTTACAGTCTCCGGCAATCTTGCAACCCAGTTTATCCAGGCGGTTGGCTGGGCCATGGCCTCGGCCATCAAGGGCGACACGGCGATTGCCGCAGGATGGATCGGGGACGGATCGACCGCCGAATCCGATTTCCACTCCGCGCTCGTCTTTGCCTCGACCTACAGGGCACCGGTCGTGCTGAACGTCGTCAACAATCAGTGGGCGATTTCAACCTATCAGGGGATCGCCGTGGGCGAAAGCGGAACGCTTGCCGCGCGCGGTCTTGGGTTTGGCATCCCCGCGCTCCGGGTCGACGGCAATGACTATCTTGCGGTTTATGCGGTAGCAAAATGGGCCGCAGAGCGAGCGCGCCGCAATCTCGGACCCACCCTGATCGAGTATGTTACCTACCGCGCGGGGGCGCATTCGACTTCTGATGACCCGTCAGCCTATCGGCCCAAGGAGGAATCCACGGCCTGGCCCCTTGGCGATCCCCTTGAGCGGCTGAAACTTCATCTGATCAAAAAAGCTGTCTGGTCGGAAGAGCGGCACAAACAGGCACAGGGCGAGATTGAGAGTGAGATTGTCCTTGCCCAGAAAAATGCCGAGAAAAACGGGACGCTGCATGATGAAAACGGGGTATCTCCGGCAGAAATGTTTGAGGAAGTATTTGCTGAAATGCCGGACCATCTCCGGCGACAGCGTCATCAGGCAGGGTTTTAAGACATGGCACGAATGACAATGATCGAGGCGCTGCGCAGCGCCATGGACAATGCCATGGAGCGTGACCGGAGCGTTGTCGTGTTTGGCGAGGATGTCGGTTATTTTGGCGGTGTCTTCCGGTGTACCGCTGGTTTGCAGAAAAAATACGGGCCTTCCCGGTGTTTTGATGCACCGATCTCTGAAAGTGGCATTGTTGGCGCTGCGGTTGGAATGGCAGCAAACGGCCTTCGACCCTGTGTTGAAATTCAGTTTGCAGACTATATGTATCCTGCCTATGATCAGATCACCCAGGAAGCTGCGCGTATCCGCTACCGGTCCAATAGCGAATTTACCTGCCCGATGGTTATTCGTATGCCGACCGGGGGCGGTATTTTTGGTGGTCAGACTCACAGTCAGAGCCCTGAGGCGCTATTTACCCATGTTTCCGGTCTCAAGACTGTGATTCCGAATAATCCGTATGATGCAAAAGGCTTGTTGATTTCAGCCATTGAGGATGAAGACCCGGTCATCTTCCTTGAGCCAAAACGGCTTTATAACGGCCCTTTTGACGGCCATTATGACCGACCGGTCACACCCTGGTCAAAACATCCGCTTGGGGAAGTTCCTGAGGGACATTTCACGATTCCCCTTGGCAAGGCGGCAATTCGCCGTGAAGGCAATGCCGTCACGGTCCTGTCCTACGGCACCATGGTTTATGTTGCGCTTGATGCGGTCGAAAGTGAGGGTATTGACGCCGAGGTGATCGACCTGCGCTCGCTCTTGCCACTTGATATCGAAACCATAACGCAGTCTGTCAGGAAGACCGGGCGGTGTGTTGTTGTCAATGAGGCCACAAAGACGTCGGGGTTTGCGGGGGAGTTAATGGCGACGGTGATGGAGGAATGCTTCTACCATCTTGAAGCGCCCGTCGAACGGGTTACCGGTTGGGATACGCCCTATCCGCACGCGCAGGAATGGGCTTATTTTCCGGGTCCGGACCGGGTTGCCGGCGCCCTGCGGCAGGTGATGGAGGCGGCTTGATGGGACAGTTTACAATAAAATTGCCGGATGTTGGCGAAGGCGTTGCCGAGGCCGAACTGGTTGAATGGATGGTCGAGGAAGGTCAGAATGTCCGTGAGGATGAGGTGCTGGCCTCGGTCATGACCGATAAGGCGACGGTAGAAATACCTTCCCCGGTTGAAGGAAAGATCATCTGGCGTGGCGCCACGATTGGTGATGTGGTTGCTGTTGGTACACCAATCATTCGTATCGAAGTGGATGGCGAGGGCAATATGGCGGCTGATGAGCAGCCCGCTGCTGACGCGGCGTTGGCGCAGACGCCGGTACCGACAAATGGCAGCGCCGCAGGCGAACAGCCCGCCGCAACCGGCGAGAAAGAAGACACCGCCCCAAAGCAGGCCCCCCTGCAACCTCCAGCGCAGCCTGCTCAAGTGAAATCAGGCACGGTTTTGAATGTTGGCGTTGGAACCGCGACGGCGCCGCGCGGCGAGGGCGAACCGGTTCTTGCCTCACCGGCGGTGCGCAAACGCGCAGCGGATAATGGGATTGATCTGCGCCTGGTTGCCGGGACTGGCCCTGCC
>CAYSMJ010000111.1:1213-8844 GCA_964432075.1 uncultured Caulobacterales bacterium | reverse complement strand
AGGAGAATAGCATGGTTGCAAAATCACTTGAGGTCAGGGCGCTGACAGGAACTTTCGGGGCCGAAGTCATGGGCGTGACCCTTTCGGGGGCGATGGACCTGGAGGTTTTTGCCGAGATCAAGGCGCTGTGGCTGCGTTATGAAGTCCTGCTGTTCCGCGATCAGCAAATTGAGAAAGAAGACATCATTGGTTTCAGCCGCTTGATCGGGCCGCTGGAAGTTCATCTGCGCGAAGAATGGCTCAACAAGACCCATCCCGAATTGCTGCAGATCACCAATATCCGCGAGGACGGGATACCGACCGGGGCGCTCGCCGATGGTGAAGTGGGCTGGCATTTCGACCAGATTTACCTACCCAAGCCGGCGGTCGGCTCACTGCTTTATTCGGTCAAGATCCCGCCTGTGGGGGGCAGCACCCATTTTGCCGACATGACGACAGCCTATGCGCGCCTGCCGCGGCATCTCAAGGATGTGGTCGATGGGCGCACGGCGGTTCAATCCTACGACGCCTTCAACCGGATGTATTCCACCACGACAAATGCCAAGCAAACCAACCTTACCCCCGAAATCGCTCATCCGCTGGTACGCACGCATCCCTATACCGGCCGCCGGGCGCTTTATATCTGCCCCGGCATGACGATCAGGATCAGCGGCTTACCCGAGGATGAAAGCCAGTCGGTGCTGGAGGAACTGTTTGCCTGGACCTGCCGCGACGAATTCGTCTATCGCCATGATTGGCAGGTGAGCGATGCGCTGTTGTGGGACAATGCCTGTACGATGCATCGCCGCGACGATTTTGACGGTGGGCATGAGCGACTTATGTATCGCACCACGATCCTGCCACAGCCCGATCGCGCGATCCCGTTTTGATGGTGCCGCAATAAGCTGATGCGCCTCCTTCCGGGCCGCCGCTCGTCTGGCATTTCGATGTGATCTCGCCGTTTGCCGCGCTGGCCTTCCCCGATACGGAAGCGGTATGTGCGTAGCACATGGTGACGTTTCGGCCCGTGCTGCTTGCCAGTTTGCTTAAGGCGTTGGGCCATCTTGGGCCGGCTTAAATTCCGGCAAAGCGCGGACAGACCTAACGGATGGTGCAGAGGATCGCGCAGGAGCGTAATTGGCTCTTTGCGCACCTCTTCTGCCCCATCCGTTCAACCCGCTGGGGCGGCTCCGCTTTCCTCGTGCGCGGGCGAAGACCGTGATCCGGAATCAGCTGAAACCGCAACTGCGCTTGCTGCCGCGCTGGACGTGCCGGTGGATGCGGCCAGTGACCCTGGCATCAAGGATCGGCTTCGCAGCAATACATAAGCGGCAATCGCGGCGGGTGTCTTTGACGTTCCCACATTCGCCATCGGCAAAGAGCTTTTTGGGGGCCTCGATGCGGTGCCGATGGCGGCCCAGCGGCCGCGTTGAAGCGTGACAACGAAGTGAGAGGGGGCGGGCCTTGCCCACACATAACGCAACAATAAAAAGCCAAAGCGTGATGAGAACATCCGCAGAAAGGCCGTGATGGGCCAGAAATTATTCGGCGCACCCCTTGGCACAACAGCGACCCGGTTGCTTGTCCCGCGAAGGTCCTTTGCCAAGATCAAGCGCACCGCGATCAAGCAGGGCCTGTACCAGCTCCTTGCGGTCTTGAATAGGATAGTTGCGCAGGATTTCCAGTTTCATTGCCTCGGGCGAGCCACCGCCATGGAGGCTGATAACCGAATACCAGCCGCCCGTTTCAGAAGCCGTCAGATCCTCAATGAAGCGCGCCACATTGGCCCGGTGGGCATAGGGCAAATCGGGCCGACCGCGCAGCAATGTCTCAATCATCGGCGCAGTTGCGGGATTATGGTCTTCCTCGGGCGAGGGCAGGCCGACGATCAGCCCACCCGAGACCTCGTGGGCAATCCGGTGCATGTCGTAAATCTGATTGGCCAGCAGCAATTTACCGATGTTGGAATAGACCTGCTCAGGGCGGAAATTGCCCGCCGCGTCCTCCTCGGCAAAGGTTGAGGCGGCGACCCCGCAGGCATAAAACCCTTCTGTGATCTTGATCAATTCGACCATCTTGTCCCTGAGATGCGAAACCCGGTCAAGCTCAAGCCCGTTGGCTTCCATCATCATCGCGCCCGCGCCGATCAGCAAATCGCCAAAGCCCGCGCGCGCCCCGATGCAGCTGTGCCGGTGATGCGAGGCATAGTTTGTGGTCAACAAGTGGGCTTCGTCCACCTCGCCATCGATGAACACCTTGTCCCATGGCACGAACACGTCGTCAAAATGGACCACCGCGACGGACTGTGCAAACTTGGCGCTGAATTTGGCAGCCGCATTGCCGGGTCGGCCCGCCGGGCGCGAGACGACCGTAACACCGGCTGCATCGATCGGCACCGCACAGGCAACGGCAAAATCGCGGTCTTCCTCTCGCATCCGGCGGCACGGCAGCACCAGATATTCGTGCATGTAAGGACCGCCGGTGACGATAGCCTTCACCCCCGCAATCACGATACCGTCGGCGCGGCGCTCTCTCACATGGACATAGGAGAGCGGTTCGGCCTGCTCTGCGGGGCGTTTGGAACGGTCGCCTTTGCCGTCCGTCATCGCAATGCCGATGGCGAGATCATGCGCCTGGGCATGGGCGATATAGGCTTTCAGGCGGTCGTGGTTTTCGCCGCCGGTGCGTTGGGTAATCCGCCAGGTCGCTTCCCACAGGCCGTTGAAGGCATCGTGGGTGAGATAACGCTGGGTACAGCCCGCATATTGGCAGGTTAGCCGCACGGCCTCAAGCTTGTCGAGCAGGTCCTCGCGGCTGCGGTTGATCGCAAGAAAGCGATTTGTGGGTTCACCATTCAGGCCATTGGTGACCATGACTTTGGCGGAACCGGGCAGAAGCGCGAAGTCATAGGTGATGCCAACAGCATTGATGCCGGGCTCAAGCCGGGGCTCGTCAGCCACCGAAGTAATGAGATCGCCGCCAACATAGACGTGTGGCTTTAGCCGGCGTAGCGATTCGCGGTAATCCTGGGAAGACATGAGCACGGTTTGGTCCCTTTCAGCCTGCAGAACATTTGGCCTTGATGGCGCGCCTAAACTCCTTTATTTCTATCATTGGTCTGGACCATTTGAAAGCAGATTATATGACTGGCGAAAGTTTGGATCCCGGGGCGTTTGAAGGCCTCAAAGTGCTTGATCTGGCCACCTTTATTGCCGGCCCCTATTGCGCCACCTATCTGGCTGAATTCGGGGCAGATGTGGTCAAAGTGGAACTCACCGGCAGTGGCGATCCGGTGCGCGCGTTCGGCACGAAGACGGAAGCTGGAGATTCGCTCGTTTGGCTGAGCGAGGGGCGCAACAAACGTTCGATCGCGCTCGATCTGCGCACGCTGGAGGGCGCAGAAACGCTGCGTCAGCTGGCGGCCAAGGCCGATATTCTTTGCGAAAATTTTCAACCCGGCACGCTTGAGCGCTGGGGGCTTGGCCCCGATGTCTTGCATGAGATCAATCCCCGGCTGATCATTGCGCGGGTAACCGCCTATGGTCAGACCGGCCCCTATAGCGATCGGCCCGGCTTCGGCCGGATCGCCAATGCCTTTAGCGGCATATCCTATTTGTGCGGCGAGCCGGACGCGCCGCCTGCGTCGCCCGGAACCGCGACCCTTTCCGATTATGTCACTGGAATGTTTGCCGCGCTCGGCGTGCTGACCGCGCTTCATGCACGCGGGCGAACCGGTCGCGGACAGATCATTGATGTGGGTCTGTATGAAGGCACTTTCCGGCTGCTCGACGAAATCGCGCCAGCCTATGCGCGCAGCGGTTTCGTGCGCGAACGGATGGGCGCGGGCACCGTCAACGCCGTTCCGCACAGCCATTATCCGACCAGCGATGGAAAATGGGTGGCAATCGCCTGCACCAACGACAAAATTTTTAGTCGGCTAGCTGCGATCATGGACCGAATGGATGTGACCGGCGATGGCATTTACGGCACCATCGCCCAGCGCGAGGCCCGGCGCGCCGAGGTCGATGCTTTTGTGAGCCACTGGACCAGCGGCATGACCCGCGATGCGATCCTTGCTGCCTGCGAGGAAGGCCAGGTCCCGTGCGGCCCGGTCTACGGTATCGACGAGATCTTTGATGATCCGCAATACGCCGCGCGCGACAATCTGGTGCGCATTGTCGATGAACGGGCTGGCGACCTGACCCTGCCCAATGTCTGCCCACGACTAAGCGATACGCCTGGTGGCATTCGTTGGGCTGGGCGCGAACTCGGCGCGGACTCCGCTGAAATTCTGGCTGACTGGCTCGGTTGTACCAACGGCGTTTAGAGTCCAGCCGAAAAATCGTTTAAACTGTCAGACTTGGCCTATCGTGCCGTTGGCCAGCGCGCCAAAAACGCGACAGGCACGCCCGCACTTATGCGCGGATGTCCTCAACTTTAATGAGTCAAAGTTCGGGACCATTGGTATCAGAGACACGCAGAAATTTGGCAGGGGTACCTGTTCTTTCAGATAGAGCGATAGCAAAATTGCCTCTGCGCAGCAATTTCAGGTCAGGCTTCAAAGCTTTGCGGCCAGGGCCAGAACCTGCTGGGCTTTCTCCACAATCGGGTAATCGACGAAATAGCCATCGACCTTAATCGAGGCTGACCCTGCATTTTCGGCCGCAAGGAAAGCATCGACGATTTTCTGCGCTCGCGTGATCTCCTCGGAGCTTGGCATGAACGACCGGTTGGTCAGGGCGACCTGCGCCGGATGGATCAGCAGTTTGCCCTGAAAGCCGAATTTCACACCAGTAATGACCGACTGGGCAAAGCTCTCCTCGTCAGCGAGATCAATGTGCACGGTATCGATCGGCGGTTCCAGCCCGCCCACGCGCGATGCCAGCACCAGCCGCCCCCGCGCAAATGCCAGTTCGGCCTCGTCTGCGCTCCATTTCATCCCCATGTCGCGCGTAAAATCGCCCGCGCCGAACGAAATGCGCCGGATGCGGGTGCCCGCCGCGATGATGGCATCGAGCGCATGCAGTCCGGCGCCCGTCTCGATGATTGGCATCAGGTCAATTCCGCCAATTGGCAAGCCGCGCTCGCGCTCGAACTGGGCGATCAGCCAGTCGATCAACACAATCTCCTCTGCCCGTTCGACCTTCGGCGCGACGATCCCATCAAGCCCCGGGCCGATCACCACGTCGAGATCACGCAAGCACCATTCGGTATCGGCTGCATTCATCCGCACATAGCCAAGGCAAACGCGCGGGGCCGAGAGCGCCGTAACGACGGTGGCCCGGCTGGCGGCCTTTTCCGCCGCGGCGCAAGCATCTTCGAGGTCAAGAATGACCGCGTCGGCGCCGCTCTGGAACACTTTTTCCACTTTGCGTGGATGATTGGCCGGCGCGAACAGAAAGCTGCGAATCGGCGCGGACGAACCGGCAGGATTGTTTTTAATCTGAGCCATTGTAAGGAATTCCTCAGTCATTGAAAACTGCGCTTGCTTCTTTGCGTTTCAGATCAACCGCATAGGAAAAGCGACCGGCGGGGTGCTCGCTCACCGAAACCTCAAAAAGGCGTCCTTTGCGGTCGCGATAGCGCCGTACGATGATAAGCGCAGGGCTGCCGGAAGCCACCTCCAGCGCCTCTGCCTTGCGCTGCGAGAGCGATCCGGCGAGCAATTCAGCGTTGATGTCGGTGGCAAACAAGCCGGATGATTGTTCCATAATTCGGAAAACGGGCGTGACGTCCTCGCCGATGCGGTCAGCAATTGCAGCAAATTCGGCGGGCACAAAGATATCGGTCCAGCATACCGGGCTACGCCGCGCTTCGGTGCGAATGCATTCAATTCGTGCCCAGCTTGTGCCGACCGAACAGGGCAGCATCTGCGCAAGTGCGACATCCGCCTCGATCAACGCGGTGCGAAGGACCTTGAGCCGGGTCTGCGGTGCATATTGCAGCAATTCGTCCATGGAGCCGAGCTTCTGGACCATCTGATCAACCGGTTGCATGGCGGTTACCACCGTGCCGCGCCGACGCTGGCGGCTGATCAGGCCGTTCTCTTCCAGCCGACTCATCGCCTCGCGGATGGTGAACCGGCTGACATCATATTGGCTCGCCAGTTCTTGTTCGGGTGCGAGTTTTTCACCCACCGGCCATTTGCCCGATGCGATTTCACTCTGGATCCGGTCGGCAATTTCCCGGTAGCGGGGAATGGGCGTCGAAGACATGAGCGTATAATCCGGTAAAAAGTCATATATTGGTCTGGACCTTTACGATGGTCGCTAGCATACTCTGTGTACAAGGAAAACCCGTTGCGTATCTTTGCCGACGGCTTGCACCGAAAGGACTTTGCCATGACGGATAAACGCGTGCTTGTGATTGTGCCCTTCCCGCTTGATGATGAAGGGGTTGCCAACCGAAAGGCACAGCTGGCTTCTGTACAGCTTGCCCCGGATATGAGTTTCGATTACAGGCCGGTAAAGGCCGCCCCAGCCTTGTATGACAGCCACCACGACTATGTACTGGCCGATATTTCGATTTTCGAAGCGGGGTTGAGCGCCGAAAAAGATGGCTATGATGCGGTGTGCATCGATACAATGAGTGATTCCGGCATGAACGCGCTGCGATCAGTGCTGGATATTCCGGTGATTTCGCCGGGGCGCGCCTCATTCCTCACGGCGCTGATGTTTGCCAACAATTTTTCAGTCCTGACTCAGTGGGAACCGTGGAAAGGGCTCTACGCCAAGACGCTTCGGGAATACGGACTTGAAGACAAGTGCGTTTCGATCCGTTCGCCCAACATCCCGCCGGATGTATCCAGCTTGCTGGGCGGTAAGGAAGATGACGTGTTTCCCAAATTGCTCGCCACCGCGATGCAGTGCGTCGATGATGGTGCCCAGGCCATATGCCTTGGTTCAACGACCATGCACCAGAGCCATGCCTGGCTGGCGGAACGCTTGCCGGTTCCCATCATCAATCCTGGGCCGCTCACTTACAAACTGGCCGAAGCCGCACTCTCACTCGGGCTGAAGCAAAGCCGGGCTGCCTATCCTAAACCCAATGTCTATATGGGTGACATGATCAGTGGCATGCTCGATGGCGGCGCACAGGTGCAGCGAAGCCAGAGCTAACCTGTTATCGACACTTCATCAGCATCTCCGCCAATATCCCCCATCCACCAGAAAACCGGTGGGCTCGGTATTTTGTTTGCGACATCGCTGATCCAGATTGTTGCGTCGTTCACAATCGCGGGGCCGTTGACAATCTCGGTAGTGATCGTTCAGGCGCAGCACCTGCCGGAAAGTTGGATCGGATATTACACATCGCTGCTTTATGCGGCAGCAATTGTGGGTTCGGTGGCAACTGCCCAATTGCTGTCAAGATTCAGCATCCGCTTTGTGCAACTGGGGGCGCTGGTCGCCACCGGCCTAGGTTATGTGCTCTTTTCCAGGGTTGATACCGGGCTGCATGCGCTGATCACCACCTGCGTCGGCATCGCACTGATGGGGATGGCGTACGGCGTCATTGTTCCGTCAAGCTCGCTGGCCCTTTCGGCCCGTTACGCGCCAAGGCTTCAACCGCTGGTCGTCTCGGTCCGGCAGACGGGCGTTCCGGTAGGATCGGCGCTTGTTGCGCTGATCGCGCCGATCGTTGCTCTGCGGTCT
>CAYSMJ010000111.1:0-1203 GCA_964432075.1 uncultured Caulobacterales bacterium | reverse complement strand
GCACGCGATGTCCCTGATCGGCTACAAGATCGCGCCGCGCGCATCGGTCGCGCAGGTCATGATCGCGTTCTGCGTCAGCCTGCTGGGCGCCGGTCTCTGGCTGGCACGGCATGACCGTGATTGTGCTGATGGCGATTTGTGGGGTGTTCCTGGTGGCCCTGCCGGGACTGCGTGCGTTTGGCGCGGTCGTCGCCAATCCACCGCAGCAAGAGCATTTCGCCTTGGGTTTGCGCAATTCGCTGGCCGAGCCTGCCACACGCCGTCTGGCACTCGTTTCGGGCGCCTACGGGGTGAACCAGGCTGCCCTGACGACCTATCTCGTGCCCAGTCTTGTCTGGCTCCATGGCCTGTCGGTAGCCCAATCGGCCGGCTATCTGGCGATCGCAACACTTTCGGGTGCGGTTGCCCGGATCGTTTTCGGGTTCACAACGGCTCGGTTTGGCCGGGTCAGCCTGCATCTCGGGTTGATCGGGGTAATATCGGGGCTCGCCTGGCTGGCGGTGTTGTGGCCGGGTCAAGCGCCCTTGCAACTCGCCATCGGTAGCGTTGTGTTGGGCATTACCGCGATGGGCTGGAACGGCATCTTGCTCGCCGAGATCAGCCTGGTCGCACCAGCCGGCATGGCAACGCAAGCCGTTGCAACGGGGACATCGTTTGCCTATTTCGGCGTGTTGATCGCGCCGGTCCTCTATGTGCACCTGGACCACACCGTCGGTAGCAAGACGATCGCGGTCGCCGGGCTTGCGGTGCTGGCGATCATCGGCGCCGCGATATTACTGGCAGACACCATCAAAGAACGAAGCATGGCCGACCAATCATGAAAAAAAGATGGCATGGTTGTCGCTCTTCCCCAAGGGCATCCGCAGCTACTGTTGCAGAATTCGTCGGTAGGGCCGACGGACTTTGGCTGATGAGATTTTATTAGTCGGTATTGAACCGCCCCTTGTTTGCCGGAGAGTAAAACAATCAAAGGATGAGCTGTATGACAAAGCAGAGATTTACCCCCGCCTATCCGGCCGAGCTGTGCGAACGCGGTGGGGCTTGTTCGATTCCACATCGCGGACTTTTTAAGTTCCCTGCCCGATTGATCAGCAGCCAAAGTCCTCAGGAAATTCCGATTGCGTTCGGGAAGGAAATGGTCGCCCGAACCCCTCCGCCCTTGCGATTGACCAGTGTCAGCGTGGCGCCTTGGGCGCTGAGCAG
>CAYSMJ010000110.1:0-8994 GCA_964432075.1 uncultured Caulobacterales bacterium | reverse complement strand
TGAACTTACCCAGCTCCGACATATCGATGCCGTAGCAGTCGGGGTAACGGATCTGCAGCAAGCGGTGCAACCCCGCGGTCAACGGTTTCTGAGCCAGCTCAGCAGACGCAAAATACCGCGTCGGCACCGGCAGCCTCATCTGGGACTCATGTTGTGCAGGTTGCTGCCTTTCGCTCGCGCGAGGAGGCCGATCGCTTCTGGTCACGCCTGCAGGAACGTTTTGGGACCTATATGGACGGCAAGGCCAAGGATATTGAGCGCGCCGATCTTGGTGCCAAGGGCATTTACTACCGCTTGCGGATTGCTGGTTTTGACAGCCGCGATTCTGCGGACAGCTACTGCAATGGTCTCAAGGCACGCAACCAGGATTGCCTTGTAAAAGCCCGCTGACACCCCGTGCGGTGCCCCGACGTTCCGTTCCCTTTTTATCCCGGCCTCAGGCCGGGATTGTTGTTGAGTTAAGGTATCATTCATGCCTGCAGCTTTTGTCATTGATCCCGGGGGGCCTCGGCTGACTTCAGACGAGCGAGCCTTTTACCGGGATGCCGACCCCTATGGTTTCATCCTGTTTGCGCGGCACTGTCAGAACCCGGAAGAGATGCGGCGGTTGATTGGTGACTGCCGGGATGCGGTCGGTCGGCAGGCTCCGGTCCTGATCGATCAGGAAGGCGGACGTGTATCACGAATGGTGCCGGAAGCGGATGAGCGGTGGCGTGCACACCCGCCCATGGCAGTCTTCGGCGAGCTGTTCAAACTCGATCCGTATGCTGCAAGGCAGGCCGCCTGGCTCAATGCGCATCTGATCGGAACGATGCTCCATGACATTGGCATTGATGTGAATTGCACGCCAATGCTGGACATTCCGCAAATCGATTCCGACCCGGTGACGCTGGGTGACCGGGCGATTGCTGCCCATTCGGATATCATTGTGCCGATTGCCGAGGCGACGATTGCGGGGCTTTCCGCTGCCGGCGTCAAACCCATCATCAAACATATTCCCGGTCTTGGCCGGGCGGAATGCGACAGTCACGAAGATCTCCCGGTTGTCTCGGCCACACTCGATGATCTGCGGGCTATCGATTTCATGCCGTTCAGGGCGCTGGTTTCGGCGCCGGCGGCAATGACAGCCCATATTGTTTATACCGGGCTTGATGCCGAGGCCTGTGCCACCGAGTCAAAAACGGTCATCGATATCTTCATCCGTGGTGAAATCGGATTTGATGGCCTTTTATTTTCTGACGATATCAAGATGAAGGCGCTTTCAGGCGCTTATCCGGCGCGGGCGCAGCGCGCACTGGCCGCTGGCTGTGATCTGGTTCTTGCCTGTAACCTGACGATACAAGACCAGATTGCGATTGCCGGTGCGATTGATGGTTTGACGGCTGCGGCGGAAAAACGGGCAGATAGGTTTGAACAATTTTCTGCTGATCAGCCTACTGATCTTGATGGGTCCCTGCGTAGTTATGAGGAGCTCCAGAAGTTGCTAAAGCCGGTAGCCGGCACAATTTGCTGACCGAATCTTAAAGTTCAGCGAGCGCGTCGTTGATGCGCATGTTTCCCCGGCGATTTCAAAGACCGCGCGCCTGTGACTGGAGAACTGATTATCGCCGGATTTCCTGTTGCCGCATGGGCATGGCGTCGATGGCGGCATAAAACCAGTCAGCGGGCTGGGGCGTCGTCGACCGGCGTTTGACTGTGCCATCCTTACCGATCAGATAGACGCCAAACGATTTCAGGTCATCGTGGTTGAGCCACTGCAAAATCGATTCCTGTTCGAGTGTCGCCAGCCTTTGCACGGGCGAAGGCTGACCGGCCGTCACTCCATTTTCATCAATATACAGAAGGATTGTGTCCCGCTCGGTTAGAGGTTCTTCATCATTGGCGAAATGCCTGGTCTGACTGGCCACAGTCTCAAGCCTGCTTTCGCCGACAATCGCGATCAGCCGTGATTTCCATTTGAAGGGTTTGAGCGGTGCATTCGGGGATTGCTGCAAGGCAAAGGTCTTGCCGGGAAACAGATACACAGCGCCAGCGACACCCATGCCGATCAGTGCCATCAGAAAAATCAGATCACGCATGGATACTTCCCTTAAATGGCTCGTGCACAGTCAGTGCCCGCCCCGCCGATCATGCCGAGGCGCCCGATATGCCGACAAAACACAACTTGTCATGGAACACCCTGATCGCCGATAAGGTTTCCGTCGGCGCTTCGACCTGCGGATAATGGCCGATCTCGGGCAGAAGGACGGCATCGGCAGCGGAGATGGTTTCGCAATAGCGCGTGTGTACATGGCCGCCCGAGACAGGATCTGCATCGCCGCAGATCAGCCGCATGGGGATTTGTGATGCGGTCAGCGCGCCGACCCAGCGTGTCCTGTTTTCACGGCGTTCTGCCATGTAGGCGAGAAGACGATGGAAGAGCCGATGGCCATCCTGCTGGGTGATAAGATGCCAATGGGCGAAAAGCTCCCCCGGGCTTGGTTTTGTTCGTGTCCCGAACACTTCAGAAAAACCGGCGTTAAAGCGTTGCCGGTTCATGGCAAGGCTGACCATCGGTCCCAGTGGGGAAGCGCCAAGCCGCTGCAGGCGGGTCGGCCGGTGAGCATCCGGCAACAGACCGCCATTGAGAAAGATAACGCTTTCTATTGCAAAACTCAGCGCCCCTTCCTGTTGGCGGGCGAGTAGCTCCTGGGCAATCGAATCGCCGATATCATGGGCCAGAAGATGGGCATGGCCGACCCCGGCATGGGCCAGCAGGCTCTCAAGAAAATCGGCCTGTTCCATCAGGCTGTAGCGATGGCGGCGGGGTTTGTCCGAAAGGCCAAATCCGAGCAGATCCATGGCGAGGAGATTGAACCGTTCAGCAAGCCCGTCCCAGACCGGTGTCCAGTCCCAGGACGAGGTGGGAAAGCCATGGATCAATAACAGCCACGGGCGCTCAACGCTTTGCTTGTCTGTGGTTTCATGGATCCAGTAGGCAAGCCGAAAGCCATTGATATCAAGTGATGCACAACGCGCTGTCCAGTCATCAACGGGAAGATAGGGCATCAGAAACAACCACTCATCGTCGTCTTATCGGAGTGCCACACAATTCAGCCCGGGGGTCAAGGTGACAACGGCAAGGCTCAGCCTTCTGTCTCACGGGTCGCCGGATTTCCGGTTCTGCCATGCTGCGGTGCGAGCGCTTTTTCTACTGGCTGGCCATTTTGTTTGTATACGATGCCATCTTTCCTGACGAAATCAACGTCCCGCAGTTCGCTGATATGGGTCAGAACATCGCCATCTGCGGCGATGATATCCGCCTTCTTGCCGGCTGAGATCGTGCCATAATCGGCTTCCACATCCATCATGACGGCAGGCCAGTAAACGGCCGAGCGGATTACTGACATGGGATCCAGCCCCATCACCCGGGTCAGCACGTCGAGTTCGTTCCAGGTCGACTGGCAGTGAAATTTCATCGGAATGCCGCTGTCGGTCCCGACCAGAAATACAACACCAGCCTCGCGAAGCTGGGCGATCTTTTTCTTCAGCGTCGGTTTGCGCAACGGTGTCAGTCTTGTATAGCCAAGTTGTCCCGGTTCGGCGATGGAGGCCCTGATATCGTCAATCGTGTCCGGTTTGAGGCCCCGTTTCCAGCAGTCGCTATCGAGCTTTTCAGGATTGGCGACAGTACGGTCATAATTCCAGAGCCCCTCGACTGTCGGTGTCCAGAACAAGGGCCCACCTGCGACCCGGCCTGTGGCCGTGCGTTCAATGAGCATCTCCATAATGTCGGGCGGATAATGCGGTGCTGTTGTGAGGCCGGTATGCTCGAAATTATCGACCCCGATCGCGAGCCCGACACGGATTTCGTCTGGCCGGTGTGAATGGGCAACAACCTTCAGCCCGCGGGCATGGGCCTCGTCAACGATCGTCTGGGCAACCTCAAGCGGAAGCTTGTCGTGATCAATCAGCTTGATGATATCGAGCCCGGCATCGGCAATCGTCGTCACTTTTTCCTTCGCGTCCGCGATACTGGTGACCGCCCAGCGAAATTTTTCCGTTCCCGGAGGTACTGCCGCCTGAAGGAATGGGCCGGACATGTAGAGGTTCGGACCAGGAATTTCTCCGGCCGAGACCCGCTTTTTCAGCGAGATCGAACCCTCCAGCGGCGCGCCCAGATCGCGCACGGAGGTAACCCCGGCAAGAAGCAGCTGTACAGAACCGGCCGGCATGATTTCATCAGCCAGTCGGTCGACATAGGCTTTGTCCCAGTACGGATAATCAGAGTGTCCGGCAAGCATCAGATGTGCATGGGACTCCCAAAGCCCCGGTAAGACGTCGTGACCTTCAGTGGAGATCACCCGGTAGCCTGCCGGCACCGGCAGGCTCTCCACCGTGCCGACGGCGGTAATCCGGTCATCATCAATCAGAATGACACTGTCGGCGATGGGCGCATGGCCAAAGCCGTCAATCAGCCGCCCCCCCACAAGCGCAGTTTGCGCCTGGCTGTGGCCTGAAAAGGCGACAAAAAGTAAAGCGAACAGGGCGAGACGGGATAAGGGCGCAGCTTTAGTCATATTGAAGCTTACCATACCTGCTCTGAGAGGAAAGACCGCACACAGCCCGACGGTGGCTGGAAAGAATTGGCGGGTAAAAGGCGCGGCTTGCGTCTTGGTTTACGGGCGCGACGGTTTATCCATTGGCCTTTTGCCCGATGTCCCGGCGCCAGATACCGTCGGGCCAGTCAATCGCGTCGACACCGGAATAGGCGCGTGCGATGGCGTCTTCGCGGGTTGCGCCCATCGCCGTGATATTAAGAACCCGGCCCCCATTGGCGAGAAGGTGCGGGCCGTCTGTCCTGGTTCCGGCATGGAAGACTTTCACGGTTTCTATCGTTTCAGCGGCATCGACACCTTTTATTCGGGAGCCTTTTTCATACGCATTCGGATAGCCCTGTGTTGCCATGACAATCAGGGCGGCATGGGCGTCGGCCCATCGCATTGGCGCGGTGGGCAGGGCGCCGATTGCGGCGCCGTGAAGGATCGGCAGCAAATCGCTTTCCAGAAGCCGCATCAGCACCTGACATTCCGGATCGCCAAAGCGGACATTGAACTCGATCAGCTTCGGGCCGTCATCGGCGAGGATGAGGCCGGCAAACAGACACCCGCGAAAGGGCGTGCCGCGGGCGGCCATGGCAGCCAGCGCCGGCGCGATAATCTCGGTTTCGGCCTTTGCGCGAAGGGCATTGGTCAGGGCCGGCGAGGGGCCGTAAGCGCCCATACCGCCGGTGTTCGGACCCGTGTCCCCATCGCCCAGCCTTTTATGGTCCTCGATAGCCGGCAGGGTGACAAAATGGTCGCCGTCGCAAATCGCGAACAGACTCGCCTCGGGTCCGGTCAGGAATTCCTCGATGACGATGGATTGGCCTGCGGCGCCAAATCGGCCAGCAAACATGTCGTGGATGGCCGTTTCGGCCTCGTCCCGTGACCCGGCAATGATAACGCCCTTCCCGGCCGCAAGGCCATCGGCCTTGATCACAAAAGGTGGGCTCAGTCGATGCAGAAAGGCCTTGGCTTCAGCAGGTGCGTCAAATCGTTGATAGCGCGCCGTGGGAATTGCGGTCTTGGCACACAGATCCTTCATGAATCCCTTGGACGCCTCAAGCTGCGCCGCAGCCTTTTCGGGGCCAAAACAGGCAATCTTTTCTGCGGCCAGAGCGTCTGCAACGCCGAGACATAAAGGCACTTCCGGGCCAATCACGACAAGGTCAACCGATTTCTCTTTGGCCGCAGCGGTTATCCCCGTTATATCATCATCAGCCGCCGGGAGTACTGTTCCCAGTGGTGCGAGGCCCGGCGTACTGGCAGTCATGAAGAGCTGCGTCAGCCCGGGCGATTGTGAGAGTTTCCAGGCGAGAGCGTGTTCGCGCCCGCCAGCACCGACCAACAGGACCTTCACCGTGCGTCTCCCTTGCCGTTTATTTTTGTGTCATCGCGTCTTCGCCGGGAGCCCCGTGGCCCGCCCGGATTCGGCCTGATAGCTCGCGTAAGGACCGGCTTCAATGGCGAGTGAACACGATACCCCAGAAACGGGCGAGGAGGGCCCCGAACCGAACCGGTCCGGGTCGGCCCTTGGTCAGGCAAATCTTGTTGCCGATCGCGGGCGGCGTTTATGGACGCCCTTGCCAGCGCTTGGGTTCCTGCCGGAAAAGGTGCGCCAACCGCTGCTGGCAACCGGGCGCCGTGTCGAGACCGGTATTGAAATGCTGGTGGGGCTTCTCGCCCCGACGGAACGGCGCCAGCGGGTTTCGTCATTCGCGCTGGCGGCGGCGCTGAATGTGGTGATCATTGGCAGCATGGCCGCCTTTGGCACGTTCTCGATCGTCATCCCCAATGCGCCCCCGACCACAATCAACATATCGCTGGTCAGCCAGGCGGCCCAGCCCATCTATCCAACATTGCGCGACCCGGCTGTCAGTCTGGAACCAACCGAGCCAGAACCGGTTGAGCCGGACCCCGCGCCGGTCGAACCGGACCCGGTCGAATTGGCGCCGGAGCCCCTGCCTGTGGAGCCGGAACCGGCCCCCGAGCCCGAGCCGGAACCAGAGCCCGAGCCAGCGCCACCTCAACCCGAGCCCGAGCCGGAACCTGAGCCCGAGCCGGAACCTGAGCCGGAACCTGAGCCCGAACCGGAGCCCGAACCGGAGCCCGATCTCAGCGATCTCCTTGCCGAGGATGATTATACCCGGCCAAGCGATAGCGCGGAGGCACCGGCAATTCCCGATCCGCCGCAACCAAAGCCAGCCACACCGGAAGAAACCGAAATCATCCCGGGGCTGACCTTTGAGGAATTGCTGGCACAGGCCGAAGCCTCGCAGGAGGCTGCAGCCTCCGCTGAGGAAGAACTTGCCGCCACCGAAACGGCTGAAGCGGCCCAACCCGGTGACCTGACCGGACTGGACGAGGAACAGGTTTTCGAGGTCGGGGAACGTGACACTGACGACTTGCCTGGCGATGATGATCCGGGCCGATCGGAAACAACGATCCTTGCAGATGGTGCGCTGGACGAGTTGCTCGCAGAGGCGACTGGCGAGGAAGACGAAGAGAATGAGGAAACCGCAGCACCAGATGCCCCTTTGACGGCGGAGGATGTTTTGGCCGGTCTTGCGGCGGCAAGGCGCGGCTCTGGCGGCTTGCCTTCTGGCAGCGACGCGAACTCGGGCGTGAGCGGTGATGACGCTTTTGATCAGGAGCCTGTCTTTGGCGGGCGTGTCGGTCGACTGGCCAGTGCCAATCTGCCGGCTGTCGATCTGCCCAGTCTTGACGAGATTTCCGGCAATAATGGCGCGTTGGCCGGCGCCTCAGGAGTGATCGCCATTTTCTGCGGTGAACAGTTTTCAGACCCTGACAAGATTGCCGAATGTGCCGGGCGGGTCCAGATCCTGTCGGGCTGGCGCCCCGGCGATTCGGGGGAGGATTATTCCAAGGCCGTCGCCTATCTTCGCCAGGCCCAGGTGCGTGTCGGCGGTGCGACGGTGCCCCCCGATCTCGAAAAGATCGTAGGTCCCCGTCAGGCACGGATTATCCGGAGTTTCCAACAGGCGCGTGAGCTTACTGACCGGGGCGCGTCCGGTCTCAGCGAGCTTGGCGATCAGACCGCCGGCTCGATCTCGGCTGCTGAATCGGGGCTTGATATCGGGCCCGGGCCGCTGGGGCCGGGACGGGTCCGCCAGGATTCTCTGATCAAGGAAAAAGACGTCCGTCGTTTTGAAGAGCTTCAGCGCGATATCGACAGGATCGAGCGCGAGGCTGAAAAGGCCGCACGTGAACCGGAAGGATAAGACATCGCCCATGGCGAAAGCCTCCAACCTACACGAATATTCAGTCTCTGAACTGTCTGGGGCCCTGAAAACCACGATTGAAGAGAATTTCTCGCTCGTGCGCGTGCGCGGTGAACTTGGCCGCGTCACGCGGCCGGCCTCCGGTCACATATATCTTGATCTCAAGGACGAACGCGCCGTTCTTTCCGGGGTACTCTGGAAGGGCATGGCCGCACGCCTGAAAATCGAGCCGGAACAGGGTATGGAAGTGGTGGCAACCGGTCGCCTTTCCACATTTCCCGGGCAGTCGCGCTATCAGATCATTATCGATTCGCTGGAACCCGCCGGCGAGGGCGCCCTGATGGCGTTGTTTGAAAGGCGCAAAAAGCTGCTTGCTCAGGAAGGTCTGTTTGCGGAGGAATGCAAGCAGGCTCTTCCCTTCCTTCCGCAGACAATCGGTGTCGTAACGTCGCCCTCCGGTGCGGTGATTCGTGATATCCTGCACCGTTTGCGCGAGCGGTTTCCGCTCCATGTGCTGGTCTGGCCGACACTTGTCCAGGGAAAGGAGGCCGAGCGGCAAATCGTCAATGCCATCGAGGGTTTTAATGCGCTACCAGAAGGCGGGGCTGTGCCACGACCAGACGTGCTTATTGTCGCACGGGGTGGCGGGTCGCTTGAGGATTTATGGTGTTTCAACGAGGAAAGTGTTGCGCGGGCTGCGGCCGCGAGTGCGATCCCGCTGATTTCTGCCATAGGGCATGAAACAGATACCACACTGATTGATTTTGTGTCGGACCGGCGGGCGCCAACGCCGACAGCCGCCGCTGAGATCGCAGTGCCTGTGCGTTCCGAATTGCTGGCAGAGCTTCTCAACAAGGAACGTCGGCTGGTGGATGGCCAGTCGCGTTATTTCGCGGAACTTCGAGCCCGAATGACCGCTGCTGTTCGCGGGCTGGGCAGGCCCGAAGATATCATCGGCTCGGAAGGCCAGCGGCTTGATCGTATTGCCGACCGGTTGAACAGCGCACTCCGGGCCCGGACAGATCAGGCAGCGATGGCGCTGGCAGGCGCATCAGCGCGGTTTGGGCCGTCTGTCCTGCGGGCCGGGTTTGACAAAAGAATGAGCGATCTGACCCGGATGACTGAGCGTGCCCGGACGGGTGTGACCAGAACCTTTGAGCGCCGCGCCGACC
>CAYSMJ010000109.1:0-9090 GCA_964432075.1 uncultured Caulobacterales bacterium | reverse complement strand
GGGCGTGACCGCGGTCAGCTCCCGCCCCTCGGTCCCGTCCTGCCCATCCTCGCCGACAACGCCTTTCCACAGCGTGTTATCGCAGTCGACAGCGATCAGCTTGACCGGTGGTGAAAGGGCACATGCGCGCCATCGTGCAATCTCAGCGCCAAGGGCTGCCATCGCTTCAGACGTATAGGGAAGATGACCGTCTCCTTCCGCAAACGGATCGAAAGGCTTTGAGATGCCGTAGCGGGTAAAAATATCCCGGCCAGAAAGAAGGATAACCGGGCCTGTCGTCGCAAGACGATCGCGCACCATGGGCAATCCGGTTTCCATATTGCCCGGATCCGGACAGTCAATGAACAAAAGCGGGGCAGCATCATCCAGCTGTGACAGCGCGGAAAGGATATCTTCGACCTTGGCTTGGGTCGGTCCGCCAGCGCCGAGGTCACGCCATCGCAGCATCACGACCCGGGCAACCGCAGGTCCCCGAAACATCGATTGCGGGTCAAGCATCAGCCCGACGACATCGCCGTAAGGTCCAAGCGTTAAGTCGTGGCCAAGGCCCAGACGATCAAGCCAGAAGGCCGCTGCCTCTGCGGCAGGGTCGGCCGTAAAGCTCGCCGCCACGCAAAGCGGGCGCATCGATAGATCGGCGGAAGGCGTGACTTGCATCGGTCTTGTTCAACCTTACGAAAATTTATGGTTCATGGAATAAATTCCCATAAACCGGATAGCAAATGGTTTGCGGGCCCCGCCTTCCGGCAAAATTTCCGGCTCAGGGAAACGCCCGCCAGCGGACATGCGAAATCGGCCGGTCCAAAGCGATTGCGGCCTTGAAATCTGGCCAGGGCGCCAGGGCTTCAAAGTACCAGTCCCCCGCCTGCACAGGCGCCGGGGCAGCAAGAAGCCGCGGATGCGGATCAAGGCCAAATTCAAAAGCCGCCAGTGAGGGGCCGAGCCCAAGCCCAAGCGCCTTCAAAATTGCCTCTTTCAGGGTCCACAAGCCAAAAAAAGTCTCAATCGGATCTGTTTTGCTGGTCTTGATCAGCTTTTGCTCGCCCGGCGCAAAATGGTGGGTCGCAATCAGTGCCGGTTCAATGGGCCGCGCCAGGGATTCAAGATCAACACCAATCGCCCCGTCACCACAAACAGCAAGCAGGCCCCGCGCCGGGCCGGGCCCTGTGACGCGCGAAAAATTGAAGCTGAGCCGACCGGCCACGGCCGGACCCAAACCGGGCTTTCCATTTTTTCCCGCCACCAGGGGCAGCGCATGCGGCGCGTGGCCGAGATATCGGGCAAGGATAGACCGCATGGCGACCCGGCCCGCCAAAAACAGAGCCCCATCCCCTGATCGCAGATATCGCCCGGCGCGCAATCGTTCCGGAGCGGTGAGGCAATCACCGTCGAAGCTCAAATCAATTCGCCCGAGTTCGATTTTCCAAAGATCAACCACGCTGCTTTCGGGTATCTGCACGTCAATAATTTTCCCGCACTCATTCCTATCCGCACACGGCTTTCCCAGATTCCCGATCTGATACAGCCGTCGACATCGTTGAAATCAAGCAACAACCATACCGGTCTTTTCTGAAAATTCATATCCGGGCTTAAGAGCCAGAAGATTTATTGGGACCCGCCAGACCCTCTGTAGTCAAATCAAAGCGCCCATGGATGCAACCCCGCCTTTCCACCAGAAAAAAGAGGTCTGAAAGCGCGATCTTTCTTTCCGATAGACCGTGTTGTGATGATTGTTTCGCCAGATTTTTTCGTTCCTGACGAAAATCGGCAAACCGACTGAAATTGGAAAGAGACTTCCATGACGATCCCCATTCTGCATAACAGCCGGGGGCGGCGCCGATGGCTGGCTGACCCCGGCGATTGCGACGATCGCCCGGGTCAGGCAACATTCGAAAATCCTTGAAGCAAAGGACATGGTTTCGTGTCTTGTTTGTGTTCGGGCTGATCGGTGAACGAAGTGTTGTCTCCTGAAAAATGACACGGTGTACCCGAGCCTTCAGGCCATTATTCCACGTGCTTATGCGCAAAGCCGCGAGGCCTGCCCATCCGCAGCGCCGAGCCGAAATAGCCCACTTCTATATTGGCTGACCGGAAGCTCAGCTTGAGATGTACTCTCTGAGCGCCTGGGCTTCCTGTTCAGCTTCCTCAATCTTGCGTTTGACCACGTCGCCAATTGAGACAACACCAACGATTTTGCCTTCGCACGTTACCGGCAGATGCCGAATTCGCTTGTCCGTCATGGCGCCCATCAGGTCTTGTACACTTGATTCCGGTGTGCAGGTGATCACATTCGCAGTCATACAGGCGCTGACCGGCTCACCAAGGACAGCCGATCCGCGTTCACCAAGATGGCGGACCACGTCGCGTTCAGACAGAATGCCGACAACAGCTTCTGCCGCATCATGGACGATAAGGGCACCGACATTGCGCGTGTTCAGCATTGCGACAGCCTCCGACACACTATCGCTTTCGCGAATGGCGTAAACGTCCGTTCCCTTCGTGGTCAGGATCTGTTCGACTTTCATCTTCCATCTCCCATTGAATGGAATTGAGTATGCATCGCATACAGAAAGACGGCAAGATCGAATCGATTGTGCGCCTGCGAAGGGATCGGATGGTTTAGAAAAGACGACGCAAAACAGCCTGCCCCGCCATTGCTGCACCGCAAAATGGTAGTGCGGCGATAGCGGTATCCCCAACAACCCGGATAACAAGGCTGCCAACCATCGCCAGATCTCCGGCGCCATAAAGCCCGACAGCAATGATGAGAACTTCAATCGCCGTGCCAATCAGGAGGCCGACAAACACAAACATGGCTGTGTTGATAGTGGACGCATGGCGTCGGAGCATGATCCGCCCAAGGACCAGAACGCCAGCAATGATAAGACTTACCGACATGGACGCCCCCGTCAGAACTCGAACCTGACACCCTGGGCAAGCGGCAATTCTGTGGAATAATTCACGGTCTGGGTCTGACGGCGCATATAGGCCTTCCAGGCATCCGACCCGCTTTCGCGCCCGCCCCCGGTTTCCTTTTCGCCGCCAAACGCGCCGCCGATTTCGGCCCCGGACGGGCCAATATTGACATTGGCAATGCCGCAGTCTGATCCTGATGCTGAGAGAAACTGTTCAGCCTCTCTCATATTTAGGGTAAAAATGCAGGATGAAAGCCCTTCATTGGCAGCATTCTGCAGGCGGATTGCCTCATCAAGATTATCATAAGGCATGGCATACAGGATCGGCGCAAAGGTTTCCTGCAGCATGATACCGGACTGTTCCGCCATTTCCGAAATAGCCGGGCGGACATAAAAACCGCCGCTGTCCTCCAGCAAACGCTCACCACCCGTCACATTCCCTCCCTGGGCACGGGCCTGTTCAAGCGCCTGCACCATCAGGGTATAGGCCTTCTCATCAATCAGCGGACCGATAAGATTATCCTCATTCAGTGGGTTGCCGACACTGAGGCTCTGATAGGCCGTTTTGAGACGGATCATAAAAGGACCATAGATATTCCGATGCAAAAACAGCCGCCGCAGGCTCGTACACCGCTGGCCCGCCGTGCCGGCAGCCGAAAAACACAGAGCCCGGACTGTCAATTCCAGATCGGCAGACGGACAGACAATGGCTGCATTATTGCCACCAAGCTCAAGCAGAGAGCGGCCAAACCGTTCAGCGACCTGCGCACCAACATGACGTCCCATAGCCGTGGACCCTGTGGCAGAGATCAGTGGCAAGCGCGTATCCTCGGCCATCGACTTTCCGGCCGCGCCATCGCCGACGATCACCTGCGAAAGCCCTTCCGGAGCATCGCCAAATTCGGCCATGGCCTTGTCAAAAAGAGCCTGCACGGCAAGCGCGGTAAGCGGTGTCTTTTCTGATGGTTTCCATACGCATGGATTACCGCAGACAATGGCAAGCGTCGCATTCCACGACCAGACCGCGACCGGGAAATTAAACGCCGAGATAATACCGACAGGCCCCAGCGGGTGCCAGGCTTCGCGCATATGGTGGTCAGGGCGTTCAGACGCGATGGTCAGCCCGTAGAGCTGGCGCGACTGGCCGACGGCAAAATCGCAGATATCGATCATCTCCTGCACCTCCCCGCGCCCTTCGGAAAGGTTCTTGCCGCATTCCGTCGATACAAGCCGGGCCAGATCTTCCCTTTGCGTGCGAAGGATGTTGCCAAACAGCCGGATCAACTCACCGCGCCGCGGCGCCGGTACGTTTCGCCATTGCGCAAAAGCCGACCGCGCACGATTGATTACCGCATCATACTGGGCCTCGCCGCAATAGGAGAGCCGGCCAATCAGCGCGCCATCAATCGGACTTGAAACGACCAATTCACCCTCAGACACAAGTAATGGCGAAATTCCAAGACGGTTCAGAAGATCCGGCGTGTCCATCGGCATGGCTGTCTCCCTTTTTTTTCGCCCTTCATGGGCGATGCAGCATGGCAACGCAAGACGAGAGCCCCCGGGCCGAGCCCAGACAAAAGAACCCCGCCAGATTTTGGCGGGGTTCCGGTCGTGGCCAGTTTTTTCAAACCGACTGGTCTAAAATCGGCCATCGATTGAAATTTTGAAGTTCCTTCCGGGCAAGGGCACATTATCCTTCAGGAATGAGGTGTGAAGCCGAACCTCCTCATCAGTCAGGTTGGTGCCGGAGAGCCGAACGGCAAGACCTTCGGCATTGGCGAACGGACGCAGGGTCAGAAAGGCATTGAAGACCTGATATCCGTCCGTCGGCAGCTCAAATTCCGCAACGTCATTCTGTTCCACTGCAAATTCAAACTCCGTACGCAAATCAGCATATTGCGAACGCATCTCCAGCCCGACGAGGCTTCTGAGCGGCGGGATGCGGGGCAGATTGTTATTGCCGTCAACATCCGTTGTAGCGCGGACATAATCGACCTGGGCATCACCATGGATATCGAACGGGCCAGCACGGAACAGTTCGGCTTCGAATTGGGCTTCAAACCCGCGAAACTGGGCATCTTCTGCGAAAAACTGGAAAACCGGCAGGCCATCTTCCTCTTCGCCGGTTTCATCTTCAAAGATGAAGTCTTTGTAGGAAGTATAGAACCCGTTGATCGATGCAGAGAAGCGCTCAGATGCAAAACGCACCGTGCCTTCCACACCGCGCCCGATTTCTTCCTCAAGATCAGGATCACCGATCTCGAAGGCTTCGGTCGCAAGATGCGGCCCGTTTGAAAACAGTTCTTCCGTTGACGGCGCCCGTTCGGTCCGGAATGCGTTAAGGCCAACAAAAACACCTTCCATCGGCGTGAAGCCGACACCGCCGGACACGGAAAATCCGTCAAAACTGCGCGTCAGGCCGGTCTGCGTGACCGTATGCTCCGTGTTTTCATACCGTCCGCCAAGGTCAAACCGGAACCGGCCTGCGGTCAGTTCCTTGATGACAAACAGACCAAACTGGTCAGTTTCGGTTGGCGGCACAAACGCCTCTTCACCGATCGCCGAGAAATCGCGCAGGCGGAACTGGAAGCCAACAGCACCATTGATCTCGCCACCAAGGGCCTGCACCGGCTTGTCCACCAGTTCCAGACGGCCTTCCCAGCCTTCATTGGCAAAAACAGTACCCGCTTCACCATTGGGTTCAAACTCGGTATGCGTATAGTCAGCATAGCCAACCCGGAGTTTGACCTTGCTGAAGATGGCAAAATCGCTTTCGACCTCACCATGGAGGTCAAGCCGGCGCTGGCGCAGATCGATGGTCACGCCGCCTTCTTCTTCCTCCTCTTCCTCACCGCTCTCTTCGCCTTCTTCTTCACCTTCCTCGTGACCATGACCACCCGGTACGCCGTAATTGGTATCAAGTGCGGTCCCGGAAATGCCGAAAAAGCCATTTGAGAACACCCAGGAAAGTCCGGCTGACCCGCCTTTGGTTTCAAATGCAGAATTTTCAGCGGTGCCGAACACCTCTTCTTCTTCCTCGCCTTCTTCTTCAGCTTCTTCGGCTTCCTCCAGGGCGCGCAGCCGCTCGGATTCAGCAAAGCCAGGAATATCATAGTCATCGGTATCGCGGTAGAAACCGTCGCCATGGAAAACAAGGGCGCCATCACCAAGCTTGACAAGGTCAACATTGAAGCTGCCGGCCGCGTCAACCCCATCGTCAACGGTCGAGCCGCCGACCCGCAGCGCCCCGTCAATCCCGCCTTCCGGCCGATCCGTGGCAATGCGGTCGGAGAACACGTTTACCACGCCGCCAGCGGCCGATGAGCCATAGAGCAGCATCGATGTGCCCCGGACAATTTCGATCCGCTGGGAATTGACCGGATCAACGGCAACCGCATGGTCCGGACTTGTTGACGAGGCATCGATCGACCCGATCCCGGCATCAAGGACGCGGATCCGATCACCGCCAAGGCCCCGAATAATCGGCCGGCTTGCTCCCGGACCAAAAAAGGTCGAGGAAACACCGGGCTCGCGCCGAAGGACCTCACCAATAGTATTTTCAAGACGGCGGGCAAGCTCCTCCTCGTTGAGAATGGATGTCCCGATAATGGTTTCCTGGACGGTTCGCCCCAGCGGCGAAGCGGTGACCACCACCTCATCAAGATCAATTGAGGAATTCTCTCGCTCGGTCTCCCCCGCGTCCTGCGCCTGCGCAAGAGAAGGGGCGCAAAAAGGGAACATCAGACTGACGAAAGGAACGGCGCCCGCAAGCAGGGCGGATTTGAAGGTTTTTTTGGACATTAACTGGACTCCGGAATCACAGCCGCTCCGCAAGCTTCATGCTTGGCAGGCCGCTTAAAACAGATAAAGACGGGTAAGAAAGACTCTGGGAGATCAGTTCAGGGGTGGCGCGCGCGCCGGATCAGCGCGTCCTGAGACTGGTAAAACCGGCCCGGCGTCACTCTGCGCGATTTGGCCGGAATGAATTCGTGCCGGTTGGGCCAGCACAACCGATGGCGGCAGCCAACCCGTCCCGTCCCCATCCGGGTCGAGCGGCTCAACGGACGGTTGACCGGCTTCCTCTTCTTCGCGTGCCCCGATCACACAAACATGGCAATCCGGTGCGTGGTCCGGCGCAGCGGCACTGACCGCATGGGCAAATCCCAAGGCCTGCACCACCCCGGTCGCCACGACAGCGAGGATAATGAGAAAATTCTTCTCAACCGTCTTCACGAAGAAACGCACCCGATATTGACCCAGCACGGTACATAACATCATCGAGGACTGTTCGCCAAGTGGCAACAACAGGGGACTGCCTCAGGTTGAAATCTGACAGGCAGGTTTTTGAGAGTCTAACCGATTTTTCGGTTAGACGATAAGGTGATATAGCGCGCCGTCTGCCCCGCCATTTGACTTTTGTCCTGCCTAAAAGAGATCACCGGTCCTGTTCGGTGCCCGCGTCAGCGAAGGCTGAAAAATAGCTGTAGGTTTCTTCATCGGTGATTGAGGCGGCGCGTTTCCATTTGCTCACGGTGGGGCCATTCAACAATTCGCCATCAGATGACAGAACCAGAACGGTTGGTGTCCCGATCAGATCATGAACACCGAAACGCCGCGCCACGTCGAGGTTGCGATCACGCTGGCCGACATCAACGTAAACGAGTTCAAAGGATCGTTCTATCAGGCTGGAAAATTCGGGCTGTTCAAACCGGGCCGCAAGGCCGCGACTGTCGTGGCACCAGTTGGCGCCAAGAACGAGAAGCGGTTTGCGTCCAGTTTCGCGTGCGCGGGCAAGGGCTGCTTCCACGTCCGCCATGGCATCGCGGGTCTGATCATAAGGTCGCGGTTCATGATCGGTGTGATGCGCGGCTTCAGGTTCAATTCCGGCGGTCTTCGCTTTCGGACTTTTCTGGCCGTCCACCAGCGGCGGCATGGCCGCGAACGCGGCGTCGATCATCAGTTCATCAATACTATTGGTGGCCGGGTGGCGCCCGCGGACGGGGGGGTTTTCGGTCCCGTTGACAGCGTAGGCGATGACGATTTCAGGCTGGCGAAAGTCGGTTTCGCGGTCACGGGTGATCATCCAGACCCCGCTGTAAAGCCCATAGGCTTCGCCGCCATGGCCGGTAAACCGGTAGCCCTCATAAAAGGCCGGGGTGCCGGTAATGATTTGTGTCCCAAGGCCCATCTGGTCAAAATAGAAGGCCTCATGGGCGCCATTATCGGCACTTTCTGTGAGACTCCACGCCGGCTTATGCATGGTTTTTTCCCGCGCCATGGCCTGACCCAGACGGGCAAGATCGACAACACTGGCGCGCAGGCCTCCTTGCGGCGAGAACAGGCTGGCGTTTTCGCCAGGCTGATATCGATCCAGATAGGCCAAGAGGTCAGTTCCGGGCTCGGCGAGAACCGTCGGCGCGCGGCCAACGAGATCGTCGGGGCCATCCTTCGACGCGGACCATGCCCCGTCATGCATACGGTAAAGGCTGGCCCCTGCCCGCCGAGCGTCCGGGGACACGCCTGCCCAGTTAAAGCCGACATCGATCCCGAGCGGCTCGAAGAGAATTTCCGCCATAAGCTGGTCGAAGCGTTTGCCGGTGGCGCGCTCGACCACGGTGGCAATAAGCGGAGAATTGATGTTGGCATAGGCAAAATACGCCCCGGGCGCATGATCGGCAAAAGGGGATTGCGCCTGAAACCAGGTTTTGAACAGGCCAGGCGCTGCCAACCAGTATTCTTCCGGGTCACGGAGACCGGCGGTGTGGCTAAGGAGATGTCGAAGGGTAATCGGCTGTTCGGGATAGGCCGGGTTCCGAAATGACCAGCCAAGCTGGTCGGAAACATCGCCATCAAGGTCGAGAAGGCCCTGATCGGCAAGCTTGTGGACCACAAGGGCCATCACCATTTTTGAGATTGAGGCCACCCGCATCTTGGTTTGCGCCGTCATTGGCTGGGCGCATTCATCGCGATCCGGCCCCTCCAGTGCCGCACATCCCGCCGCCGCAACCACCCGCAGCTGGCCATCAACCAGCAACGCAAATGCAGCGCCCGGCACTGCGCCCAGCACTGCGCCCGGCACTGCGCCCGCCGCGCGCTCGCCAGCAACCAATTGATCCACCGCCGCCTTTGCCGGGCCGTCGTCAAAAGGCATTTCAAAACGGTTGGTCTGCATGCC
>CAYSMJ010000108.1:0-9154 GCA_964432075.1 uncultured Caulobacterales bacterium | reverse complement strand
CCAGGCGAACCGGTGAAAAGATCAAGCGATGCGCTTACAGTATCTAGATGATCGCATAAATTCCGTCGAAGGCCAGCCAGAACTCGCCACTATAACCGACGCGCTTGACGCTCTGCGAAATGCCCTAAGCCTTGACGATTTCGGTATCGTCATGATTGACATGCCTGATACGCACTATCCTCGCCTATCTGAAATTCTTCCGCAGATGGCATCGCCGGAGGTTCAGAAAAACTGGACAGGATCAAGTGGGATCACCCTGTTGCGGCAGAGTATCGATTTTGTACGTATGTTGAGCAATCGCTATCAGATCGAAAACGGTCGGGCAATGAGCAATGCGACAATACTGGATTATGGCTGCGGCTATGGGCGACTTTTGCGGTTGATGCTTTATTTCACCGATCCGGGAAAACTGTATGGTTGCGACCCCTGGGACCGTTCAATTGCGTTGTGTAAAGAAGCGGGAATTGGTGTCGATCTTCAACAGACAGAATATTTACCAAACACTCTTCCATATGCTGACAATTCCTTTGACCTTGTTTATGCTTTTTCTGTTTTTACCCATACATCTTTAAGAGCGACACAACAAGCCTTCGCGGCGATCCGGCCTAAGCTTCAGGCCGACGGTTTGTTTGCTGTAACTATTCGCCCCGTTGAATACTGGTCTTTCGACCAGGGACTCTCGGCAGAAGAAAGTGACGCGCTTATCGCTGAGCACGACAAAACCGGTTTTGCTTTCCGGCCACATCAGCGCGCTCCGATTGATGGCGATATCACCTATGGCGACACGACAATGAACATAAAAACGCTCACAGAACTTTGCCCCGGTTGGAAAACAGTCGGTTATGACCGTTCCGTTAATGATCCATACCAGATCGTCGTCTATCTTCGGAAAGCGTGATCGGCGTTGGCGCAAAAGCCGGTAAATCATAAGGTGTATTCAGATGCGCTTTCATGCAATCGCTCCTTGCCCGGCTCAGCGTCGTAACAATTGCAGGCACCTATAGCTGCTAGAGCGCGTTCACTAAAGGTGTATCGTCGATGGTTCCCATCCATCGACTTGGGTTCGAACGCGCGACAACTCAAGACTCTAGACTGCGTTTTTGATTCAACAAAAAGGGTACGCAGTCTAGTGGATCGACCCAGACATTTGAGTCCGTACCGTCCATCATTGAACGACCGCTATCTCACTCAAATGACTGGATAAATTGATCCATCAAAAAAAGCACAGGGATGCGAAACATCAGATTCGCGTCACAAGCGCCAGTTTTATCGTTGCAAAGTCCGATTGTTCGCGCTGTGCGGAACTTTCATCACCGACATAACCTTCTGAAGGTCGAAAGGTTCATCAAGAAACGTAAATAGTGCCTCAAGGTTTTCCGGACTATCTTTATACTCATCATATTCAATCCAGAAAAAGTTTTCACGGTCGCTAAAAAACTCGAAAGCGTCGAGCATTGATTGACGAAACTCTGTCAAAAACTGAACAGGGTTTTCGTGATTTGTCCAGAAGTCACTTTTTGCAGTGTCTTCAATATTTCTGGAATTGAAAATAAATCCTGCACCCGGAAAAACGCCGGACATAAATCGTAGATAATCTGTCAGGTTTCCGACCATTTTTGGCGCATAACGAATTTCCTTGAAGCCGATACAGGCGGTGTCCTCTTCTGGACGCATATAGACGTCCAGCATGATATTGCGAATATGCTGAACCAGAATATCGAGGTTCAGATCCGAAATGCCATACCATGCATCTGATGGCGTTTTTGAAATACCAACAAATCGATTTTTTGATGTTCGCGCATTTCTGTACATTGTCCAGAGCAGGTTCAGTGCACCCTGGTTTTCGCCACGAATACAATAGCCGGGAATTGAATTAAGAAGGCCCTGCAAAAGAGTGGAACCGGATCGGCCATAGGTGACAATAAACAGATATGGAAAGCGTGCACGCTGATCGGTTGGCGGCATCGACAAAAAACTCCCAGCAAAACCAAGCAATTGTTATAACAGCCACCCCTTCCCCCGCAAGCCGTGGTAAACTCGCAGGTCGTAATTCATCTTTAACATTGTCTCGCGCGCACAGACTTGACGCATCGCGCCATCCGTTAGAACCCTGTAAACTAGAAAAATGGAAAAAGGAAAATGCAACACGGTGACTGACGCGAACACAGGGCAAGGATCAGGCGCCGTGGATGGGGTGTTGCCATCGTGGGAGCGAGACGGAGAAGCGATTTGCATTGCCCTGGCTGGTACCAAAACACCAATGAAAATCGTGTTGAAAACCAGAAACGATCCTTGGTTGCTCGAGACCTGGATCCGACATCACGCCCGGATCGTTGGGTATTCCGGTCTCATTATCGCTGATAACCGATCAACCGATCAGCGTGTTCTGGATTTGTATCGCCGCTATCAGAACCGCATGACAATCTTTTCCTTTTCCGGTTTTCACAACCGGGTCCACGATCGCCGTCTGTTCGCCCCGCTTTACAAGGCGTTCGGATCATCCTGCACCTACACGCTCGTTATTGACACTGATGAATTCCTGATCAGGATTGATCACGGAAGGTGGGCCGTAGGCGGGCATTTACCTGACATCATAACTCAAACCTGTCCGGACAAAGCCCTGTGCATTCCCTGGATTTACAATCACCCCTTCAGCAAAAACCTCATCGAAATCGGTAGCGACCCGTCCGTTCTGATCAAGAATGCCCAATGGGGAAAACCGATTGTTCCCGCAAGTTATTCTGATGACGGCATGCGGATTCATAACGCGCAATTTCCACCTGATCTGTTCGCCGAGGACTATACCCACGGGTTTTTTCTGGTTCATTATACACGCTTTTCGAAGGAGCAACGAATGGAGGCGAACAGACAAAAGCTGATCGCCCGCAATCGAATAGATGAGCAGACAACATTCGAAGAGATCGCTGCCATTGATCTTGAAACAGTCAAGGACGTTACCAATGCAATGTGTATTCGCGAAATCCGAAATTTAATCGATCAACCAGATAATCTGACAGCACGGCGCCATCTCAGGCCACGTCCGGGGACAGCGAAACTTACGCTTGATGGCCGGGTCCGGTTCCATAGTCTTTTCGAACGCGAAGCGCTGAGAAAATACCTCGACTGTGCACCCGACCTCGTACCGCAGAGGCTCCGCCAGAACTACGCGAAATGGCAGCCAAAAACCGGATCAGATTCCCCCTTTGCCAAAAAGGGTCAGAACTGAGCGAAACAAGCCCAAATGATAATCCGTATCGTATCAAAAACCGCCCTAATCAATTTCTCAATATACAGACAGGTAATAGCGGCAAAACGGTCGGCGGCAGGTTTTATCATGATGTTGCGGTGTTAACGCCATCAGCATACGCCATTTTAACATTACCCCGCAATCCATAGGACCTAGACTGCGTTACCTTTTTGTTGAATAAAAATACAGTCCAGATTTTTAGGGCCAGATTTTTAGGGCCAGATTTTTCAGGGCGATATTTTCGAGGAATTGCGCGTTCGAAAACAAGTCAATGGATCGGAACCATCGACGATCACACTTTTTGTGAACGCGCTGTAATTGATTTGGGTAATCACTCGCGGGCAATCCAGTCCCTATTTTTGAACCGGGCTCGACCCGCGGCTTGCTAACGTGGATCGTGGCAGTAATAGGACCAGAGTTTTACTGCATTCCGCCGATCGTGTAGTTTGAAAACGTATAAGGAATCACATTTCGCAATCGGATCAGCAATCGCCTCTACTGCAAAATACCACGGACGCTGAGGATAATCGTGGAAAGCGATCGGGCCTGAAAACCCCAATTCGCAGACGCGGGCAAAACAAGCGACCCGAAACCGTCCGTCCACCAGCACAAGATCAGCATGCAACAGGGCTGGATCAGCAGCGCGACTATAGGCTTCGAACTTTACAGGGTCCTCAATATTTGGGAATCCCCATGCCCGGGTTGGACCAAGATCAACAAAGCAACGGTTTACCTGAGCCGGTTCGGCAGCCGTCGCCGCAGCGACCTTGTCAAGCCATTCGAGCGAAGAATCTACAGTCGTCACCTGATCACAAATCCCAGCCGCAAGAACAGTGGACCCGCCCGAACCAAATTCCACATAGCGACGCGCTGGCCTAAGAAAGCTCTCAAGCAACGCACGCTCTCCCGATGTCATCGCAAGTTCCATTATCCTATCGCTTTTATTCGGGCCGTATCGAATTGGGCATCCTAAATTGGCATAGGCTTCTGCCAAAACCATGCAAGACACATCATGATGAATGACACATCGGGGCACGCCACTAGCGCATCTTCAATTCAATCGGAGCCAATAAAGATGCGCTAGCCTCTTGTTTAGCCACATTTTCTTCACGCTAGCCGGTTTCCACTTCGCTTGAAAATGCGCTATCGCGCGTTTACAGAAAGTTTGATCGATTTCTCGTTTTGAACGCGCGACCCTAAAAAAAAGACTTCGTTTTTGGTTCAAAAAAAAGGTAACGCAGTCTAGTGGCGCCAACTGATCAGGTCGGCACCCTCCGGCGCCGAGGCTTTCATCCGATCAAGGATCTTTGGCAGGTAAAATGTGTTGTAGCGCAGGCGTGAAATGGCGTTGGAGTTTTCATGATCGCCATTCCAGCAGTGCTCAGCGCGGTCACCATAATCGATTTCGCCTTCGAAGGGCGGGGCGGCACGGCGAAGAAATTCTTCCGTCAGGTAAACCGCATTATTGAGATAGTAATTATCCATATCGCCAGTATAGATGTTCAGCTTACCCTGTAATTTTGGCCCGAGCGTTGCCCAGTCCCTCTCAAGGATATGACGCAGATCGTAATTCTCACGCCAGTAAGCCGCCACATCGCGGTCGATCTCACCCGATTCACGGTCCCAGAGCTGGCGCGGGTAGCCATCCTCGCCCATGGGAGAATAAACTGCCTCCCAGATATCGAACTGATCGCCCGAACGGTTTTTGTCACCAAGGGCGCTTTCATAGCGGGAAAAATTTTCGACGGTCGCATCTACGTGGCCCAGATAATCCCGGTGGCCGGGGCGGGCAATCCGCCCAAAAGGGCCCTCGCGATAAAAGGCATTTTCGTCTTCATAGATATTGACTGTCATGTAGGCGCGGAAATCGATCGGGTCCGGGCAGGCTATATAGGCGCCATTGTAATCGTCCGGGTAGAAAACCTGCGCGGCCATCGCCTCCCAGCCCCCGGTTGATCCGCCATACATGAACCGGGCCCAGGGCTCGCCAAGGCCACGGAACTGTCCCTCAATATAGGGGATCAATTCATAGGTGATCGCATCGCCATAGGGCCCTAGATTGGCGGAATTGACCGCATAGGAATCATCATAATAGGGATTGGCGTGCTGGACCTCTATGATGATAACCCGGGGGAAGTCATCGCTTGTCCATTGCTTGTAAAAGGCATGCGCCTCTTCCTGCACGGTGCGGTTATAGCAGGGCAGATCAAACCGGGCGGAATATTCGCATTCCAGCTCAGGGTCCGGCGGCTCGGGTCGGAAGCCCCCAAAATCTTCAGGATAATGACCATGAAAGATCATCAGTGGATATCGCGCATCCGGATTTTCTTCGAAGCCATGAGGTAAAAGCACATGGGCACCGAGTTTCATCTCCCGGCCCCAGAATTCCGAAAGCCGCTCGCTGACGATTTCAACATGTTTGATATAGTCTGTATCATCCGGCGGGGTGATTTCCGGATTGACATGATCGAGGGTTAACCTGATCGCTTCGCTTGTCTCTGCTGATCCACGATCCGCAATTGTGATTTCGGTGGGTGTTGAATAGAGGTTTCCCGGCTCACGCCGCCAGTTCTGGCCCGCCGCCCAGGACGCTGGCAGGCTTACGATCTTTCCATTGCCGAGGGTAAAATCATCATAGCGATTGACGACAGCCTGCGCTGTATAAGTGCCGGGCGGGATATCCGCGACCGACGCCAGCGGATATCCGTCTGCCCCTGTGCCGATTGAAATCGTTTCACCGGCGGCTACAGCCTTGATATTCACACCAAAAATCTGCGGCCCATCGAACCGATAGGACGTCTGAAACCGGGGTTCCGTCTTATTATTGGTAGACAGAAGGATGATCAACCGCCCGTCCACGGGTTCCTCGGCAATATTGTCGCCAAATTCAACATCAAAACGCAAAGCCTGTGCGCGCGCGGGACGGGCCTGCGTCGCATCTGTTTGCGCTGATTGTCCTGATCGCGCAGTGTTTTTTTCAGCTTCGGACTTTTCGCACCCGATTATCGAAACCATCAGTCCGATTGCCCAAACAGCAATTGTCTTGTCGTGCCCGTACTGCATGCCTGTCTCCAGAAGCTTCGTCCCAATGAGCCTAGCGCGATTGCAATCTTGCGCAAGTCTGCGCGCGGACAGCCAGTTCAGTTCGGGGCTTAAGACCCCGGCGGCGAACCCAACCCCTGACCCAGCCTGTAACGGCAATTTCTGAAACAAAAAAAGGCCATGGAAGAGTTCCATGGCCCTGGTTGAGGTGATTTGTATTTCTGAAAGCTTAGAAAATAAAATCGTTTCCAGACAGGTCGTTAAGGTCAACACCCATCAGCGTGATGGAATTTGCGCCATCGGTGATCAAGGCGTTGCCCATGCCATCATCGGAGAGATGATTGACGATGAGGTCGACAAAGCTGGTGATCCCGTTAACAGCGGAAAGATCAATAGTTTCAAAAGCGTTCAAGACATCGAAGTCCGTGATCGTATCATTGCCAAATCCGTCGGCGAAGACAAAAATATCCCAGTTGAAGTTTCCTTCAAGCCTGTCATTCCCGCTCCCGCCTGTGAGCGTATCAAAGCCTGCACCGCCGAACAGAGCGTCATCTCCCGTGCCGCCAAGCAATGTATCATTGCCCGTTTCGCCAAACAGGCGGTCTAACCCCTGACCCCCATTCAGGATATCATTACCCTCACCTCCAAACAGGTTGTCGGCATTGGCATCACCGTTCAAGTCGTCATCCCCGGCACCGCCAAAGAGCGTATCAAATCCAACACCGGCAAATGCCCGGTCGTTCCCGTCGCCGCCTTCAATCGTGTCGTTACCGAACCCAGCGAAAAACACATCCTCATCAGTGCCTCCGATCAAATAATCGTTCCCGTCGTCACCAAAGAGGCGATCATTTCCCTGATTGCCTAACAGTGTATCATCACCGAGGCCGCCTATCAGGTTGTCCGCATTGGCTTCGCCGTCAATACTGTCGTCGCCACTTCCACCAATGATCGAATCGAACCCAACACCGCCAAATATCCGATCATTTTGATCACCACCATCGATTGTATCATTGCCGAAGCCAGCAAAAATGCGATCGTCATTGAGCCCGCCTTCGATCAGATCGTCACCATCATTACCATCGAGACGATCCGCACCCTGACCACCAATGATCGTGTCATTGCCAATGCCGCCAGCTATATTATCAGCCTGGTCACCGCCATCAATGTCATCGTCGCCATCGCCGCCGTTGATGGTGTCGAAGCCGGCATCACCGGCAATGGTGTCATCAAAGTCTGTCCCATCGGCAATATCGCGACCGGTGCTAAGCGTAACATCGATGGCAGCATCATTGTCTCTACCGTCGATATCGATATTTTGGTTCGATAGAGTTTCCATCATACCGGTATTTGTCACAATCGAAGCGATCATGTTCGTGAAAGTATTTCCGGAAATGTCGGGATTGTCGACATTATCCTCGATGCGGATCCCTTCAAGAATACCTTCAAAGGAGTTTCCGGTTATGACGAGATCATCCGCTTCGCCTACGGTTGAAATGATCCCCGTATGTGTATTTGGAATAATGTTATTCATGGCATCGCGTGGGCCGGATATTACATTATTTGTTATTTGCAGACCGTTTCCGGCGTCAAAAGCAAGAATGCCGGCCGTTGCAGTGTCGCCTCGGGCATACCCAATTTCGGTAATCGTATTACCCGAAATTACGCCAGTGGGTCCGAAGACAAGTGCGATCCCGTTTTGGGCAATTGCGTTCGACGCAGACAGGAAACCGGCACCGGTGATCGTGTTGCCGGTAACGTTGACTGTCAGACCTTCCCCACGCAGATCAAGACCGTTTTTCTGGAAGTCTTCAACATTGTTGTTGGTGATGTTCAGGGTTCGGGCTGCCGCATCGGTATTGTTTGCAAAGACCGCCCGACCAATCTGGGTAAACTGGATCGTTCCGTCCATTTGAAGCGGTGCGCGGATGCCGGTGACAGTAGAGTCGTCGAGCGTGCCTGAGCTGTTTTCCCAGTAAACGCCATAAAACTGCGCGCTGGAGCCAAGACCGCGACCGTCGACAATAACATCTTCAATCGTGACATTTGAGCTGTCCAGGACAGCAATAACGGCTTCGCCACCTGTCGCGGGAGCCGTAACCACCGGGCTATCGACCATCTCTATGATCGTCGTGGCGCCCATGCCGCGGATGGTGACGTCGTTGAGACCGTTAACAGTAACCTGCTCGCGGAACGTACCAGCACCAACAAGGATTTCCGCGCCATCGGATGCCGCATCCACGCCCTCCTGAATGGTCGCAAAACCACCGACAAAGTTGCCCATGGCATCGAAAACCTGAACCGGTGTATCGGCGTCAAGCGTCACGCCATCGCCTACAAATAACAGGCTTTCGATGCTGTTGAGCGTGTCCGTTCCTTCGTCATCTGCGGTCAAAGGGTCGGCATCGGCGACATTATCAACTGTGGACGTGAAGGATTCGATCCTGCCATTGGCACCACGGATGACAGAAACCGTGAAGTCAGTGCTGGCGCCCAGATATTCTGCGCGGTCGGTCCCATCGCCGCCGTCAAGCGTATCATTGCCAACATTTCCAAAAACAACATCGTCGCCATCACCGGAGGTAATATTGTCGTCGAAAACGGTGCCGCCAAAAACGTCATTGCCATCGCTCAGAGTCAGGACGGTGGCAGCATCATTGTTAGAGCTGAGAATGAAGATGTTTTCGCCTGTCTGGAAACTCGGCGTTCCATCAGTTGTTGTGATCGACGGTACCATGTCCGCGAAGCTGTTCCCGGATATTGTCGGCGCATCGGAGTCGTTCGTGATGCGAATGCCATCAAGGACACTGGCAATGGTGTTGCCCGTGATCACGATTTTTTCGAAATGTACCAAAGGCCCCTTGTCGA
>CAYSMJ010000107.1:0-9198 GCA_964432075.1 uncultured Caulobacterales bacterium | reverse complement strand
GGCGGGGCGGCTGTGCCTGATGAGGTTATCCCGGCCGCCAATGCTGCCTTTGCAAATGCCCATGCTTTCCGCGTTTTCGGTAGCTCCGAGGTCCCGCTTGTCACACTTGGCTTTCCCGGCAGCGACTCTGAAACGCTCGCGGCGACAACTGATGGCGAGATCATCGATTATGAGGTCAGAATCGTCGATGCGCACGACAATGAACTCGGGTCCGGTGAGGAGGGTGAAATCCTGGCCCGCGGGCCAGCCATGTTTTTGGGCTATGCGGACAAGGACCAGACAGAAGAGGCAATAGCGCCGGACGGGTATTTTCGGACTGGTGACCTTGGCGTGCGCACTGTCGATAACGCAATCATTGTCACTGGACGGAAAAAAGACCTGATTATCCGTGGTGGTGAAAATATCAGTGCACGGGAAATCGAAGATGTCCTGCATACTCATCCCGGGGTTGCTGAGGCCGCTGTGGTTGCGATGCCCCACGCACGACTGGGCGAGGGGGTTTGCGCCTTTATTATCGCGGCTGACGCCGACAGCCGCGACCCATCGGCCTTGACCGCGCATGTGGCGGCCAGCGGGCTTGCCAAACAGAAAATTCCCGAACGGTTCGAATTTGTCGGGGATTTTCCGCGGACCCCGTCAGGCAAGATCCGCAAGGATCTCCTGCGCAAGTCTGTCAGCGAGCTTATTGTTCAGGAAGTAAAAGACAGGTGATGCCGATTGCTGCATCTTTGGTGTATTTCGCGATATGGTCCGGGGCGGTGACGGGGGTCACATGGTTTCTATGTCTCAGCCCTGCATGATCCGGCCGGGATAATGGGCGGTCAGACGATAGGCGAGGAATTCGGGACCGGCGGGCAGGAGGCCTTCGGAAATGAAAGGCGATTCTGAAAAATAGGTCAGGGTCATCCCGCCTTCATAGGCCGCGCTCAGTCCGGCACCAACGCGTCGGGTGGCGTCAAACTTTGTAATAATGCAGGCGCGCACGCCAAATGCGCGAAAAGCGTGGGCCCAGTCGGTATACTCACCGACATCACCACTCGCGGGCAGTACGAGGATCGGTTCTGCCCCGAGCGCCGTCTGGTAGGATTTAAGCGCGGCAAGATCGCCCGCATCATAAGGGGTGATACCGGGTGTATCGAGAATAACCGCTCCCTGCGGTCTCGACTCGCGCATGATGGTGGTTATTTCTTCAGGGGTTTCTGCGGCATAGCACTCGATATTGAGTTTCTGGCTGTAGGTTGCAAACTGTTCAAGGGCGCCAGCTCGTCCGAC
Source organism: uncultured Caulobacterales bacterium (assembly GCA_964432075.1). Lineage (GTDB taxonomy): Bacteria > Pseudomonadota > Alphaproteobacteria > Caulobacterales > Parvularculaceae > CALLPQ01. The sequence continues at coordinate 7,926 of CAYSMJ010000107.1, read as the reverse complement.
ATCGGTGGTGATCAGCATGGCCTGATCGCCATCGTCGAGGGCAAGCGCGGCGAGTTTGGCCGCGCAGGATGTTTTGCCGGCGCCGGTCGGCCCGACAAGCATCAGGGGGATGGCTGCTGTTGAGCGCAAGGGTGAAAAATTAAAGCATTCCGACAGGCCAATGCCGAGCCGGTATAGATCGTCGCCCACCTGTGCCTTGCGTGCACCGTTTCGGATGGCATTCAGCAGCCGGTCGCTGATCCCATGGGGACGCAGGGTTGCCAAAAGCGCCGCGGTTGAAGGATCTTCATACTCCGCCGCTTCTGCGCCGGGCTGACCGGTCAGCCGGTCGCGGAGTTGGTGGAGAGCGTTTTGCGAGAAGCTTTTTTCCATAGGCTCGTGAAGCCCTGATCCGCCTGACGGTCTCGAAACGGATGCAATGGTCTCACCAACACGGGAGGGGTCATGGTCGTTCAGTCTTCGCAGCGGTCGTGTTGCGGTCGTTGATTGTGCCGGGTCGTCGTAGCGATCGTCTTTGCCAAAATGTTTGGTGTACGGGTGGTCACGTTCCTGCCAGTGGGGTGGGCCGTCGTTCAGAGCGCGATCGTCTTGCGGTCTGTCATCGTCATACCGCTGCCCATCTGCAAACTGCCGCCAGGAGTCGGAACTCTGATTTCCGGTATCGGCCTGCCGCCAGCCTCGGTCGTCGCGAGTATGATCCTGTCGTTCATCGTCAAGGCCACCGGCCGCACCATCGCTGTAACGGGTTTCGTCAGGATAGCCTTGTTCATGATAGGGGTCTGGTGCGTGATCTCGTGGTCGTCGGCGATCAGGCTCATCCGTCTCTTCATACCCGGCATAATCGTAGCCATCATCGCCCTCTTCAAAATAGGGTGCCGGTTCTACCCTCTCGGGCCTTTCGGCTTTAGCGGATTTGCGCCGGGAGAGAAATGAAAAGGGGCCGCGTTTTCGTTCCGGTTCATGCGCTGGTTCCCCGTCGTGGAAAGGATCGGTAAGATCTGCGTGACCGTGCGGATCGTCATGGCGATCCGGCAATCCGGAAATATCATCCTCTCGCCGCCGAGTGCCGGGCCGTGCGTGCGGATCTGGTTCCCAAAGCTCGTCCTGAGGATCGTATGGACGATCGCCAAATCGTTCGCCGGGCTGATCTTCATACCGCGCGCCTGCATAGGCGGGCCGGCGGGTCTGTTGGTGTGCCGGATGGCCCCGGCTACGGGGCTCGGCCCGTGGCATGGTTTCATCCTGCTGGTTATAGTATTCGCGGGCACTGTCCCCGTCAGCCGCCATCAGCTCGATATCACCACTCGGCAGATCCCGGATCCCGAGGATCACGACATTATCGCCAAGCGCATGGCGCGCCTTGGCCTGTGCCTTTTCAATGGTGCTGGCGATATACCTTTTTATCAACGCTACATCTCTCGCCGTTCAGATCACGCCCATTCCCCGGAGCCTAGTATGCGGGTGAATTTCATTTTGGGAAAGGACAGATGTTTGGGTTCGCACTCTTTCCAGAACGGAACGCACGTAGGGGCGGATTTCCGCTGACGTGATAATCGCCGCAGTTGTGCCACCGGCGGCTGCACACTCCAGTTTCTGCAAGGCTTCCTGCACAAAAGCCTGAACCTTCGTTGGCGCCATGGCAAGTTGACGATGCGCATCTTCGCCAATGACAGAATTATGAAATTCTTCTTCCCAGCTCTGGGAGAGGGTAAAAACCGGTGTACGACCATCACTTTCGGCCAGATTCTGGCATATTTGCCGACCAAGACGCGTGCGGACATGTTCGGTCAAGGCCCGGATTTGTGATGAATGGGGCGCCATTTCGGCGATGGCTTCGAGGATGGTTGGCAAATCCCGGATGGAAACCCGCTCGGCAAGCAGTGCCTGCAGGACACGCTGCACGGTTGTGACCGAAATCTGCGAGGGAATGAGATCACCCACAAGGCTCTGCTGGTTGTCGGGCAGGGCATCAAGAAGCGCTTTTGTCGCAGCGTAAGACAGCAAGGTCGGTGCCTCGCGTTTCAGGATTTCCGTGATGTGGGTCGTCAGCACCGTGGCACAATTGACGACTGTTAACCCGGCAAGAGAGGCAGCATCGCGCTGGTTGTCGTCGACCCATAGGGCATCAAGGCCAAAGGCAGGTTCCTGTGTTGGTTCGCCGGGCAGGTTAACGGTATCACCACCCGGATCCATCACCAGGAAATGGCCAGGGCGCAGCGACCCGCGCGCGAACTCCTGCTCTTTGACAAAAATTACATAGGTACTCGCTTCAAGCCGCATATTATCGATGATCCGGATAGGGGGGGCGACAAAACCATACTCCTGGGCGAGCGATTTGCGTAGCGCACGAATCTGATCGGCAAGCCGCGGTCCGTCTGCCGGGTTGACGATCGGCAGCAGCGCGTAACCGATCTCGATCCGCAGATCATCCATGGCAAGCATGGCCTGCGGGGTTTCTTCCGAAGCCTGTGTTTGCGCAGTCGCCGCGTCCTCGGTTTTTGCTGAAAGTGCACGGCGCTGGCGTAAAAGAACCATGCCCCCGGCAAAGAGGATCGAAAGCGGCAGAAAGACGAATATCGGCATCCCAGGGAGCAGGGCAAAAACAAGCAGAACCGCCGATACCAACCCCAACGCCTGCGGGTATTCGGTCAATTGCCCGGCGACCGCCCGGTCAGCGCTGCCGTCCACACCGGCCTTCGAGACAAGAAGCCCGGCGGCAAGCGAAATGATCAGGGCAGGGATTTGGCTGACCAATCCGTCGCCGATCGTCAGGAGGCTGTAGGCTTGTCCTGCTGCGCCGAGGCTCATTCCCTGCTGTAGGACGCCGATTATGATACCGCCAATGAGATTGATTGCGGTAATGAGGAGTCCGGCCACAGCATCGCCGCGAACAAATTTGGATGCGCCGTCCATCGCGCCGAAGAAAGTCGATTCAGCTTCGAGGGTCTTGCGGCGCTCCCGGGCCTCCGTCTCTGTAATCAGGCCCGCGCTCAGATCAGCGTCGATTGCCATCTGCTTGCCGGGCATGGCATCCAGAGAAAATCGCGCGGCGACCTCTGCGATACGCCCTGAACCGCGGGTGATGACAACAAAATTCACGATGACAAGGATCGCAAAAACAATCATCCCGATGACCGGGTTTCCCTGCATGACAAAGGAGCCAAAAGCTTCAATGATCCGGCCTGCTGCCTCGGTGCCTTCATTGCCTTGAGACAGGATAAGCCTCGTTGACGCAATATTTAGGCCAAGCCTGAGCAGGGTGGCAATCAGGAGGATGGCAGGAAAAGTAGAGAAATCGAGAGCGCGACGGGTAAAAAGTGCACTCATCAGTACCATGACTGAAAAGGTTATCGACAGGGCAAGGAGGATATCGAGAAACCATCGTGGGGACGGCAGGATAAGCAGAGCCAGGATGCCCAGGATCGCTCCGGCAAACAGAATATCGCCCGAAAAAGCCCTGCGTACCCCTTCGAGGGCCTTAGCGGGGCTGTTTGGCAGACGCAAAGTGTCGGCGAGGCTGGGCATTGGCTTCCCTTTTCCGGGCTTCGATGACGGCATCGTTCAGTTCACTGGCGATCTCTGCCGGTTTGCGTCCGGTTGGCGCCGCATCGAGAATATGGAGTGGAACTGTTCTGTCACCCTCCCGATATCCACGACCCTCAAGATAGCTGAGCTTGATCATGTTGCCAAAACCATGAATATTTGTTTTCTCAGCTGACTTTATTTGGCTCAGAGATACACGTTTGCGTTGTCCGTCATGCCAGAACCAAAGATCATCCGTATCGTAATAAATATGGTCCTTGCGGTGGCGGAAGCTCTCGACCGGTTTGCGCATGCGTTCTCGAACCGTATCAAGATCGACATCAAGTAAGCGGTTTTCCCGCACAACCTTATACTTTTTTCGCATGATCTTTCCTCTCCCCTGTCAAATCGCGGCTTTGCTGTCGCCGGGCTGAGGCACCGGAATGCCGTCATCGGTGTACTGCCGGAGTTTGTTACGCAAGGTACGGATTGAAATTCCCAGAATATTTGCAGCATGGGTCCGGTTGCCGAAACAGTGATCAAGCGTATTGATGATCAGCTCGCGTTCCACATCGGCGACTTTTCGTCCGACAAAATCGCAAGGCTCGCCGCCAGCTTGCCCGGTGGCGATATGGGGGCTAAGGCTCCTGCCATCGGGAAGACAGATATCGTCAGCCTCAATTGCCTCGCCGGCAGCAAGCAATACCGCGCGGTGGATTGCATTTTCGAGGGCACGCACATTGCCGGGCCAGGCGGCTGAGACGAGTGCCCGTTGGGCTCCTTCCGATAGCGGGCGTTCCGCAACGCCGTTCGTCTCTGCGTATTTGTGAACAAAATGCCGGGCCAGGACGAGAATGTCGCTGGGGCGCTCGCGTAAAGGCGGGACCTTCAGATTGACGACATTGAGCCGGAACAGAAGGTCCTCGCGGAAGCGACCATTCCTGACTTCGTCTTCGAGATCGCGGTTTGACGTGGCAAGGAGCCGTATATCTACGGGGATGGGTTTTGTCCCGCCAACACGATCGACAATACGCTCCTGTAAAACCCGCAGAAGCTTTGCCTGCAAACGGATGTCCATCTCGGAGATTTCATCAAGCAGGAGCGTGCCGCCATGGGCCTCCTCGAACTTTCCAATCCGCCGCGCAATTGCGCCGGTGAAAGCCCCTTTTTCATGGCCGAAAAGTTCCGACTCCAGAAGATTTTCCGGAATAGCGGCGCAATTGATGGAAATAAAGGGTTTTTCCGCTCGTTTTGAATGGGCATGGATATGTTTGGCGATGACCTCCTTGCCGACCCCGGACTCGCCGGTGATCAGGACCGATGCCTCCGATGGGGCGATCTGGTCGGCGAGAGCGACCACACGTTTCATGTTGGGGTCTGCAGCGATCAAATCTGCATTTTCTTCGGAAACGGCTTCGAGAATCGCAGCAATCAGATCAGCCTGTGGCGGCAGGGGAACAAATTCTTTCGCACCAGCCTCAATAGCGGCGACGGCCCGGTCAGGATCGGTATTAACACCGCAGGCAACAACCGTTAGTGCCATCCGCTCGGTATCAAGGCTTGCAATAAATCCTGCAATGTCAAAAGCAACATCGACCATGGCAAGATCGGCACTCTGACCATTGCGCAGGGTTGCGAGGGCCCGGTCGGTACTGGTCGCCATGGATACCCGCGCACCGGCACGCATTGCCATCTGGGCTGCACTTGAGAGTGCTGAGCAGGGAGTGCCAACAATCAGTAAACGCATTACTGAGCTCCTTTTTCAGAGCGTTGCGACAGTGATGCTCCGGTCTGGACGATTTCCGTCATCGAAACACCGAGGCCGGTATCAGTCATGACAAGTTCTCCCCGACCAATAAGTGTTTCATTGACATAAAGATCAATCGGTTCGCCAACTTTTCGGTCTAGGTCGAGGACGGTGCCGTCTTCCATCAACAAAAGTTCCTCGACCTTGATCTTGTGGCTGCCAAGAACGGCGGAGATCTTGACAGGAATATCCATTAGCGTGGTACGGTCGAGCCGTTTTTCCGGTTCGCCCTGGTCTTCCGGGCCTGTCGAAACCGTCATGGGGAGATTGGTCTCATCTTCTGAAGGCATGCTATCGTCAGGTTCGCCGTCTACGGTTTCAAAAACGGGCAGATCATCTGAGATTTTTGTGGTGTCAGTCATGGGCCGGTTCTTTGTCATATGTCGCCTCCGGTTTCTCATCCTGATACGGAAAGTAGTATTCAATCATCGTTTTGGTGTTATCAAGACGACGCTCAACTTCTCCACCTGGCCAATCGACCCTGAACTCGCCCATTGAAAGAGACGCATCGGGATGGACTTCGATGGGTATCGGCTTCTTGTCGCTGCCGTGTTTTTGTACTTTCGCCTTTTCAACAAGGTCCCGAACAGCCGCCTGCGCCTCAGGAGAAACGAAAATCCGGAAGAAATCGCCATCATCACCGGCCTGAAGAAATGTTGTCAGGATTTCGATGATGAGGTCGTGCTGGCTTGTCGGGGCAAGGCGCGAAAGAATGTCTTCGGCAAGTGTGCGAGCGCCATCGATCAGCATTCTGCGATGGTTTTCCATTTGTGCAAGGAGCGGTTCTACTGACGCCGATAAAGCGGCGCTGAGGGCACGCATCAGATCGGCCTGTTCGGCTATCATCCGGGTGCGTTCAGCGGCGCCGCCGGCTTCCACACCATCGGCATACCCTTTCGCATAGCCTTCGCGATGACCGCTCGTCCTTGCTTCGACAATATGACTTTCGTCGAGCATTTGCGTACCAGGATGATCTTGCCCATCAGTGGATTGGTAGTCGCCACCGAAAGGGCGAAACGCATCGGGTCCGAGTTTATGGGCTTGTGAGGCCATCAGTATATGACCTCCTCATCATCGCGTTTTGACAAATATATCTTGCCTTCATCGGCCAGGCTTTTCGCCGTATCGACAATTTTTTGCTGGGCCAGTTCCACTTCACGGCTACGCAGCGGGCGCATGATGTCAATGTCATCGCGGAGGATCTTTGCCGCGCGCTCGGACATGTTTGAAAAGAATAGGGTGCGCAGTTCCTGATTGGCACCCTTGAGTGCTGTCGCCAGAACAGATTTATCGAGATGGCGGATCAGCACCTGAATATCGTGATTATCGAGCTGCATTAAATTATCAAAAATAAACATTAGGCTTTTGATCCGGTCTGCTGCGGACGGATTTTTTTCCTCAAGGGTTTCCATGAATTGTCGTTCGGTTGCGCGGTCAAAATTATTGAAGATCTCGGCCATGGTTTCATGGGTGTCCTGCCCATGGGAAAGGCTCAACGCGCTTATAAATTCCGACTGCAGCGCATTCTCGATTTCGGCGAGGATTTCCTTTTGCACTGGCCCGAGCGACAGCATGCGGTTGATGATTTCCTCAGACAAAGTTGCCGGGAGTTTCTGGAGAACCTGTGCGGCATGGCCTGAATTAATCCGTGACAGGATAACAGAAACAGTCTGGGGATGTTCATTTGTAAGATACCGCGCCAGCGTTTCCGGACTGACATTGCCAAGCTTGTCCCAGAGGGTGCGCCCGGCCGGTCCCTTGATATCCTGAAGAATGGAAGCGACCTTGTCGTGCGGCAATGCATTGGCGAGTAACTTCCGGGCGCTGTCGATTGATCCGGTGATCGGTCCGGTCTTTGAGAAGCTGTCGACAAATTCGAGCATCAGCATTTCGACCATTTCAGCAGTCACGGAGCCAAGCCGGGTTATGGCGAGAGTGACCTCGCGCAATTCTTCGTCATCAAAACTCTCCCAGATCGGGCGGCTATGCTCTGCACCAAGCGCAAGCATGATCACGGCAGCGCGCTCTGGCCCGGGTAAGCGGCGAAAATCGGTTGCAGCTTTGCTGGCCATCATGTCCCCTCCCGGATCCAGCGCTTGAGGACGAGCGCAGAATCATCTGTATGGGATTTGACGATTTCCTGTATCTGGGTGATGGATGACGCGCGGACCTGACCGTCGATCTGGGCAATATCAATTTTCTGATCAATGATTGACCTGTCCGTTTCATCAGAGACAGGGGTGAGCCGGGTTGTCTCGGGTGTGACGGGTTCAAGGGCGGGTTTTCCGTCGGTTTTTGTATGGGCCGGTTTCCGGTCGCCAGCAAGAAGCGGACGAAGAACAAAAATGATGAGCGCAAGGGCCAGCATGACGAGGGCAATGAGTTCGGCCATCCGTCGGTCGAGCCCTGAAAGGCCGAGTGGCGTCGGGGTTTGCGGGGCTGGTGCTGGCGCGGCGATCGCATCTGGTTCAGCAAAGGGAATGGCAATGACCGAAAGGCGGTCGCCCCGGCCAGGATCAAAGCCGACGGCTGATTTCACCAAATTCTCGATGCGCCCGAGGGTTTCTGCGTCGCTATATTGTCCGTTAACGGCATTA
>CAYSMJ010000106.1:0-9201 GCA_964432075.1 uncultured Caulobacterales bacterium | reverse complement strand
GCGCACGCATGGTTGCCGCTGCGTCTGCAGAACCGCCGCCAATGCCCGCTGCAACGGGAAGGTTTTTTTCCAGATGGATCGCCGCCCCGTCCTGAACACCGGCTTCGGCGCGCAACGCCTCGGCAGCACGCATGACCAGATTATCAGACACCGGATGGCCCGAGAGCGCCTGCGCAAACGGACCCGATATCGTCAACGACAGACTGTCCGCCGGCGAAACCACAAGGCGATCGCCAAAATCGGTGAAGACAAACAGGCTCGCCAGCTCATGATAGCCATCGCTGCGAACCGGCCCCACATGCAGATACAAGTTGACCTTGGCACTTGCTGTTTCCGAAACGCGACCCATGTCAGCCCGCGCGTCCTGGAACGGACTTAATCATCTGTGTGCAAACCATCCTTGAGCTTTTCGTCAAGTGTCGCCTTGAGCCGCGCGTCCGGTTCAAGTGTCAGCGCCCGCCGCCATTCATATCGGGCCTCGATCTTGCGTCCAAGCTGCCAGTAAAGATCACCGAGATGATCCGTAATCGTTGGGTCAGAGGGCTCAAGCGAAACGGCCTTTTCAAGATTTTCAAGTGCCGCATCATAGTTCCCAAGCTGATAATGCGCCCAGCCGACGCTATCAATGATGGCGCCTGCCCGCGGCTCCATTTCAACGGCCTTCTCCAGAAGCGCAAAGGCGTCGTCGAGATTGATGCCGCGTTCGGCCCAGCTATAGCCGAGATAGTTCAACGCCGTCGGTTCTTCCGGAGCAATCTCGACTGCCCGTGTGAGATCGGCTTCTGCCTCGCCCCAACGGTCAATCTTGATCAGCGCATCAGCCCGCGAAATCAGGAAGCGCCAGCCCTCGGGGTATGTTTCGACATCCATGTCAGGCAAAACCCTGCTCAGAACCGACACGGAATCTTCATAACGATGTTCTGAGTTGAGCAGACCGGCAAGCACAAGTGCACTCTCAAAGCGTTCCCCCGGTGCCTGAAGGCCCGAATAGAGAAGATCGACGGCCGCTTCCGGCATTTCCTTTGCCCGGTAGGCACCGGCAATTTCGATCTGCGCCTGCTCGTAATAGGGTGATGACTTCGGAATACCGGACAATTGCGCGATTGCGCGATCATGAAGACCATCGACATTATAAATGGTGCCAAGATAACGTTTGGCTTCATCAAGGTCCGGGTCCAGAGACAATGCAAGCTGTGCGATCGCCAGTGGCGTTGTCAGATCCGGCTCATTCAGGGTGAACCCCGCCTCTTCGGCACTTTGACGTTCGTCGTAAATCCGCTCGGTGATTGCTGTTGAAAACGTAAACAGCGCAATGGCAGCCCCTTCGGCCGGACTGACCGGTCGCGGGCGCTTTTTCTGGGTTTTCGCGTCCAGATGAGCCAGATTATCAAGGCCAAGCTGGCGCATGGGACCACGCTGGTTCAGCATCAGCCGGTTTGCCTCGCGTGCCGCATCAAGATCATCGGAGAATGTCAGAAACTCGGTGAACCGACGCCGCCCAACCGGCCCCCCAAGCCCGAAGAACGAAAGCTGGTAGGCCGTGCGGGCCTCTGCAATCTGGCCGGTCCGCTCGTACAACAAGGCAAGATGCAGGGGATTGAACCCGGAAAAAAGGTCAGACGGCGGATTGGAGAAATGCTCTATTCCAGCCTGGTCGCCTTCATCCCCGGCGATCGCCCACCCGGTCAGGAGATAGGCCGGCGTTCGCATGAGATCGCGATCCTCGATCCGGGCGAGTTCCTGGCGGGCGCGGGCATAGTCCCCCTTGGCGATGGCACCGGCAGCAATGGTGAGATGGGCAATACCGCCACCATTCTCGGCTTCAGGCGAGCCATTCAACGACCCGACCTGTTGCGCCAGGGGGATCGCGTCATCAATTTCGCCGCTCAGAAGATTGTAGTAGAATGCCCTGTCCAGCAATTCGGTATTGGCCGGGAAAGCCGATTGCACCGTTTCGAACTGCCGGGCCGCGGTTTCATTATCGTTCAATCGCGCAGCGAGCCGTCCGGAAAGATAGGTCCCGGTAATGGTGTCGAAGGGCTCCGGCTTTGTGGTGGTGCACCCTCCTGCGGAAATCAAGGCAAGCGCAGCCACGGCAACAAGCCTGGAAAAAGGACGTGATTTCGGCAATTCGATCTCCCGGGATCGCAGCTCAGCCCGATTTGCGGGCACCCACGGTCTTTCTGGCATGTTCGAAGCGCGCCGACCAGTCACCGATCACATATTCGGATAGTTGGGTCCGCCACCGCCTTCCGGCACTTTCCAGACAATATTCTGCGACGGGTCCTTGATATCACAGGTTTTACAGTGAACGCAGTTCTGGGCATTGATCTGGAAGCGCGGATTGCTGCCATCATCATCGCGCAGGACCTCATAGACTCCAGCCGGGCAATAACGCTGCGCCGGCTCATCATATTTGGGCAGATTGACCGAAATCGGGATCGACGCATCGTTAAGAACAAGATGGGGCGGCTGTTCCTCAGCATGATTGGTGGCGGAGTAGGCGACATTGGTCAGCCGGTCGAACGTGATCACGCCGTCCGGCTTTGGATAATCGATCGGCTTGTGCTTGTCCCTGGTCTCGGTTGCCTCGGCGTCGGTCTTTCCGTGTTTCATTGTGCCGAAAAACGAAAATCCGCCAAGCAGGGAGGTCGTCCACAAATCAACCCCCTGAACCGGAATGGCCGCCATGGTGCCAAGCTTTGACCAGAGCGGTTTTGCGTTGCGAACCTTGAACAGTTCGGCACGAACCGATGAGCTTTCATACCGCGCTGTATATTCGCCCAGTTCGTCCCCGGAACGCCCCTCGCCAATTGCCTCAAAGGCCGCTTCCGCCGCCATCATGCCCGTCAGCATGGCATTATGATTGCCCTTGATACGCGGAACATTCACAAAGCCCGCAGAGCAGCCAATCAGTGCACCACCCGGAAAGGTCAGCTTCGGGACAGATTGAAAACCGCCTTCAGTAATCGCCCGGGCCCCGTAGGCAAGTCGGTCACCGCCTTCGAGAAGGTCGGCGATCTCGGGGTGGGTCTTGAATTTCTGAAACTCGCCATACGGATAGAGATAGGGGTTGGCATAGTTCAGATGGACAACAAAGCCGAGGTAGATCTGATTGTCCTCGGCATGATAGATAAACGATCCGCCCCCGGTCTGATTATCAAGAGGCCAGCCGAATGAATGCTGCACATGACCGGGCCGGTGTTTTTCCGGGCGAATACGCCAGACTTCCTTCAGACCAATCCCGTATTTTTGCGGTTCGCGCCCCTGATCAAGGCCGAAATCGGCGATCAGCCGCTTGGACAGGGACCCGCGCACCCCCTCGCCGAAGAGAACATATTTCCCGGCGAGGATCATGCCCGGTTCGTAATTTGGTCCGTGTTCACCGGTCCGCGTAATGCCGACCTCGCCGACAACAACACCGCGCACCGCACCGTTATCGTCGAGCACATAATCAGATGCCGCCATGCCGGGATAGATCTCAACCCCCATCCCTTCTGCGACCTCGGCCAGCCATCGGCATACATTTGCCATCGAGGCAATATAACAGCCATGGTTTTTCAGCATTTTCGGCATTGCGAAGACGGGCAGGCCGACACTGCCGGAGGGGCCAAAGACCTTGAACGACTCCGAGGCAACTTCGGTCTTCACGGGGCTGTCCATCCCGCGCCATTCCGGCAGCAGCTGATCGAGCGCAACAGGGTCAAGCACGGCCCCCGACAAGATATGGGTGCCGACCTCGGAGCCCTTTTCGACAACAACGACGTGAATATCCTGATCTTTCTCCGCGGCCAGCTGTTTCAACCGGATGGCCGCCGACAAGCCGGCCGGTCCCGCGCCGATGATGACCACGTCAACGTCCATTTCCTCACGTTCAACCACCCCGTTCGGCGAAGCGCCATTTTCCTCGGCCATAAACTCGGTTTCCTTCTTTTGCATGTCGGATTGCGGCGAAGCCTCATTGGGCTGCGGTGGGCCCGCCTCACGTCCGGTCTGCCAGTTACGGGATAGTGTTTCGTGTCCCGACCCCTTTTGCCAGAGACCGCGCCCGGGACACAATGTCTCGGCACACATGCGAAAGGGTTAAACCATTCTTTCGGATCTGGCCCGGGATTTGGAAGGTCGTCTTCACGAACCGTTTAATGGAGACGCCCAATGTATCATTTTCGTCCCTTCCTTGCCATTTTTGTGGCTTTTAGCCTGTTGGCTGGCGAGGCGGCCTTTGCCGGGACGGTTCGCGTCCGCGACAATGCTGACCTTGGGCCGGGTGCTTTCGGCAATGACCTCTTCCGGACGGTCGATGTGGTCTACAACGGCACACAAAACAGCGTCGCGGCGGGTGTCTTCAATCTCCAATACCAAACCGATGACGGATATCTCGATTTCGAGACCTTCTGCCTTGAGTATTTTGAAACCCTGTCCCTACCGGCAGACCACAAACGCATCAGCGCCGCTGAACGATTTCAGGACAGCCAGATCGTTGAGGCGCTGGGCAGTGTTTACGGCAATTACCTCGCAAATGCGGGCTCCGCGACGGCCGACTTCGCCGCTGCCACGCAGATCCTGATCTGGGAATTGACGACCGATGGGGTTAGCGGCTTCGACCTTGCCTCGGGCGTATTCAGCCTTGCCGCCGGAACCGTATTCGACACCGCGAGCGGTATCTGGACTGACTTTGTCAATGGCCAGCTTGGGACCATGGGGTTTGATGTTTTCGCCGTCGGTGGCTCACAGGACCTGCTTGTATCGGAAGTCCCGGTTCCGGGGGCCCTCATCCTTATGCTGACAGGCCTTGCGGGCCTGCGCACCGCAGCGCGTCGCAAGGGGTAACGCCAGGCTGCATGGCCCGGAACCGACCCTTGCAGCGCCGACAAGCGATTGATGGATGAAACATCATCTGCACACACGGCTATAACGCCAGGCCAGCTTTCAATTCTTGCTCGATTGTATCGCCCGGCATCGGCCGGGCGAATTTTTGAACAGCGCTTTCAGATTACGGAACGTCATAATGCCGGAAAATCCGGCAAAGCGGTTGAGATCACCTTGCCCCTGCGCAGAACCATCCGGCGCTCGCCGAGCCGGGCAAAAAGCTGAGACAGGCTACGGCCCTCAAAAATAACAAGGTCCGCATCATTGCCGGGGTCAAGACGCAGCGGCCGCGCCATCCCCATCATGCTTTCCGGCATACCCGTGACCAGATCAAAATATCGCCCCGGCGGATCATCAAGATGGCCAAGCCGCACGGCTTCGCGCAGGACCTCAACCATATCATAATCGCCATACGGATGGAATGCATCACGACAATTATCGCCGCCAGCTGCCGTTTTGACGCCCGCATTGATCGCGCGGCGTACCGGCATCATCGCCCGCAATCGGGGTACGTCAGATTGGCGATCCTGCAAGTAGAGATTTGTCATGGGCAGGGCAACAAGCCCGATACCGGCATCGCGAACCCGCTTGAGCGTGCGGTCGATGTCGTCAACCGGCTTCATGGCGAGGGCGCAATTGTGGCTACACACTATGCCATATGGAAAATCCCGGTTGATTGCAGCTCGCGCCACGGCTTCCAGGCCGTATGCAGACGGATCGAGGGTTTCGTCCACATGAAAGTCGAGCGGCAAATGACGCTCTTCGGCCAGATCAAACGCCCGTTCAATTTCAGCCTCGATGTCATCGGTATTATAGAGAACCGGACCAATAACGCCGCCATAGTCCGCAGCAAGATCGCCAACCCGGCGGCCATATTTCCCCATCAGTTTGGCCGCACCAAGCGAGATTACGCCCTGCAGGGCGACGCGGCCCGACCATTCCCGCCGAAGCTGGTCAAAAACTGTCCAGCTTGGCTCTGTGCGTTTCCTCTGGCTGTCGATATGGGTGCGCATTGACCGTATGCCGCGGGCATAGGCCACCTCTAGCGCATATGTCATACGTGTACGGACATCATGCTCTGACCAGGTCTGGCGGCGGTCCGTTTTCGCCCCCGTTTTAGCACCGTTGAACGTTCCGTCAGCGTTTGGCGCGCGTTCCCAGGTCTGTGTCTTGTCGATATGGGCGTGGATTTCAGAAAAGCATGTCGAAACCACCCGACCGCCGAGATCTGTCGAGGGACGAAACATCAGCGTGTCAAAAGTTGTGCCGCTGGCTTCCGGCACAACCATCCCGATCGTTCCCGTATCGACAATCTGGATATTGACACGGATCAGCCCCTCAAAGTCGGCGGCCGGCCGAAAAGCCGGATCGACCAGCGCCTGCGGTACACGCGCATTGCGAAGCCAGAAGGGTGTTTCACGGGGAAGAACGAAATCCATCTCGGTTCCTGCGTTTGCGGGCCGTGAACCCTACACCGGCAGCCTTAACAAGGCCTGTGCAGCGAGCGAACCCGCAGCGGATTTGACCTTGGCAACCATGGCGTTAGGGTCGCGCTCATGCCAGCCGATGATCACCCTTCCCTGCCTGAAATGCACACCCGCCAGGCGCTGCGAGCCCTGCTTGCCTGGTACGCCGATGCCGGCGTGGACATGGCGACCGGTGAAACGCCGGTGAATTGTTTCGACCGGCGCGCCCCGGCTGAACAGGAAGACGAGACGCCAGAACCGGTTCGCAGTCAACGCGACCGAACCCCCGCGCGTCCGCCTGTGACCGAGACCCTGCGGCCCAGCCCCAATCAGCTTTCGACCGATGAGGCTATCGCCACCGCGCAAGCGCTGGCCGCCACGGCCAGCACCATCCCGGCGCTTGTTACGGCATTAAACAACTTCGACGGATGCCCCCTGAAAAAAGGGGCGCGGTCAACCGTTTTTGGCGAAGGCCCGGAAACCGCGCCACTGCTGGTCATGGGCGAGGCACCGGGCCGCGACGAGGACATCTCCGGGCGTCCTTTTGTTGGCCGGGCCGGCCAGCTCCTGGATCGTATGCTCGGCAGTATCGACTTTGATCGCGAAACCAATGCCTATATCTCAAACATCATCTACTGGCGTCCTCCCGGCAATCGGAGCCCGAGCGATTCCGAGATGATGATCTGCCTGCCCTTTGCGCGCCGGCTGATCGACCTGCTTAAACCGGAGGCGATTCTGATCACCGGCGCCATGCCCCTGAAGGCGCTTGCCGGCAAGACCGGTATCATGCGCGCGCGCGGCAAATGGCTCACCCTCGATACCAGCGAGGGAGGAACCATCCCTGCCCTGCCAACGCTCCATCCGGCCTATCTTCTGCGAAACCCGGAAGCCAAACGACTTGCCTGGCAGGATCTCAAGGCCGTGGCCCGGAAATTGATGGTTTCACCCCAGCCGAACCAGCCTGATTAAAGATATATTAACCACCGTTAAGCTTCACGTAACCCTGTCCGTTCAATTTGAGAGATCTCCCCCCATGACGCGCTTCAGACGATCCGCCTTCCTGGTCCGCACCATCGCCCTGACGCTTGCCCTTATGGCCGGGCTTGGCACCCATTTGACCAGCGCACAGGCAGAACCGGCCGCCCATCGCTCGATTGCAGACCTGATTGTAGCAGCACAGGCAGCGCCTTATGCAGACCCTCTGTCTGTACTGAGCCAACGCGATATTGATCTGTACCGAGAGATATTTCAGCTACAGGAAAACGGCCAGTGGAGTGCAGCAGATCGGCGGATTGATGAAATCGCAGACCCGATCCTGATGGGCTATGTCAAATACCAGCGCTATATGCATCCGACAGCCTATGTTTCGAAATATACAGAACTGCGTGAATGGCTTGCCTATTATGCCGATCATCCTGAAGCGGACCGAGTTTATACCCTTGCCAAAAAACGTCGCCCCGCAGGCGCGACAGGGCCGCGGCGGCATATCAGTCGTAAATGGCGCCAGAAAACCGAAACCGACCTGCATCCCCTGCTTCGGGCTGACTATGAAGACAAACGCGAAAGCCGGGTGCGCCAGATTGAAGGCCGGGTGCGCTATCTGATTCATAAATCGCGCGCCCTTGATGGGCTTGACTATATCAGGGCGCCCCGCCAGCGGAATGATATTACCCAACGGCAGTTCGACCGTATGCAGAGTTGGGTTGCTGCCAGTCTGTATTACCAGGGCTATGTGGACACAGCCAAAAAGCTTGCCAGCGAATCAGCAGACCGAAATGGAGAAACCGCTGTTCTTGCCTATTGGATCGATGGGTTGATTGCGTTTCGCGAAAACGATCCTGGCAGAGCCTATCGTCGTTTTCAGGCGATGGCCAATGTTTCGTACCAGGATAATGATCTGAGGGCTGGTGCCGCGTTCTGGGCAGCACGGATGGGACTTGCCGCCGGTCTGACCGACGGGGTCTATGAAAATCTCGATCTGGCAGCGCAGTTTCCTTTCACGTTTTACGGGCAGCTTGGTCTCGCCCAGCTTGGACGGTCCTATGATTATGACTGGTCCGCGTCGGTGATCACGAGTGAGGATTTTGATCGGCTTTCGGAAAAAGTTCCGGGCGTGCGCCGGGCCGCTGCCCTGGCTCAGGTCGGGAAATCGCAGGAAGCCGACCTTGAACTGCGCTGGGCGAACGGTCTTGTCACCAGCGATGAAGCACACGACCTAATCGCGGTGGCCACAGCGCTCGACTTACCGGCGGCGCAAATCGATATCGCCCTGCTTCAGCCCGGCGACAGCTTTGCCGCAGCCCGGTTTCCCTTGCCCGATTATGCGCCCCTGCGCGGCTTCAAAACCGACCGGGCCCTCATCTACGCGCTGATGCGTCAGGAATCAAAATTCAAGACCGAGGCGACAAGCCGGGTCGGTGCCCGCGGGCTGATGCAGCTTATGCCGCAAACAGCCAGCTTTATCGGCCGGGACCGCAGCCTTCAGTATGCGTCGGGCCGCGACAGGCTTTATGATCCGTCGTTCAATCTTGAACTTGGCCAAAAATATGTAAACCACCTGCTTGATACAGCCGCTGATGGGAACATTCTCCACATGGCGGTTGCCTATAATGGCGGGCCCGGCAATCTGCGCCGCTGGTCACGGGAAATGGAAATAGAGGATCCGCTGCTTTTTATCGAGAGTATTCCGAATACGGAAAGCCGAGATTTTGCTGAGCGGGTCCTGACCAATCTCTGGGTTTACCGGGCACGGCTCGGCCAGCCGGCCCCGACGCGCGACCGGATTGCCGCCGGGGAACTGCCGATTTTTGAAGCCATTGACGCCCTGACGGCGGATTTACGCCCCTGACGCCCTCATTCGCGGGGG
>CAYSMJ010000105.1:0-9361 GCA_964432075.1 uncultured Caulobacterales bacterium | reverse complement strand
TGCCGTGAGCCGCAAATCGTGCGGCCGGGGCTCGGCTGTCCTGAAAACCGTCAGCCCACGGGGGGCAGCCAGACCGTCGCCCGTCCGCATGACCATGCGCAGGATCGAGCCGGCCGGAAACAGGGTATAGTCGGCGACCCAGTCAACGAAGTTGCGAACATCAGCGCACAGCGGCGGTGCGTCCAGCCGCTCGGTGACAGAACGTAATTTTTCCATCGGCAGGTCATCGCCAGCCGATCTGTCAGGCAGGGACCAGACCACGCCCCGCAGCTGTTGCGGTCCGAAAGGCACCTGTACCCAGTCGCCCGGTGCGAGGCCGAGTGCAACCTGTGCGCAATAGTCAAAAGGCCCGGCGACCGGCAACGGCAGGATGATTCGCGCGCGCACGTGGTCGTTTTCAAAAAGATCGGAAGCGGGGGATCGAGCGGTCACGGTGCGGATCATGGCGCATTCGTGCCGATGCGCAATGCGCTCATGCGCCGGAAATCGCGACCGGTGGGTTGTTCATTGCGGAAGATGGCGCTGTTTTTGATCATGTGCTTGATCCACGGCCCGGTTTCGGTAGGAGTAGGGCTACCGGGGTGGCGTTCCGATCCCGCGCCACAGTGTAATATGGAAATACCCAATGCATCGTTTGATTTCGTGTGCCGCTCTTGTTTTTTGTGTCGGCCTGTCTGTTTTCGTCACCGCTGAGGCGCATGCGAAGTACAGCCTTTGCAACAAAACCAGCTACGCGCTGGATGCCGCGATCGGCTTTGTTGACGGTGATCGGCTGGCGACGCGGGGCTGGTGGCCGATGCGTCCCGGCCAGTGCAAGGTGGTCTTGACGGACGAGGTCAAGCCCGGCCGTTATTTTGTCTATGCCGAAGCCATAGATGGGCACAAAGGTCCAAAACGCATCTGGTCGGGTGAAACCACCCTTTGTGTCGAAAATGTCGAACTGTTCAACCAGCGAAACCAGGATGTTTGTCGCGACAAACCGCAAAATCAACGTAGCTTCAATGATGTGGTGGTCACTGAAGACTCCGACGGAACCTGGACAACGGACTTTGTCGAAAGCCAGGTTCTTACGATCTATTCAGCAAAGGTTGGCGGCACCCAGCGCCTCCTCAAGGATGTTGGCCTGCCGATCGAATATGTCGATGGAACAATGGGTCGCGAAACCCGCCGGGCCATCGCGGCCTACCGAAAAAATCGGGGCCTGCCCGACAGCAACTCAATCGATGATGAACTGCTTGAAAGCCTGATCGACGAGGCGAACAAGATCGACCAGAAGCTTGGCTTTTTCTATTGCAACAAAACCGGCGAGGAGGTCTGGAGTGCCATCGGCTATCCGGGCAAAGAGGGAGCATATGAGTCCCGTGGCTGGTGGCAACTGAACCCCGGCCAGTGCGTCAAGGTTCTCAAGGGCGAGCTGCAACATGATCACTATTATGTCTATGGTGTCATTGGCGATGGAAGCGCGAATGATCCGGAACGCCTGCTCACTGGCGGCGAGCGTGACCTGTGTATCAATGACGTGATTTTTCAGGCCGACAACAAGCTCGACTGCTCGGATCAGGACCTGCGGAAGGCGCAATTCCTGCGTGTGGAAATCGGAGGATCACCAGCCGCGACCTATGATTTCCTTCCCGATGCTTTTGTTCTGCCGGCGGCTGGCCGCGAGAGGGCATCAGGTGAATAAGCCCGCGCCTTCACCACTGCCTTCGCCAATTTCTGTGCCAATTCCTGCGCCAATTCCTTCGACCGCCTCACGGTCGGCTTCGCCGATCCGCAACTGGATATTCGATCTCGACAATACGCTGTACCCGGCCGAGTGCCAGCTCTTTGCGCAGATCGATGCGCGTATGACCGAGTTTGTGGAGCGGACCCTCAAACTCTCTCACGCCGAGGCGCGTTTTGTCCAGAAGGATTATTACGTCCGCTATGGCACGACATTGTCGGGTCTGATGCGTGAACATGATATTCCGCCAAAAGATTTTATGGATTATGTTCATGATATCGACCTGTCGGCTATAGCGCCCGATACCCATTTGCACGACCAGATTGCCGACCTCCCGGGACGGCGTTTTGTTTTTACCAACGGGTCGGTCAAGCACGCGGAGAATGTGACCCGCAAGCTCGGGATCGACCATCTTTTCGATGGCGTTTTTGATATTCATGCTGCTGATTATCTGCCTAAGCCACACCGCCCCACCTATGAACGTTTTCTCATGGCTCATGATCTTGATCCGGAACAGTCAATCATGTTCGAGGATATCCCGGTCAATCTCGAAGTCCCCCACGATATGGGCATGACGACTGTACTGGTTTGTTCGTATGCTGAATGGCTTGCCGATGAGCCGTCGGCCAAGCGCCCGGCCCATCCCGACGATGAACACGACCACGTTCATCATAAAACGACTGATCTCGGCAGCTTTCTTGCGCAGTTTGTGGCTGATAGATCCTGAAAATACGGCCCCCTGCCGCAATTGCCGAAACTTTGAGAAAGGACCGCCATGAGCGATCTGAAAACCACAATTGAAACCGCCTGGGAGGCGCGCAACCGTCTTTCCGGTGACGCTTATGCACGTGAAGAGGTACGGGCCGGAGTGGCGGCGGTGATCGACCTGCTCGACAGGGGGCGCGAGCGTATCTGTACCCGTGCGGCCGATGGTCAGTGGACGGTGCATCAGTGGCTAAAAAAGGCGGTTCTCTTGTCGTTCAAGTTAACGCCGAACCGGCTTGTCAGTGGCGGGCCTGATGGCGGGCACTGGTTTGACAAGGTCGCAGGCAAGTTCGAGGGCTGGGATGAAGCTGCTTTTGAGGCGGCCGGTTTTCGTGCTGTGCCGACAGCAATCGTCCGAAAGGGGAGTTTTGTTGCGCCCGGGGCGGTCCTTATGCCTTCCTATGTAAATATCGGGGCCTATGTTGGCGCGGGCAGCATGGTCGACACCTGGGCAACGGTGGGCTCTTGTGCGCAGATTGGCGAGAATGTCCATATATCGGGCGGGGCCGGTATTGGCGGTGTCCTGGAGCCCTTGCAGGCCAATCCGGTGATCATTGAGGACAATTGCTTTATCGGCGCCCGGGCCGAGGTGGCTGAAGGCGTCATCGTGCGTGAGGGAGCGGTCTTGTCGATGGGGGTCTATCTTGGCGCCTCTACAAAGATCGTTGATCGGGAGACAGGCGAGATCCATCGTGGCGAAGTCCCGCCCTTTGCGGTTGTAGTCCCCGGCACCATACCCGCTGCCCGGGCCATGCCCGGCAATGATTGGGGGCCGTCGCTTTACTGCGCGGTCATCGTCAAACGGGTTGACGCCCAGACCCGCGCAAAAACCGGGGTGAACGAGATCTTGCGCGAAGTGGTACGATAGGCGCCGGGTAAGCGTCATCGTTTTCATTTATCTGGCCGCGGTGAACCCGGCCATGATTACGTTGCAGAGTTCCTGTGGTCTTTTCAGTTTTTGGTTCGAACGCGCGACCCTAAAAAATCTGGACTGCGTTTTTGGTTCAACAAAAAGGTAACGCAGGCTAGATATCTTCGCCGTCAGGCTCTTTCATCAGTGCGTCTTTTGATACGGTCTTTTCTTCGACCGTGGCGACTTCGAGGATGTAGTCAACGACTTTCTCCTCATAAAGCGGCGCGCGTATCTGGGCCATGGCGTTTGGATTTGAACGATAGAATTCGAGGACTTCGCGCTCCTGGCCCGGGAACTGGCGGGCCTGATTGATGATCTCGCGCTGGATGTCCTCGTTTGGCACCTGGATCTCGGCTTTCTTGCCGATCTCAGCGAGGACAAGCCCGAGGCGCACACGGCGCTCGGCGATCTGGCGATACTCCGCTTCCAGCTCTTCTTCGGTCTTGTCCTTGTCTTCTTCGTCGCGTTCGGCGTCCTTCACTTGCGCCCAGATCTGGTTGAATTCGGCATCGACCATCGACTTCGGCAAATCGAAGGCGTGGGCCTCGTCAAGCTTGTCGAGAAGCTGGCGTTTGACGTGGCTGCGTGAGAGTTGTTTATATTCCTCACCAATCCCCTCGCGGATTTTTTCCTCAAGCTCTGCCAGATCCTTCAGCCCCATCCCCTCGGCGAGTGCGTCATCTATGGTGACATCATCGGGCGCTTTCACCTCATGAACCTGGACCGCAAACACCGCTTCCATGCCGGCAAGTCTGGCATGCCCATAATCTTCCGGGAAGCTAACCGTCACTGTTTTATCTTCGCCGGCCTTTGCGCCGATCAGCTGATCTTCAAAGCCGGGAATAAAGCTGTTTGAGCCAAGAACGAGTTCGGCATTTTCAGCCTTGCCCCCTTCGAAGACCTCGCCATCGATCGAGCCTTCAAAATCGATGACCACCATATCGTCTTTGCCGGCAGCCTCGCCTTCGCCGCGGGCGGTATAGCTACGCTGATTTTCCGCGAGAGTTTTTATTGCTTCGTCAATGTCGTCTTTCGGGATTTCCGCTGTCGGCCGGGTCAGCGACAGGGAGGCAACATCCATTGCCTCAAAGGTCGGCAGGATTTCCGCGTGGACATCATATTCCAGATCCGCTTTGCCCTGGGCAACGGCTTCCATGTCGCTATGGAAGTGCGGATGTGGCTGGGTCGCCGGCTGGAGATCGCGTTCGGTGAAGGCTTTCTCGGCTGTTTCGGTAACAACCTCCTGAATGATCTCACCCATGAGGTTTTTGCCATACATCTTTTTCAGGAAAGAAACTGGGGCCTTCCCCTTGCGAAAGCCCTTGAGGTGAATATCGCCCTTCATGCTCTCCAGCTTGGCGACGAGTTTTTCGTCAAGCTCGGTGGCCGGGACGGTTACCTTGAATGTACGTTCCAGGCCTTCGCTGGTAACTTCGGTGACTTCCATTGCGTCTTTCCAAACTCTTTTTCGTGTCTTCTCGTGTGGGCGCCGGGCCCGATGAAATGCCTGTCCGGGTTCCCCCGGGCTGGTGCGGATGAGAGGACTCGAACCTCCACGGATTGCTCCACTGGAACCTAAATCCAGCGCGTCTACCAGTTCCGCCACATCCGCATGCCGTCCGGGCTTACTGCCCCGGATCAGCCTTTTCAGCCCGATCGGGAATGATGACGGGAGGCCGTCAAAGTGTCGCCCTCGCTGTCGAGCGCGTCTCTATAGCAGAGCGAGCGCCGATGTCGAGCGGTCATTGCGGCTCCGCGCTCACCCCTCGTCGCGGCGCAGGAGGCGGAAAATCCCGCCCAGCGTCGGCGGGGTATCGTTGAGCAGGCCGCGGCGAAAAATCCGGCCCATAAAGGTGACGAAAAAGATCGCAAACAGCACCATCAGCGCCGTTGCCCCGAGGATTTCCCAAAGCGGCGGGTCGGCGGCCGCCCGCAGCATCACGGCATAGGGCGTATAGATCGGGATCCAGGTCATGATTGACGCGATCAGCCCGTTCGGTTCCTGGAACACCAGCGGCATAAGCCCGAGCGGCAGGACGAGGATGATTGTCACCGGCCCGAGAAAAGTCTGGGCATCCTGCAGCGAATTCGAAATCGCGCCAATGGCAAGATAGATCATCGCAAAAATCACATAGCCGGTCAGGAAATAAAACAGATAGATCCAGACAAGCGGCGAAAACAACAGGGCCGAAACCAGGGTCTGAACAAGCGTATTGTCGGCGAACACCGTGAAGGCGCCGAGGGTCACGCCGGCAAGCCCGACAGCCGGGATGGTCAGGCCGACAGCGCCGATCCCGATCAGCTTGCCTAGCATCAACTGCCCGGCGGTTACTGATGACAGGAGCGTTTCGACGATCTTGTTGGAGCGTTCCTCAATCGTGTTGGTCAGGAGCAGACTGCCCACTGAAAAGATCAGGATAAAGAGAAAATAGGTCATGACGGCGGGCAGCCCGCTTTCGATCCGGTCTCGAAGGGTCAGGCTGGCATCGTCGCTCTGGCTGGTCCGGTCCGGGCGGAAGGGTTTGAGTTCCGGCGAGAGGGCGCGGATCGCCTCAAATTCGCCGCGCGACAGGCCCGCCATGGTGGCGGCTTTTTCCTGCAGGGCGCTGCGCAGGGCGTCCTCCAGCCGGTTCTGAAGCGTGGTGTCGTTGTAGTTTCGCGACCAGTATTCCGCTTGCGGTTGGTCAAGGCCGAAATCATCAGGCAAAACGAGGGCCGCAAAGAGCGGTGGGTCACCGGTGCCGGACAGGGGCGCCTTGTTAATCAGCGCGCGGGTCACCGCATCGACAAAAGCAGCCCGCGATGACGTTGATGCGGGATCGGCAGGGCTCACCCGCCGGAAAGGAGGCAGGGGTGGATCGAACGGGGTGGCATTGGAGCGCAGATAGGGCTGCACTTCGCGAATGGCGCGCAAGACGGCGTCGTCCGGCGTATCACCTGCAAAAAAAGCATTCACCCGCTCGGCGGCAAGAGCACCAGGGGCGTAGGGCTCAGGGATTGGTGTCTCGTCAAGGGTGGGAACGGCCGCATTGAGCAGCAGATACTGATCGAAGGCAGCAATCACCCGCCTGCGGTCACGTTCTTCAAGATAGCTGTCGAGCGCCTCAAGATAGCGGCCCGACGGGTCGTAAACGGCAAAGACTTTTTCGGTCCGTGTGGTCTGGGCAAGTCCGGTAATCAGGCCGAAGCCGACCAGCGCAAGCGGGGCGAGGGCCAGCATCAACAAAAAGCCGCGCGAAAAAACATATTGGGTGTATTCGCGCCGGGCGATAATCAGGGCTTCTCTCATGCGGCAGCCTCATCCGGGTCGCTTGCGCCGGCGATCGACACGAAGATGTCATGGAGGGTCTGGCGAACCTGCTCGAACCGCGACAGGCGGATCCCCTGTTCAAACGCCGCCGCGAGAATTGCCTGGCTGTCGGCGCCCGCTTCAAGATCGAGTTCATAATCCTGCTCGTCGGCGCTGTCATGGTCGCCGATGCGGCGAATGGCGATAACGCCGGGCACATTGGACAGGGGATCGACAGGATCGGCGGTACGGATCAGGAGCCGCGGCGGGAATCGCCCGCGGGCCTCCTCAAGCGTGCCCTCAAACCGCTTGCGGCCTTTGGCAAGGATCAGGAACCGGTCACACAGCCGTTCGGCATGCTCCATGACGTGGGTCGAAAAAATGATGCTTTTGCCCTGCGCCCGCAGCCTGCGGATCAGGTCTTCAAGGACTTTCTGATTGATCGGATCAAGCCCGGAAAAGGGCTCGTCGAGAATCAGCAGCTCGGGGTCGTGCACAAGCGTGCCCAGCAACTGGACCTTTTGCGCCATGCCTTTTGACAGAGCTTCATTGCGGGTGCGGGTGAAATCGCCAAGGTCGAACTCAACCATCAGGTCGAGGGCACGTTTGCGCGCATGGCCCGCCGTCATGCCACGCAGTCGCCCGAAATAGGCAATCGACCGGGCTGCCCGCATTTTTCGGTATAGCCCCCGCTCTTCGGGAAGATAGCCAATGCGCTGGCGCACCGGCGTTGCCTGTGATGCGCCGAGAATTTCCAGCGTGCCCGAGGTCGGCTGAACAATATCAAGGATCATCCGCAAGGTGGTTGTCTTGCCCGCACCGTTCGGCCCGAGAAAGCCAAAAATCTCGCCGGGCCTGACAGCGAACGACAGCCTGTCAACCGCAGTCAGATGCCGATAGCGCTTGGTCAGCCCATTCAGCGCAAGAATTGGCGTGGACTGCTGCGAAGCCGTCTGCACATCAGTTTTCAAGATGAACCCCTCGGTTTGTGCCGCACAAGAAACCCCATGCCGGAGCCTGCCGGCTTCTGACCCAGCCCTGACCTATGCCCTAAAGCGCCTTCCAATTCGTTACGCTGATTGCAACCGGGCCGACCGCACTACCAGCTGCCGGTATTTTCCATGCTGGCCCAGGGCTCGCGCGGCGGCAGCTTTTCGCCTTTCTGAAGGAGTTCGATGGAGATGCCGTCGGGCGAGCGGACAAAAGCCATATGCCCATCGCGCGGGGGGCGGTTGATGGTCACGCCATGGGTCTGGAGTTTCTCGCAGGCGGCATAGATGTCGTCGACCCGGTAGGCGAGGTGGCCGAAATTTCGCCCGCCATCATAGTCTTCCCGATCCCAGTTATAGGTCAGTTCGACAAGCGGTGCCTTTGCTGCGCGCGCCCTGTCCGCATCGCCAGGCGCGGCGAGAAAGACCAGGGTAAACCGTCCGCCTTCCACGTCAGTCCGGCTGATCTCAACAAGACCGAGCGCCTCGCAATAGAAAGCCAGCGCCTCCTCAAGGTCACTGACGCGAACCATAGTGTGCAGATATTCCATGATTGTCTCCGGATTGTTGGGCCCTACCGCATGCGGATGATTTCATCACGAAGATAGCCGGGCCGGTTTTTGTGGTAGTGCCGCAGGAAAAGGCCAGCCGTGAGAAGCCATGCCCCGAGGACACCAAAGAAGTAGTAAAACCCGCTTAAATCATCGGCATATTGAAGTGCGGCCTCGCGTTTTTCGAGATCGACATCGGTGAAAAACATGTTGGTCACACTGACGGCTTCCGGGAAGATGCCCGTACTCTCGCCCACCCAGGTGCCGAAGACGAGGATGGCAAAGGTCACCGGGAGGAGAAGAATAAAGGTGGTCACGATGAGGGCGGCATAAACCGGAAAGCGGGGGAAGTGGGTTCGGCGGAATACCCGGTGGAACTCTGCCTGGCTCAGATGCGTGATAAAATCGGGGTCGCCTTTCTGGAATGCGTCCCATTCGGCCTGCGATGCATCATGCAGCTCTGCGTTGGTATGGCGGACCCATAACCAGAAGAGCCCGCCAGCAAGGCACAAGATAAATAGAAGGGTCAGAAAAAAGCCGGTCATGGAAGCTGATCTGTTGCGGGTTCTCTTGGTTCGCATATTGCCGGTCGGTCCGGCCAGTACAAGGCCCTGTCTGCCGGGTTGGCGGGTTGGCGGGTCTGGCGGGTCTGGCGGGTCTGGCAATCCGGCATTCAGGTCATCGCGTATTGCCGGTGAGTTGACGCAAAACCGCTGGCATGGCGTCCGGCAGGTCATCGGCGATCAGCCCGGGGCCCAGCACCTGTGCGCAGGCACCATGCAGCCATACCCCGCCGCAGGTTGCCTCGAAGGGCGGCATGCGCTTGCCATTGCCAAGGGTCTGACCGGCAAGGGCGGCAATAAAGCCGGAAAGGACATCGCCGGAGCCCGCTGTCGCGAGGGTGGGCGGCGCATTGACATTGATGGCGGCCAGTCCATGCGGGTTGGCAATCGCCGTGTCGGGACCCTTGAGCAACACAATCCCGCCGCATCGTTCCGCGGCCTTGCGGACGGCCGTCATTCGGTCACCCCGGGCGAGATCCGGGAAAAGCCGTTTGAACTCGCCGGCATGGGGGGTCAGGATTGTATCGGCCCTGACCTTCTGGAACAGCCGCTCAGGATTTTCGGTGAA
>CAYSMJ010000104.1:842-9504 GCA_964432075.1 uncultured Caulobacterales bacterium | reverse complement strand
TGCAGATCTGGCTGGAGCTTGGGGTGCCCGGTGTGCTGCTGGCCGCCGGGGTGATCATCGGCGCAACGGCAGTGATTCTGCGCGCCGGTTTAACGCCCGCAGCCATAACCGCCATCACCGGGATTCTCGCCGCAAGCTGCGTCAGCTTCTTCGTCGAGGCCAGCCTCTGGCAGGTCTGGCGCATCAGCGCCATCGGGCTGGCGCTGGCGTTTTGCGGGTTGATTGGCTCGAAGGAGGGTTCTGAGCCACGGCTTTTACATCGATACCCTGGCAAACTCCCTAACGAACCGGCTGCACCGCTCGGCGCAGGACATCCGCATACCCCTTAGAAATACAGTCATAGCCGTCGTAAAAGCCGCGGGTTTTGAGGAGGCGGTGCAAGCGCGTAAGGCGATAGGGCGGGACGGTGGCGAACAAATGGTGTTCGAGATGGTAATGCACATTGTTGGGGGCGATGAGAAGGCGCTCCCACCAGGCGGGCAATGTGGTTGAGGTGTTCTTGCGCGGGTCGCGGTCCCCCCGGTTCCCTCGGTCCACCCGGGTCATCGCAACGCCATGCTCGCCGATCTGGCGTATACGCACGATGACGGGAAAGACAAACAGATCTGCGGCCCACCACAAAAGATAGGTCCAGGGCGCCCCAAAACCTGTCAGTATAAAGAGCATCGTCAGGTGAAACAGGACGGCGCCATAATCGCGCGACCAGCGGAAGCGGCGCAGATAGGCGAGCAGGTCGCGCAGGCCCGTCTGCCCGGTCACATCACGAATGAGTTTCCGGCGCAGGCTGTCGGCCGGCACGGGGTATTTCTCAACAAAGACAAGATCGGGGTCGGCGGACGTGCCCGCATGGCGGTGGTGGCGCAGATGAACCGCGCGATAGTCATCTAGCCGGGCCTTGACCGGCACGGCGCAGAGCCAGTGGCCGACAAAATCGTTTAGCCGGCGCGTGCGGAAAAATGCCCGGTGCGAGCAGTCATGCATCAGGATCGCCAGACCCAGCTGGCGCCCGCCGAGGAGGAGCACCGCCAGCAGGATCGTAAATGGGTTTGGCATGGCGATCGTCATTGCGAAGGCGGCGACGATCAGGGCCCAGTTGAACCCGAATGTCGCCGCAGCGCGGGCGTCCGACAGCGCGCGAAGCGTTTGCAATTCCTTGCGGGACAGGACATCGCCGAGGGTCGGCGGTGTCGGGTTTTCCAAAACGGCGTCATTGGGCAAGGTAACTGTCCTCCCTCGCTGGTGTCCGGTCCACTCAGCCCGAAATTGCGCCGGGCGATTCCAACTTTGTACCCCTTCCCACACTGCAAAGACTATCGCCTGTGACAGCGACTGGCAAATGGCGGCCTGATCGGGTAGGCAAATGTCAACAGAGGCGCACGATAGCGAGGCCCACGGTCCGCAAAAGCGTCAGGCTTTACGCCATGGGAAGGATAACAGCAAAAAGGCAAGGGTAATGGTGAGTGCAGATTTTTTGAACAGGGCTCCGGAGGCACAACGCAATCTGACGGCCGAGGCTTTGTACGAGGCGGCGGTGCAGCGCGGGGAAGGTGTGATCGCCTATGGCGGGCCGCTTGTTGTGCGCACCGGTGACCATACGGGCCGCTCGGCAGACGACAAGTTTATTGTCCGCGATGCGACGACCGACGAGGCGGTCTGGTGGGATGCGAACAAAGCCATGACCCCGGATGCCTTCGCCCGGCTGCACGAGGATATGCTGGCCTACGCGTCGGAACGCGCCCTGTTTATGCAGGATTTGCGTGGCGGGGCCGACCCCGACCACCATGTCAAGGTTCGCATTTTCACCGAATATGCCTGGCACGGTCTTTTCATCCGGCATCTCCTGATCCGCCCGTCCATGGAAGAAAGAAACGTTGCGCCGGATTTTACCATTGTCGACCTGCCGGGCTTTGAAGCCGACCCCGCGCGCCATGGCTGCCGGTCAAAAACGGTTATTGCCCTCGACTTTACCCGCCATATGGTCCTGATCGGCGGGACATCTTATGCCGGCGAAATGAAAAAATCGGTTTTCTCGATCCTGAATTTCTTGCTACCGCCAAAGACGATTATGCCGATGCACTGCTCTGTAAATGTGGGCAGTGCGGATGACCCTGCAATCTTTTTCGGTCTCTCGGGCACTGGCAAAACCACGCTGTCGGCTGATCCTGATCGCGAGCTGATCGGCGACGACGAACATGGCTGGGGTCCGAATGGTCTGTTCAATTTCGAAGGGGGATGCTACGCAAAAATGATCCGGCTGTCGGCTGAGGCTGAGCCTGAGATTTTTGCGACCACCCGCCGGTTTACCACGGTTCTCGAAAATGTCGTGATGGATCCGGCGACACGCCAGCTAGATCTTGACGATAACAGCCTCGCTGAGAACTCGCGTGGGGCCTACCCGATCCACTATATCCCGAATGCGAGCCGGAGCGGCCGAACAACCCATCCAAAATCGATCATCATGCTGACTTGCGATGCCTTTGGCGTGATGCCGCCGGTGGCCCGGCTGGACCGGGATCAGGCACTTTACATGTTTCTGTCCGGATATACGGCAAAAGTTGCGGGAACGGAGAAAGGCCTTGGTAAAGAACCCAAGGCGACATTTTCCACCTGTTTCGGGGCGCCATTCATGCCGCGTCACCCTTCAGAATATGGAAAATTGCTTGGCAGGCTGATTGACGAGCATGATGTCGATTGCTGGCTTGTCAATACGGGCTGGACGGGCGGGCCTTATGGTGTTGGTCGGCGCATGCCAATCCGTGAGACGCGCAGCCTGCTTGCGGCTGCGCTTGACGGCACGTTAAAGGCTGCACCAATGCAGACCGATCCGCGTTTCGGGTTTTCAGTCCCGACCGAGGTGCCGGACGTCGATAATGACAGTCTCCTGCCACGCAATAGCTGGGCCTCCGGTGAGGAGTATGACGCGGCTGCAGACAGGCTGGCCCAGATGTTTATCGATAATTTTGAAGGCTTCCTGCCCTTTGTTGATCCGGGCGTTGCCGCGGCGGCGCCGAAGCTTTAATTCTGACCTTCCGGGCAGTCAGGCAGGGTGAGGGTCGGCGGCAGGATTGTCCGGTCATTTCCGCAGGCGCCCTGAAACTGTTCCGGTTTGAGATTTATTGCATCGGAAAAATCTGCGCCGCCAAGAAGGGAATAGCTGAAATCTGCTAGGGCGATATCGGTGCCTTTTAAAGAGGCCTGGCGTAGATCCGCACGCTGAAACGATGCTCCGCGCGCATCGGCATTGTCAAGCCGCGCGCCGGTCATGATGGCTGTGGCGAAATTGGTGTTGACAAGATAAGCGCCGACAAGTGTGGCATCGGAAAAATCGGCCGCTGCAAATCGGGCAAGCGACAGATCGGCTGCGGAAAAATCGGCGCGGGCAAAGCGTGCTGCGCGGGCCGTTGCTTCGCGCAGATAGGCATCGCTGAAATTGGCGCCATTAAAGACGCTGGCGGACATGTTTGCACCGCCAAGACGGGCATTGGCGAGATTGGCCCCCTGACCCTGAGCCGCTTCAAAACGGGCGTCCGTCAGGATCGCATTTTGCAGCTTTGTCTGGGTCAGTGTGAGACTGTTGAAGTTTTTTCCGCCAAGGGACCGCCCGGACAGATCGGCACCAGCATACCGCATACGGGCTTCCTCGCTGAGGAGGATGACCTCATCTTTGCGGCCACCAAATCCCGGAATGTTCAACTGCCCGAGCCTTTTGCCAAATTTGTCCCAGGCCTGACCGGTTTTGCGAAAACTCCCCGAGATCTCGGTCATCACTGACCGGCTTTCTGCCGAGCGCCCGCGCTTATAGGGATCAACGATCATGGTGGAAAGCGTTGAGAGAACGGCGAAAGCAAAAAGGCAAATAAGGATCAGTGCTTTAGACGACATGAGGTACCTTGCTCCCCCGCATAGACCCCGAACCATATCTGTCGATATCATCAACGGTTTAACGAAGACTTTACGCTATCTGGCGTATGTTATACGCAAGTCCCGGACCAGATTTGCCGGGTCGGGGCAAGGGGCGGCGGATTGGTCAGGAACAGCCGGTCGTGGCACCGCAACTGTCGCACCGCAGGCAGGTTCCATTTCGCACAAGGGTGAACTGTCCGCAGTCGCCACAAGCATCCCCCTCATACCCCTTTGCCCGCGCCTCAAAACGCGGATCGGCACCCGACAGGGCCGACGGCGTTTTCAAAACCCCACGCGGTACCTGCTGGTTCACGGTCTCGGCCAGTCGCGACAGTTTTTTCTCAATATCGGCCGCATCAAGGCCAGCGGTTGCGGGCTTATCGATTTCCTCGGAGGAGGGTGTTGCCGCGTCGACAGGGCGTATCGTCTCCTCGTCTTCGGCGTCGACATCCTCGGGTTCGGCACCGTCCGCTGCCTTGCGCTCGCGCATCCGGTCAAAATCGCCGCCCCGCAAGACCACGAGATTATCCATCACCGTTGACCGGCTAAAACCTTTCGAAATCAGCTTGGTGGCTTCCGCCTGGACTTTTTCGCTTTCAACGCCTCTGCCTAGCGTATCGATGCTCGTTTCCGCCGGGTCTACGTGGGCCAGATCATGCCGGCCAAGATAGGAGATGGCGAGTTCCCGGAAGATATAATCGATGATCGATGTGGCATTTTTGATCTGGTCATTACCTTCCACCGGGCCCGACGGGTCAAACCGGGTGAAGACATAGGCATCGACAAACTCCTCCAGCGGCACCCCATATTGCAGGCCAAGCGATATCGCGATGGCAAAATTGTTCATCAGGCTTCGGAAAGCGGCCCCTTCCTTGTGCATATCGATAAAGATTTCGCCAAGCTCACCATCGTCAAACTCGCCCGTATGCAGATAGACCTTGTGACCGCCAACGATCGCCTTCTGGATATATCCCTTGCGCCGGTCCGGTAGGCGACGCCGACCGGGCGTACGTTCAACGATCCGCTCAATGATTTTTTCGGCAACAATCTTCGAGCGTTGTGCATTCGGGGCCTCGGCAATCAGATCGGCAAGAGCGTCTTCAGCATCATCCTCCGTTTCATCGGTAGACAGAAGGGCCGACATCAGGGGTTGTGATAGTTTTGACCCGTCGCGGTAAAGGGCTATCGCCTTGAGCCCCATCTGCCAGGACAGCATAAAGGCGCGTGCACAATCTTCTGTGGACGATCTTGCGGGCAGGTTGACCGTTTTGGAAATCGCCCCTGAGACAAAGGGCTGGGCAACGGCCATCATCTGCAGGTGCGCATCAACCGAGAGCGCGCGTTCGCCGAACCGACCGCAGGGCGAGGCGCAATCAAAGACAGGCAAATGCGCCGGTTTTAGCCCCGGCGCCTCTTCAAGGGTCATGGCCCCGCAACAATACAGATTGGCGGCATGGATTTCCTCATCGGAAAAGCCGAGATCGCGCAGGACGCCATAACCGGTCTGATGCAGCTGGCTTTCGGTAAAGCCAAGGACATTGCGGCAGAAATCCTCGCCCAGGGCCTGGGGTGTAAAGGCATAGGTCAGGTCAAATGCGGTTTTCAGCCGTTGCTCGAGCGCCTTGATGTCCTTGTCGGCAAACCCTTCGTCGCGCAGGACCGCGGTGGAAATGCCGGGGGCCCCCTCAAGACTGTTACGGCCAACGGCATAGGCCACGATCGCGTCGATGGTGTCACGGTCATAGCCAAGGGCGCGCAGGGCATCGGGGACAGCCCGGTTGATGATCTTGAGATGCCCGCCGCCAGCGAGCTTCTTGAATTTTACCAGGGCAAAATCAGGCTCGATCCCGGTTGTGTCACAGTCCATGACAAGGCCGATCGTCCCGGTTGGCGCGATTGCAGAGACCTGGGCATTGCGAAAGCCATGCATCGCCCCCGTTTCATAGGCCTCGTTCCAGACCGCCTGGGCCCGGCGGGCAAGACTGTGGTCAGGCACATCGTCTGGGTTCAGAATATGGGGGTGGATGACAAGGTCCTCAAAAGAACCGCCGATCTCCGTGCCAAGGGCAGCCCGGCGATGGTTACGCAGCACCCGCAACATGGTCTCGCGATTGTGCTTGTAGCGCGGGAACGGGCCAACCCGCGCCGCGATTTCCGCAGAGGTGCGATAAGCAAGCCCCGTCATCAGCGAGGTGATCGCGGCGGCAAGGCCGCGTCCCTTCGCGCTGTCATAACCAAGTCCCATACTCATCAAAAGGCCGCCAAGATTGGCAAACCCAAGCCCAAGGGTTCGGTATTCATAGGATTTCTTCGCAATCTCCGCAGACGGATATTGCGCCATCAGAACCGATAGCTCAAGGGTCAGCGTCCATAACCGGCATGCCTGTTCAAAGGCCTCGACTTCAAACCCGTCAGGACCTGCGAATTTGCGCAGATTGAGGGAGGCAAGATTGCAGGCCGTGTCGTCAAGAAACATATATTCAGAGCACGGATTGGAGGCGCGGATCTCGCCGTCGGGCGCGCAGGTATGCCAGGCATTGATTGTGTCGTGGAACTGGAGCCCTGGGTCTGCGCAGGTCCAGGCGGCTTCGCAGATGCCGTTCCACAGGGCGCGCGCGGACACAATTTGCGTCGGCATATCGTCAATCCGGCGGCGCAGGGTCCAGTCATTGTCATCGGCGACTGCGCGCAAAAACTGGTCTGATACACGTACGGAGTTATTGGCATTCTGTCCGCTAACGGAACGGTAGGTCTCGCTGTCCCAGTCAAGATTATACGCCTCAACTTCGAAAGCGGTGAAATCCTGCCGGGCAAAATCGATAACCCGTTTGATGACCGGGTCGGGGACGCAGGCCGCGCGGGCCTTTGAAATGGCCGCTTTGAGAAGCTTGTTACGCCGCGGCTCAAACCGGTCTGCGTCAGGCACGACATCAGTCCGGCAGGCATTGAAGACGGGCGGGAGAACCTTCGCCATGACCGCAGAACCGGTGACAAGGGCCGCAACCTTGTTTTCTTCGCGGATCTTCCAGGCAACAAACTCTTCAATATCCGGATGATCGATATCAACAACCACCATTTTTGCGGCCCGGCGGGTCGTGCCCCCTGATTTTACTGCGCCTGCGGCGACGTCTCCGACTTTGAGGAAGCTGAGCAGGCCTGAGCTTATGCCGCCGCCGGAAAGTTCTTCATTCCGCCCACGGATGGTCGAGAAATTGGTGCCCGTTCCCGAGCCATATTTGAACAGAAGCGCTTCTCGCTGCCACAGATCCATGATGCCGTTCTGGCCGACAAGCGTGTCGTCTACGGACTGGATAAAGCAGGCATGCGGTTGCGGACGCTGATAGGCGCTTTCCGAGGCTTTGAGCCGCCCGGTCTCATGGTCGACGAAATAATGCCCGCGTGCGGGGCCGTCGATGCCATAGGCCCAGTGAAGCCCGGTATTGAACCATTGCGGGCTGTTGGGCGCGGCCATCTGGTGCGCGAGCATATAACGGATCTCGTCATAATAGATCCGCGCATCGTCGTCGCTTTCAAAATAGCCCGCTTTGTATCCCCAATAGGCCCAGGTGCCGGCAAGACGGTGGAAAATCTGTTTTGCCGAATGCTCCGCACCAAAATGGGTTTTCAGATCAAGCCGCTCCATCGCGTCGATGTCAGGCTCGGCGCGCTGCAAAAAGATGGGGATATCGTCTTCATCGATCCGTTTGGTGATCGCGGGTACGCCGGCCTTGCGAACATATTTCTGGGCAAGAATATCGACGGCGGTTTGGCTCCAATGGCTTGGGACTTCCATCCCGTCCAGTTCGAACAGGATTTCGCCGGTGACGGAGCGGATGACGCTGGAGCGCTCCTCGAATCGCAGACCGCGATAGGCAGGATCGTCGACATAGTCTTCGCCATGGTTGGCCGTTGAGCCGTTGCGCCCGCCGGAAGGGTCTCGGCGGCTGGTATCGGCGGTAAAGATACGCGTCAGGCGCATGGCTCTGGCTCCATCACAGTTCACAGTGATTCGTCTGGCGCTAAGATAGGCGTCGCTCGCCGCCGGGGCAATCGACCAGGCGCGGCGTCACCGATCATACCCGAACCCAAAAAATCCGGAACGCCTTGCAGATCGGGGAACGCATCCTGCATATGCACAGCGGGGCCACCGCCCTATGCAAAAACAGGGGACTTCATTGATCGGTACGGTACTCATCGGCGCGGGTTTCATAGCGTTGGCGCATAAGCGTTGTCTTGATAGGCGCGAGGATGTGCGACTTGTTGGCGTCGTTGACCCGCGCCGCGCGGCTGCGGAGGCCCTGGCGGGTGGGCAGGCTGCGGCTTGCGAGACAGCGGCGGGCGACATGTCTCCGGCAAAACCGACCCCGTTAAAGCCGCCAGCCCGAGCGCGCCGGTTTGATGTTGCGGTGATTGGCGGCACCGGTATTGCCGGCAGGCATTTTCTCACGGTGTTGCGGGCAAGGGGGCTTTCGGTTGCGGTGCCGGCGCGCGCCTCCCGGACTGGCGGGACCGAGCGGGTTCTTCATGTCAGCTCATCGGTGGCGCTTAACCTTGGCGACTCGAATGAAACGATCCCCAGGCAAACCCCGCCCGATCCACAGCCGGAAGGGCGCGGTGATTATGCCTATGCCAGGATCATGGCCGAGGAACGGACAAAATATGCCGTCAAGAAGATGGCGGGCCGCGCAGGGGTTGGCACGCTGTCCGATCGCGGTCTGTGTTTGCGTGGTATGGTATCGCCCTTCGATATTGGAGCAGA
>CAYSMJ010000104.1:0-832 GCA_964432075.1 uncultured Caulobacterales bacterium | reverse complement strand
TGCCTGACGGGCAGCCCTGTACCGACGAGGCGAATATCCGAGCCCGCGCCATTGTCGTCCATGCGCAGGCCACCCCATGACAGGTCGTGTACAGATAAAAATCCACTGGGTGTTTTCAACCTTTGCAACGGGCGGAACGCAACGCCGGTTCGCAACCCTTGCCGAGGCTCTCGCCGCTGATGACCGCCGGGACTGGCACCATGTGATCACCGCAATGGATGATGACTATGCCGCTGAGCCCCTGTTGGCAGCGCCCGTGTCGTGGGAACGCGCGCCGGTGCCGGTTGTCAAGGGCGGGTTTGTCTCCCCGGCCAATCTGCGGGCGTTCCGGGGCCTTTTGTCCAGCACCGCGCCGGACCTTCTGATCACCAGTAATTGGGGGGCGAGCGAATGGCTTCTTGCCAATCGCGGTCGCCACGCGGTGCCGCATCTGCATTCTGAAGATGGTTTTGGTCCGGACGAAGCCGGCGGGCAACGCAGCGCAAAGCGGGACCTGACCCGGCGTGTTCTGTTCAATCTGCCCGGCCGTCCGCGCCGCCGGTTTGTCGTGCCCTCCCATGGGCTCCATGCAATCCTGACCGGCCCCTGGGGCGTCGCGCCCGACCGGACCTGCCTGATCGCCAACGGCGTCGACCCGGCGCGGTTTTGCCCTGCGGAGGAGCAGACCCGGGTTAGCACGCACCGTCTGCTGACCATCGGTACCGTGACGGCCTTGCGGGCGGAAAAGCGCATCGACCGGCTGTTGCGGATTGTTGCCGCAGGCCCGCCAGACACACGCCTCTTGATTGTCGGCGACGGGCCGGAACGCGGGCCCCTTGAGACAGAGGCGGGG
>CAYSMJ010000103.1:6662-9588 GCA_964432075.1 uncultured Caulobacterales bacterium | reverse complement strand
ATCTTCTGCACAATCTGTCTGTCAGTCCTGTCCTATCTGTTTGTGGAACAACCCTTCCGTCAACAGAAGGTGATCGGGAATGGCGTTTTTTTTCCTGTCATTGCGGGTGTCACAGCCCTTGTTGTGGGCGCCAACCTTCAGATCGTCACCACCGGCGGCCTGCCGTCGCGGCTGCCGCCCATCCTTTCCGAACTGAATGATCCCCTGTCCACCACGCCCGGACAGACCCGCTGCACCCCGCCTGACAGAACCAACAGCACGATCCCGCAGACAAGCGTGATTCTTCTGGGCGACAGCCACATGGCCATGTTTCGCCGGGACCTGACCTGCCGGCTTGGCGGCAAATATGAAATAATCGACCACGCGCGCGGCGCCTGTTATCCATTGCCCGGCTTCGAACTCTATCGTCAGGATGGTAGCCCTTATGAAACCTGTACCGCTGACATTCAGCGCGAAAGGCTCGAAGCGATCACCAGCGCGGATCCGTCCATCGTCATTCTGGCCGGCCGACTTCAGCTTTATCTGGAAAACAGGCTTTACGATAATGGTGAGGGCGGCCGCGAATCGCCCAGCCTGCGCTGGCACGCATACAGACCGCTTGACCCCGCCACCCGGATGGAAACAGTCATCCGCACCACGATCATGACCATTCTGGAGGCAGGCCACGACCTGATCCTCGTCTATCCTGTGCCGGAAACCGGCTGGAACATTCCCGAAAAACTCAACCGCGATCGGCCAAAAACCGATCTCGCTCTCGCCGCTTTCCTCAAAGACACCCCGCTGACAACAAGTTTCGACGCTTACACCAACCGGACAAAATCTGTTTTCGAGCTTTACGATTCCATCGACCATCCACGGATCAAGCGGGTTTATCCGCACCAGCTGTTTTGCGATACGGTCCTGCCGGGACGCTGCGTGACCCACGACCGCGACCATATCTACTATTCCGACGCGAGCCACCTTAGCTATCATGCGACCGGTCTTGTGAACGAAAAAATATTGGAGGCAATCGACTCGATTGACCAGGAGCGGCGCACCAGGGAACCCGAACGCTCGGCACACACTGAAAGCAGCCCATAACTCCAGCCGCCACGGCAAAGAAACCGGAATTCATAATGAGAACTGATCCATCACCACCATCATACAAACTGACCTGGCGTGGCGGAGAGACCGAAATGGCCCTTATTGCCGACCTGATGGCCGATGCGCTGGATCCGCCGGCCGATGCTGTCAGCCTGCGCCGTTCTGTTGCCGACGGGCAGTCGCTCCCGACCGACTGGCTAACCGAGGCCTACTTTGCCGAAACACCTGAGCTGGAGCCGATCCGTACGCTGATACGCTGCACCCTTGATGAGCAGCCTGACTGGAGCGATCCGGAACTCGAAGAGCTGCGTAATGACGATTGGGTAAAATACGCCCTTGGCTCACTCGGTCCGGTGCGTGCCGGTCGCTTCGTTCTTCACGGGGCCCATGATCGCGATCACCTTGATCTGGCCCCTGAAGATATCGCAATTGAGATCGAGGCAAACCAGGCTTTTGGTACCGGTCATCATCCGACGACGGCGGGTTGTCTAATGCTGCTTGACCGGCTGGCCGGTTTTGCCCCACGCAATATCCTCGATCTCGGCTGCGGATCGGCGGTGCTCGCCATTGCCGCAGCAAAACTCTGGGGCCGGGACATTCTGGCCAGTGATATCGATGCCAAATCGGTGGAGATCGCTGAGGAAAATGCCGCCCAGAACGGGGTCGGATCCCGGGTAAACACGATTGAAAGTGCAGGGTTTGCATCTGACCGGATCAGTGCGGCCGCCCCGTTCGATTTTGTGTTTGCCAATATTCTTGCCGGGCCGCTGATTGAGCTTGCCCCGGATATGGCAACTCATGTGGCCGCAAACGGCCGGATCATGCTGGCCGGGCTGATGGCAGAGCAGGAAGCGAAAGTCACGGCCGCCTATCAACAGGCCGGTT
The DNA here is from genome assembly GCA_964432075.1 of uncultured Caulobacterales bacterium. Lineage (GTDB taxonomy): Bacteria > Pseudomonadota > Alphaproteobacteria > Caulobacterales > Parvularculaceae > CALLPQ01. The sequence continues at coordinate 7,620 of CAYSMJ010000103.1, read as the reverse complement.
TTCGTCAATTAAACCGGCTCGACCATCCGACCTGGCCGGTGCTATTGTTCGTACGTGAAATATCACGCCCCTGACCCCGAAGCCCATTGAAAGGCAGCCTTATGTTTCAGACGTTTGAGCCCGTTGCCGACCGGTCCTTTGCCGCCAATCATTTACCGGCCCTGCGCCGGGTTATGGGCAATGCGGGATTGACAGGCTTTATTGTTCCTCATGATGACGAATATCAGAACGAATACATTCCGGCCTATGCAGAACGCCTGATGTGGGTATCCGGATTTTCCGGCTCTGCGGGCTCCGCGATTGTTATGCTCGACAGCGCGGTGATTTTTGTCGATGGTCGCTATACGCTCCAGGTCCGTGACCAGGTCGATGACGATTTCTTTTCCTTTGAGGATGTAAGTGCGTGCCCGCCACTAAAATGGCTGGAAAAAAATGCCGCGACGGGCGCCGTGATCGGCTATGATCCAATGCTGCATTCGGTTGATGCGGTGAACAAGTTCCGGGCAGCGGCGGAAATGGCTGGATTTACCCTGAGGGCGGTAACACAAAATCCAATAGACGAAGCCTGGGGAGAACAGCCCGGCAAACCTAACGCAAAAATCGTTCCTCATGCAGACCATCTGGCCGGACGAAGCTCGCTTGAAAAACGCGAGACCATTGCCCGGGCCCTGCGCGAGAAAGGGGCCGATGCCGCGCTGATTACCGCGCCACCCTCGGTCGCCTGGGCATTCAATATTCGTGGCGGCGATGTTAGCCGTTCGCCCCTGCCGCTCAGCCGGGCTATTCTGTACAGTGATGGCCGGGCAGAGATTTTCTTTGAACCCGGCAAAGGCTCCAATTCCCTGTCTGAACACCTTGGCAATCATGTGGACGTCCGCGCTGAAAGCGAGGTGACCGAAAGGCTTGAAGCGCTTGGGGCGGATGGAAAATCAGTGTTGGTTGACCCGGCGCTGACCCC
>CAYSMJ010000103.1:0-6652 GCA_964432075.1 uncultured Caulobacterales bacterium | reverse complement strand
CGCCAAGCTGAAGGACGAGGGGCCGAAGTCGCCGACCAGCATCCGGCGCGCATCATCAAGGGCGACGACCCCTGCGCGTTGCCGCGTGCCACAAAGAATGCAGCCGAAATCAATGGGACTCGCGAAGCGCATATCCGTGACGGGGCTGCGGTGACGCGTTTTCTCTACTGGCTTGCAACCACAGCCCAGAGCGGGGCGGAAACCGAAATCTCTGCTGCCCAAAAGCTGGAGGAAATTCGTCGGGAATCTCCGGATCTCAATGATCTCTCTTTCGACACCATTTCCGGCTACGGATCAAACGGCGCCAGCCCGCATTACCGGGTGTCGACCGACAGTAATTTGACGCTGGCCCCGGGCAGCCTCTTTCTTGTGGACAGTGGTGGTCAGTATCCGGACGGGACGACCGACATTACCCGCACCGTCCCCATCGGCACGCCGACCGAGGAAATGTGCGACCGTGTTACCCGTGTGCTCAAGGGTCATATTGCGCTTGCCACCCTGCGCTTTCCGGATGGCACCACCGGTCACCAGGTCGATGCCTTTGCCCGGCGCCCGCTCTGGGAGGTCGGCCTCGACTATGACCACGGCACGGGCCATGGCGTCGGCAGCTATCTCGGCGTCCATGAAGGCCCGCAACGCATTGCCAAAGCGCCAAACACCGTCGCGCTCAGACCCGGGATGATCCTGTCCAACGAGCCGGGCTACTATAAGGCTGGCGAATTCGGCATCCGGATTGAAAATCTGATCGTCGTCACCGAGCCCGAGCCGGTCAAGGCCGGTGAGCGCCCTATGATGGCTTTCGAGACCATCACCCTCGCCCCGATCAACCGTGACCTGATCAAAACTGATCTCCTCACCGACACCGAACGCACCTGGCTCAATGCCTACCACGCCCGCGTCCGCAAAACCCTGAGCCCGCTTGTCCCGGCAGAGGTCCGGGCGTGGCTGGAGACAGCTACCACTCCGGTCTAGGCCCGGCGCTTTCCGGTATCGGCTAGGCGAGGATTATGGCATATCACCCGATAATACTGCCCTGCGATGAGATTGACCGATGACAGGGCGGCCGGGGCAGCCACCCGACCGCAGCGAAGCGCGGCCTACATGGGGTGAACACCATGCAAGGCATAAAACGTCCGCAGGCAATTGCAGAGGCGTTTTGTGTCAGCTATTCAAAAGTCTCCAGAATTCTTCCCGGTCATTGGTCTTTGGGAAGGGTTGATCGGGCACCGGGACACCGAGAAACGCACAAAGCGGTTCCCAGCCTTGCCGGACCTCGAATTCAAGCAGACGCTCCTGTGGGATTTCTGCTTTCACGCTTTCGGTGTGCGCTATGAACAGTTCAATAAGCTCTTCGCGGGTAAGGCCGTCGCGCAAACCGCTTCGCATGGTCACGGCGTTGCTCATGGCCATGAAGGGACGCATTTCAGACGGTGCACTTTCGCGCAGGGCATTTACTTCAGCAATCGTCGAGCCGTAGCTTTCCGCCCAGCTTTCCGCACTCCGCGTGGTCAGGATGAATTTCGAGGCCGGGTAAACCGCGTTGAGCTCCTCGTAGAAAGCGGCCGTGGGCCAGTCGACAGCGCTGTTGTAGCCCTCATAAATCGCCGCCCAGTCGGGATTGCCCGCCAGCGCAGCGGTCCATTGCGGCAGCTTTTTCTCCTTGTCGAGAATAACCTCATGCATGTGGTAGCATGGGCCAAGGTCAAGCTGCTCGAGGGCATGCTTCAGGGAAAATGTGCCTGTTCGGCCGAGCCCGGCGCCGATGACTTTCATACCGTTTTATCCTCGGTTGATTGATCTTAATCGTTCGAGACATCCGACGCAATCAGCCAGCGCCCGTCGACCTTGCGCCAGAGCAGCGAGGCATGGCCGCCAAACAGACGATTGCCATCGGCGTCGAATACCTCGTAGCGCTGGATCTCGACAAAGGCGTCTGGCGCGAGCCTCTGGATATCGACCGCTTCAAGCACACCGTCAGCGGCCGGGCTGTTCGCCACGGCGTTCCAGTATGCCGCCAAGCCCTCCCTGTCGGTCAGCAGCGTACCGCCATCTGGAGAATAAATCGCGTCCTCGGTGAACAGGTCGAGCACGGGTGTCATGTCGCCGGTCTTGATGCCCTTGAGGATCGTGTCGGTGCGGTTCTGCAGGACTGCTTCGATCGTCTCGGGTGCGGTGGCACAGGCGGCAAGCAGGCTCGCAAAAAAGCCGACCAAAAATACGTGTTTCATGAATGTCTCCGTCGCTATGACTTGATCTGATGTTTGGTGGACTTGACCCCTGGCGGGGCATCTGGATGGTTTGTCATTGCGACAAAACCTGCCAATCGAAAGGGCATACCCCATCGCTCAACAATCCCATCGTTGGATTTGCCTGTTGAGACGCGATTGAGGACTTGGTTTGCAACCGCGATCTCTTCCGTTCAGCTGGTCTCTTGCGCCCCTGCCGACATGTTGGTGAGCCTGCTCCTCGAAAATGCGCTCGCCTCGGCAAGGCTGAACCGGCATTCACTCTTCCGCTGTGATCGGCATCTCGGTGGAACGTCGCCCATCGCCGCGTTGCAGTCAATTGCAAAGGACACACCCAACCACCCGGAGATTCGGGCCGTACGGGTCGGAATGGAGGGACGGCTATTCGCTTTTTTGGCGACTTTGCCACACTGCAAGGGGCCCATCTCATCGCAGCGCTATGAGTTCACCAGCGCCAGCCACTCCTCTTCTGTCATGGTCTGTACACCAAGCTCACTGGCTTTGGCGAGCTTTGATCCGGCGCCGGGACCGGCCACCAGAATGTCGGTTTTGGCGGAGACCGAGCCTGAGACCTTCGCGCCTAGACTTTGGGCACGGGCCTTGGCTTCGTCACGGGTCATTTTTTCAAGTTTGCCGGTAAAGACGATGGTTTTGCCAACTATGGGGCTGTCGCCGGCCGCCCCGCGGACAAAAACCATGGGGCTCACATGCGCAAGCAGATGGGCGATGGCCTCGCGGTTGTGGGCTTCATGGAAAAAATCAATGACCCCGCCTGCGACCAGCTTACCGACACCATCGATCTCAAGTATCTCTTCCAAGGCGGCCCCATCCCCCTGCCCCGCCCGGATGGCCGCCGATGCAAACGCTTCAAAGCTGCCATAGGCGCTTGCAAACAACCGCGCATTGGTCTCGCCGATATGACGGATGCCAAGGGCAAAGATAAACCGGTCAAGCGGCGGCTGCCGCCGATCCTCGATTGCAGCAAAAAGATTGCCCACAGATTTTATATTGGTAGGGGTGCGTTCGCCCGATTTCTTTTCGGTATAGCTGTAAAGATCAATCTCGCCCGAAGCCTGCCGCGCCGCCAGGGTAAAGATATCGGCGGGTGCACGGACATGACCGGCATTGTAAAATGCCTCGATCTGCTTGGTGCCAAGCCCTTCGATATCCATCGCCCGGCGACTGACAAAATGTTTCAGCCGCTCAACCGCCTGGGCCGGACAGATCAGCCCACCGGTGCAGCGGCGCACCGCGTCAGGCTCGCCAGTCTCATCTTCGGCCCGCACCGCCTCGCTGCCGCATTCTGGGCACAGGGTCGGGAACGCGAACGGCTTCGTCCCCTCAGGCCGCTTTTCAATCCGTACCGAGACGATCTGTGGGATGACATCGCCCGCCCGTTGAACGATAACCATATCACCTACACGGATATCCTTGCGCTTGATCTCGTCCTGATTGTGCAGCGTCGCATTCGATACCACTACGCCGCCGACCGTGACCGGTTTCAACCTTGCCACGGGTGTCAGCGCACCCGTACGCCCCACCTGGATGTCAATCGCCTCCAACCGGGTGGTCGCCTGTTCGGCGGCAAATTTATGCGCAATCGCCCAGCGCGGCGCCCGTGAAACCATACCAAGTCGCGTCTGATAATCGAGCCGGTCGACCTTGTAGACGACCCCGTCAATATCATAACCAAGCGACGAGCGCATCTGTTCGATCGTGCGATAATGGGTAAGCAGATCATCTACTGACTGACAAAGCACTGTCTGCGGATTGGTGGGAAAGCCCCATGTTTCAAGCTGCCTGATGGCCTCGAACTGGGTCTGCGCAATCGGCTCCGAAACCTCACCCCAGCCATAGGCAAAAAACTTCAGCGGACGCTGCACGGTGATCGCACTGTCGAGCTGGCGCAGGCTGCCTGCGGCGGCATTGCGCGGATTGGCGAACAAGTCCTTGTCCGGCTCTTCCTCAGCCCGCCTTGCATTGACGTCTTTAAAATCTGTATGGGTCATATAGACCTCGCCCCGGACTTCAAGCACTTCAGGTGCGTTTTCGATATGTGTTGGGATTTCGCTGATCGTCAGGAGATTGGTCGTTACGTTCTCGCCCACGCGGCCATTGCCGCGGGTTGCGCCAAGCACCAGCACGCCCTTCTCATACCGCAGGCTGGCCGACAATCCGTCGATCTTCGGTTCGGCCGTGAAAGCAAGCGTTTCACCCTCTTTGAACCCCAGAAAGCGACGGACCCGCGCAACAAAATCCGCCACGTCTCCCGCATCAAACGCATTGTCGAGAGAGAGCATCGGCGCGGCGTGGACGACCTTTTCAAACCGCGCCGAGGGGGCGGCCCCCACGCGTCTTGAGGGGCTATCGTCGCGCACCAGCTTCGGGAAACGCTCCTCAATCAGAATATTGCGTCGGCGTAGCGCATCATATTCTGCATCAATCATCACTGGCGCATCTTCCTGATAATAGGCATTATCAGCCTGCGTCAGGATTTCCGCCAGGCGGGCAAGCTCTCCCTCGGCTTCTTCATGCGTTAGCCGGTCGACGGGTTTTTTTATTAGCGTTCTGTCCTTCGCGGGCATGGCGCTTAGCTGGCTTTGCGCCGGGTATTTTCGCCCGCGGTTTTTTTCGTTGTCCGCGCCCTGCGGCCAGACGATTTTGGTGTCGTGCCTGCTGGCGTCTGCTCACCGGTCAGGAGCTTGCGTGCCGCTGCGCGTGCCTCATCCGTAACTGTTGCACCTGAAAGCATCCGCGCCAACTCTTCGATCCGGGCGGTCTCGTCAAGGACTGAAACCCGGGTTATGGTTTCGTCCGGCTTTTGATCTTTCGTCACCTGCCAATGGGTTTTTGCCCGTGCAGCAACCTGGGGCGAATGCGTCACAACCAGCACCTGCGCTGTCTCGGCAAGCCGCGCAAGTCTTTCGCCAACAGCATCCGCAACAGCCCCGCCAACACCGGCATCGACCTCATCAAAAATGATCACCGTACGGTTCTCCTGACTGGCGAGGGCTGCTTTCATCGCGAGGACAAAGCGCGACAACTCCCCGCCCGACGCGATGGTTTTTAACGGTCCGAGCGGAGCGCCGGGATTGGTCGCGACCATGAATTCGAGTTCATCAACACCGCTGGCGCCGGGATTATCCCGGACTGTTTCAATGCGTGTTTCGAACCGCGCCGCGCCAAGCTTGAGCGGTGCGAGCTCGACAGCGACGGCCTTGTCCAGAATTTTGGCGATCTTTTGTCGGTTGGCCGACAATTTGTCAGCCAACTTACAATAGTTATCCTTGCACTCTTCCACTGCCTTTTCAAGGTCAGCAAAGGCCGCTTCCCCCTCATCGATGAGCGCGAGGTCGTGGCGCATTTTTTCAAGATAATCCGGGAGCCGGTCCGCAGCCACCCCGTGTTTTCGTGCTGCGGCCCGGATCGCAAAAAGCCGCTCTTCAATCCGCGACAGGGTTTCGGGATCGGGATCAATGCGGTCCGAAAGGTCCACCACCGTCGCCCTCGCTTCCATCAGGACACTGACCGCCTGGTCAAGCTTCTCTGCAGCGGTCGAAAAGTGTTGGCTTGTCCCGGTTTCCTCAAGAGGAAGCGCAGCCAGACGGTCCATCGCAGAGGTCACGGCCCTTGCCGCGCGGCCTACACGGGTTTCCAGCATGTCATCATCGATAGCTTCGCGCGCGGCCCGGATATCATCGAGCATTTTCTCCGCAGCGATCAGCTGTGCGCGTTCTTCGGCCAGACGTGTTTCTTCCTCAGCATCCGGCGCAAGGGTTTCAAGCTCACCAACCACATGGCGCAGATAGTCAGCCTCACGCAGGGACTGGTCTCGTGTCTGGCGTTTTTCATTCAGCGTGGTGCGCGCAGCCCGCCACGCGCGCCAGGCCGTGCCAACCGCTGCAGCCTGCGCACCATGATTGCCATAAGAATCAAGAAGCTCACGGTGGGTTGCCGCGGTGAGAAAGCCGCGACCGTCATGCTGGCCGTGAATTTCAAGCAGCGCATCGCCAACCGTTCGCAGCATCGTAATGGAAACGGGCCGGTCATTGACAAATCCCCGGCCCCGGCCTTCCGCGTTCTGGACGCGCCGCAAAATGACCTGATCATCCTCGCTGTCGAGACCATTGTCAGCAAGAACAGCCCAAACCGGATGGCTCGGCGACGGCTCAAAAGCCACCGTGATCACACCCTGCGACGCGCCCTGGCGCACTCCGCCGCGGGCCGACCGCCCGCCGCAGGCAAGACCAAGAGCGTCAAGCAGAATTGACTTGCCGGCGCCCGTCTCGCCGGTCAGCGCAGTCAGCCCCGGTTCCAGCGGCAGCGATAGCCGGTCGATCAAAAGAAAGTCCTGAATATCGAGGGCTGTAGCATGATTTCTCGCACCTTGGCACGGGGGAGTGCTC
>CAYSMJ010000102.1:0-9606 GCA_964432075.1 uncultured Caulobacterales bacterium | reverse complement strand
GCGTCATAGAGGGGGCGCAGATAGGGATCGATCTTCTCTTTCATATCACCCGGCAGAAAGCCAATCCGTTCACCTGCCTCCAGCGCGGGCCGGGTCAGGATCAGGCGCTCGACCGAGCCTGAAAGCAGGAGCGAGACCACATGGGCAACGGCAAGATAGGTTTTTCCGGTGCCCGCAGGGCCGGTGCCAAAAGTTAGATCATTGGCCTGCAGCGCCTCGAGATAGCGGGACTGGTTCGGGCTTCGTGGTTTGATCAGGCGCCGCGGTGTCTTGACGGCCAGATGGTCGGGGTGCGCCGTATCTGTTGCTGGCAGTGTCAGGCGCGTGGCCGCACGAATATCGCCAATACCGATAAGTTCGCCTTTAACAAGCCGGGCGTAGACCGATTGCATGGCGGCGATTGCACCGGCTCTCGCGGTTTTGCTGCCTGTGACAGCAAAGCGGTTGCCCCTGGGGTCGATCCTGACGTCAAAAGCCTTCTCGATGATGACGAGATGCGTATCATGCTCACCGGCCAGCCCCTGAACGAGGCGGTTGTCGGTAAAATCAATATATTCCGTGTCGGCTTTAATCGGCGCGCTCCCCGGCAAGAGCATTGGTTGTAAGTCCGGTGATCCTTACCGGAACAATCTCTCCAATCAGGTCCGGATCGGCCATTAGGTGCACGGCCTGAAGATAGGGGCTGCGACCGGTCAACTGCCCGGCATGCCGTCCTGTTTTTTCAAGCAGCACCGGTAATGTTCTTTCAAGCTGTGCCCTGTTGAAGTCACGGCGTTGCCCATCAAGACGCGCCTGCAACCTGGAAAGCCGTTCATCCTTGATTTCTTCGCGAACCTGCCCGGCCATGGCGGCGCCTGGTGTTCCAGGCCGACGGGAATATTTGAACGAGAAGGCAGAGGCATAGGTAACACGCTCGACAAGGGCGAGGGTGGCCTCAAAATCCTCATCGCTTTCTCCCGGAAAACCAACAATGAAATCCCCGGATAAGGCAAGATCGGGCCGGGCCTTCCGGATACGGTCAATCATGTCCACATAGGCATCAGCCGTATGGCCACGATTCATCGCCTTGAGGATTTTGTCCGAGCCCGCCTGAACCGGCAGATGCAGGTAGGGCATAAGCTTTGGCTCATCACCAAGCGCGTCAATCAGATCCGCATTCATGTCGCGCGGATGGGAGGTTGTGAACCGGATCCGCTCAATGCCATCGATTTTTGCGAGGTGGCGGCAAAGGCTGCCAAGTCCCCAGGTTCCGCTCGTGCCGGCCGGGGCCTTGGCGCGCCAGGCATTCACATTCTGACCGAGGAGGGTGATCTCGCGAACACCCTGGCCGGCGAGCGAGCGAACCTCGGCGCTAATTGCATCCACCGGCCGCGAGACTTCCGGGCCACGCGTATAGGGAACGACACAGAATGTGCAGAATTTGTCGCAGCCTTCCTGAACCGTGACAAAGGCGGTCGGGCCATCTGCCATTCGGGCCTGAAGGGTGTCGAATTTTTCATCGACATCAAAATCGGTTTCGAGGATTTCGCCTTTGTCGCGTGCCGCACGCGCCAGCATTTCCGGCAGACGGTGATAGGCCTGGGGACCGAAAACCATATCGACCTGGGGGGCCCGGCGTCTGATTTCTGCGCCCTCCGCCTGGGCGACGCAGCCGGCGACCGCAATGGTCATGTCCTCGCCGGCGCGGTTTTTTTCTTCCTTGGTTTTCCGCAGCCGACCAAGCTCTGAATAGACCTTTTCTGCGGCTTTTTCCCGGATATGGCAGGTGTTGAGAATAACGAGATCGGCGGCTTCAGGTCCGTCGGCTTGTGAATAGCCGAGCGGTTTCAGCAGCCCAGCCATCCGTTCGCTGTCATAGACGTTCATCTGACAGCCATAGGTTTTGATAAAGACTGAGCGCCGGGAAGCAGGCGTTTCCGGTGTTTCAGGGTCCGCAATGACGGTGTCGGGGTTTTCCATCCCCTTGTCTTAATCAATCTGACCGGCTGGCAAAAGCCCTCCGCGCAAAACAGACCGGGCCGCAAACAGAACCGGCAGCGTGTTTGGAGCGCGCTTTTAAAAAAGTGTGATCGTCAATGGTTGCCATCCATCGACCTGGTTTCGAAGGCGTGACCGAAACCATCCAGACTGCGATTTTGATCTACCAAAAAAGTAACGCAGTCTAGTTGGCCAAATTGTCCTGCCGAGTTCCGACAAAAGCCCCGGCGGCTTCGATTTCGCCATTGCCAAAGGTCAGCGTACCGCCAACCTCAACCGCGCCGGGCCCAAAAAAGGCGCCCTCAACCGCGCCGCGCAGGGAAATATCGTCGGTTCCGATCAATGTGCCTTCAAACCGCGGCCCGCCTGTAATCAGGCCATCGCCAGCAAGGTCGACAAAGGGGGTGAACAGGGTCGACCCATCGGGATTATCGGTGGCAAGGAGGGTGTTCACGTTAAAATCGATGAGCCGGGTATCAAAGTTGACATCCATGTTGACGGAACCGGTCAGAAATTCTTCCTGCTGATTTCGCAAGACATAACCGGCAATCGTTGTGTCGTAGCTGGCTGTCCCGCTGCTTGGCACTTCATTTGCCGGCGTCAGCGCCCCGAAGACTGTGGCGCCCCGTGCATATTGTTGCGGGGCTGCAAACTCGGGGGTCGTCGCCCACGCACCAAGAACAACATAGCTTGTTTCGATACCCGGATTGTTGTCGCGGGTTTTGAACGGGAAGAACACATTGCCGTCCGAGCCGAGCAGACGAAAGAAATCTGCGGACAAGATTCCTTCTGCTCTGACATTGAGGGTCTCAAGATAAAGGGCGGCCTCCTCCTGGCTGATTGTGCTGCCGAAGTTTGACTGCTCACCGGACGCAATACGCTGGAGATCGGTCAGGATGTCATCGATCGTTTCCGGGTCGTTTCGGAAATCTTCGAAAGACGTAGCATTGTTCGGCAGGACAATGTTGCCCGGGACGAATAAGAAGTCATTGGGTTGCGAGGCGATCACGATCGATGTCCGGTCGTTTTCCAGGCTGGCGAAATCGCCGGGTGCAGCCAGCAGAAGCGGACCAAAGGTCTCGTTCATGACATTGATGCCGCCTTGTTCGAAATTGAAGGTAAGCGAGCGCTCATCGGCATTGTAGAAGACGGTTCCGGCTGGCTCCTGGAAGCCGGTCCGGCTTGAGCCGGTAAAATCGAGGCCGCCCTGCGCGTTTTCCTGAATGTTGATAAAGGCGCCGGCCACTTGGTAGGTCTGGTCAACGGCGGTGAAATTGCTGGTCGCACCGATTGAGAGAACGGAAGTGGTTGTGTTGGTCGCCGGTTGCGGGTCTGCCGGTGTAATGGTCGGCCCCTGAGGCCCGGCGTCATTGCCGGACGAGGAGCAGGCAGCCAAGGCTATTGCGATGGCAAGAGCAGAAAGCGATGGCGCAAGCGGCCGCTTGAAATTGGACATCTGGGCTGTTCCCTCCAGCAAAACCTGTTCAGCACACCGGGCGAATGCCGCTGTAGGTTCTCCATAACGAGAGAAGGTGAATTCGCCGTTAAACGGTCAGGTGATGCCCGTCTGCGTTCAAAATGACAGGGCGCGACCGTTGTGATGCGCGCATTCATGAAAAAACGCGAGGCGGAAGATGGTAACGCCATTGCAGCGGGTATTCCCGGCACCTATATCCCGCCCGAAATGGTCGCTGCGACAAGCTGCCATTAACCGAAACATATTAGTTTAACCATTGGCTTCCGGGGCGGCTGAAATGCTCGGGACATGGCGTTCGGTTGAGGGGCGTCGGGGGATCTTCCCGTATGGGAGGCCCACCATGTCCAGGGTGCGGTTTCGGAAAAGACGATTGCATGATGCGTTTGACGCAGGTGAAGCTGCCGGAAGACCGGTCATAACAGGAGAAGTAAACCATGGGTAAGGTTATCGGGATCGACCTCGGTACAACCAATAGCTGTGTGGCTGTCATGGAAGGAAAGGAGCCGCGCGTTATCGAAAATGCCGAGGGCTCACGGACGACGCCATCGGTGGTCGCCTTCACGGAAGATGGCGAGCGCCTTATTGGCCAGCCGGCAAAACGCCAGGCTGTCACCAACCCGGAGAATACGATCTTTGCGATCAAGCGTTTGATCGGGCGTCCGTTTAACGATGAAACGGTCAAAAAAGACAAGAAGATGGTGCCGTTCAAAATTGTCGAGGCCGACAGTGGCGATGCCTGGGTCGAAAGCCGCGGTGAGCCCTATGCGCCCTCCCAGATCTCCGCGTTCATTTTGCAGAAGATGAAGGAAACGGCTGAAGATTTCCTCGGAGATACGGTCACTCAGGCTGTCATTACCGTTCCGGCCTATTTTAATGATGCCCAGCGCCAGGCGACAAAAGACGCCGGGAAGATTGCCGGGCTCGAAGTCCTGCGGATTATCAATGAGCCGACAGCGGCAGCCCTCGCCTATGGTCTCGACAAGACCGAAGGCAAGAAAATCGCTGTGTTTGACCTTGGCGGTGGTACGTTCGACATCTCGGTCCTCGAAATCGGCGACGGCGTCTTTGAAGTGCTGGCTACCAATGGCGATACTTTCCTTGGCGGTGAAGATTTTGACATGCGGATCGTTGAGTACCTGACCAAGGAATTCAAACGAGATACCGGCATTGATCTGGCCAATGACAAGATGGCCCTGCAGCGTCTCAAGGATGAAGCGGAAAAAGCCAAGAAAGAGCTTTCCACCACGGCCCAATATGAAGTGAACCTGCCCTTTATCACGGCGGATGCGACCGGGCCGAAACACCTGACAATGAAGCTGACCCGGGCCAAGCTTGAAAGCCTCGTTGAGGATCTCGTCAAAAGGACCGTTGAACCGTGCCGCGCCGCGCTCAAGGATGCCGGGCTTTCGGCTGGCGATATCGACGAAGTCGTTCTTGTGGGCGGCATGACCCGGATGCCAAAAGTCCAGGAGACGGTGCAGGAATTCTTTGGTCGCGAGCCGCACAAAGGGGTGAACCCGGATGAAGTTGTGGCCCTTGGTGCGGCAATTCAGGCCGGTGTCCTGCAGGGCGATGTCAAGGATGTCCTGCTTCTCGACGTAACGCCGCTTTCGCTCGGGATTGAAACCCTTGGCGGTGTCTTTACACGTCTGATTGATCGCAACACCACCATTCCGACAAAGAAGAGCCAGGTCTTTTCAACGGCGGAAGATAATCAGTCTGCGGTAACCATCCGTGTTTTCCAGGGTGAACGGGAAATGGCCGCCGATAACAAAATGCTTGGCCAGTTCGATCTGCTTGGCATCCCGCCAGCGCAGCGGGGCGTGCCGCAAATCGAGGTGACGTTTGATATTGATGCAAACGGTATTGTGCACGTATCAGCCAAGGATAAAGCGACCAATAAGGAACAATCTATCCGGATTCAGGCATCGGGCGGTCTTGATGACAATGAGATCGAAAAAATGGTGAAGGATGCTGAGTCAAATGCTGCAATCGACAAGGCCAGACGTGAAGCTGTTGAAGCGCGTAACCGCGCTGAGGCACTGATCCATACGACGGAACAGTCGCTGGGTGAGCATGGTGATAAATTGTCAGGAGATGACAAAAAAGCCATTGAAACGGGCATGACAGAACTGAAAAAGGTTCTTGCCGATGATGACGCCGAAGTTGATGCCGTCAATAATGCTGCCAACAATCTGGCTCAGGCGTCCATGAAACTTGGCGAGGCTATGTACCAGAGCCAGCAGGGCCCTGGCGGTGGCGATGATCTCGACGAAGGCTTTAAAGGTGGTGACGACGATGACGTTGTCGACGCGGACTTCGAAGAAGTTGACGGTGACGAGCCAAAGTCTAGCTGATCCGATGGGTCCGATCGGACCCTGTCGGGGCCTGTCGGACCAAAATCTTTATGCCGGGCTGACGCGGCGGCGCCGCCGCGAGGGGCGTTGCCGCTGTGACATTCATCCGGCTAAAACACGGGCTGTATTGTGAATGGCACAGGATTATTACGAAATTCTGGGGGTCTCACGCGACGCTTCTGCCGCGGAAGTTAAGTCTGCCTTTCGAAAAAAGGCGATGAAATATCACCCGGACCGTAACCCGGATGATCCTGAGGCGGAGAAAAAATTCAAATCGCTTGGTGAGGCTTACGAAATTCTGTCTGATGATGAAAAGCGGGCTGCCTATAACCGCTATGGCCATGCGGCCTTCCAGAACGGGGCGGGCGGCTTTGGCGGTGGCGCTGCCGGTGGTTTTAACAGCGGCGCATTCTCGGACATTTTCGAAGATATTTTTGGCGAGTTTATGGGAGGCCAGCGCGGCCCTTCGCGACGGGGTCCGGCGCGTGGCGCTGACCTTAAATACAATCTGGAAATCACCCTGCAGGAAGCATATCGGGGCAAGAAAACCAATATCACGGTCCCCGGCTCGGTCGCTTGTGACACCTGTGGCGGATCAGGGTCAAAACCGGGATCGTCACCGACGACGTGCAATACCTGTAACGGCGTCGGCCGCGTGCGGGTGCAACAGGGCTTTTTTACCCTTGAGCGAACCTGTCCCAGCTGTATGGGTGAGGGCCGAGTAATATCTGATCCGTGCACAAATTGTAATGGTCAGGGCCGGGTTACCAGAGAGCGCACGCTCGCCGTAGACGTTCCTGCCGGTATTGAAAGCGGGACGCGTATCCGCCTTTCCGGTGAAGGTGAAGCCGGTCCGCGCGGCGGTCCGGAAGGTGATCTCTATATCTTTGTGTCAATCAGCAGTCATCCGCTATTTGAGCGCCAGGGCCCCGATCTTTTCTGCGAATTGCCGGTGCCGATGGCAATCGCGATCCTTGGTGGAGAGGTGGAGGCGCCAACCATCGACGGGGGCCGCGTCAAGATTTCGATCCCTGAAGGTGCGCAATCCGGTAAACGGTTTCGGCTGCGTGGCAAGGGGATGACCCAGCTCAACACAAAATCGCGCGGTGATATGTATGTCGATATCCAGGTGGAAACGCCTGTGAAACTCAATGGACGCCAGAAAGATCTGATCCGCGAGTTCCAGACCGAATGTCTGGGCCAGGACTCAAGCCCGCAATCAGAAGGCTTTTTCAAAAAGGCAAAGAGTTTCTGGGATAGCTTCACCGACGGGTGATGCCACGGATAGCGTTTCGAGGCGAGCCACCCGCCATTTGGCCGTGCGGCAACGCGATAACACCGACCTGATGCAACGCGATGGATCCCTTTGAAAAGGACTTGCTTTGGTATCGCAAGATAGCACCGCCTTCATCGGTCGTTAATGTTTCCCACCTTCAACGAAGAGGAGGGGCGCGCCAGAATGATGGGCTGCCTTTTTCCGTGCCGGCCGTCTAATCCTCTCCGCCATGGTGCCGACATCCGGCCCCGGAGCGATCTTCTGACCAGCGATTGCTCTTTGGGGGTAAACACCGACAGGACAGCAGGGCGGACAGGATCGGGTCAGGCCCAGCCGCTGAGTTCCTCGCTGACAATCGCCTTGAGCAGGTCCGCCATTTCCGCGGTGTCGTTGAGGCAGGGGATGGCGGTAAAGTCTTCTCCGCCAGCCTCGCGGAATTCCTCGGCGCCTTCAATCGCGATTTCTTCCAGGGTTTCGATGCAGTCGGCGACGAAGCCGGGGGTCATCACGGCGAGGCGTTTGATGCCATCATGAGCAGCCTTTTCGATCACCGCATCTGTTGCCGGGCCGAGCCATTTTTCGGGGCCGAATTTCGACTGGAAGGCAAGCGGGGCAAAATCCACGCTCCAGCCCATGGCCTCGCGCAGCAGCCGGGCGGTCTTGGCGCAATGGCAGTGATAGGGATCGCCCGTCTCAAAATATCGCTGAGGCAGACCGTGAAATGACAGGATCACCCGCTCCGGGTCGAACCCGGTCTCAGCCAGGTGCCTTTCGGTTACCGCCTTGAGTGCATCAATATAAACCGGGTGATCGTGAAAGGCCGGTGCCGTGCGGATCGCCGGCTGCCAGGGCGCCCGCATCATCCAGCGAAAGACCTCGTCATTGACCGTGCCTGTCGTCGTTGCCGAATATTGCGGATAGAGCGGCACGATCAGAATACGGTTGCAGCCCGCCTCCTGCAGGACGGTCAGCCGGTCGTGGATCGCCGGCACGCCATAGCGCATGGCCCAGTCGATCATCACACGGTCGTCACCCTTTCCGTCGGGCGCGCCGGCCCGTAGCGCCAGCCGCACCTGATCGGCCTGGTTACGGGTAAAAAAGCGCAAAGGGGATTCACCGGTGTCTTTGCGCCAGATCTTGGCATAGGCGCGACCGGTTTTTGGCGGGCGTGTATTGAGAATAATCCCATGCAGCACCGGCATCCAGACGGCGCGTGGATAATCGACAACCCGCTTGTCCGAAAGAAACTCCCGCAGATAACGGCGAACGGACGTCGGGTCAGTTCCCTCCGGCGTCCCGAGATTGACAAGCAACACGCCAATCTTCCCCTGCCGCACAGGCGGATGGTCCTCGGGCAGCGGGCCGATCTCGTCGCGGGCCCCGCTGTCGGCGGTGGCCGGGCCTGAAGCCACGGGATCCCCGCCAGCTGAACGCTCACGCAGAAATGTTACGGTGCCGTTCTGCTGGTCATTATCGTCAGACCGTGCTGGTTCGCTCATCTGCTTCCCTTCCGGCGTTTTTCTTTACAAGGCCACACTGCCTGAGCCGGTTCATGCCCCCCTTTTTCGTAATTTACGTCTCAATGGATCAATTTCCGCACTGTCACACCCCTGTCATGTAAAAGGGCCAAAGAGAAGTGCGGGAATTTTCTGGGCAATTCAAATACTGGGGTCAATCGTGGACGCTTTTTTCAACGGGCTTGGTATCGACTTTGGCATGTGGGCGATGGTCGGCTTTCTTTTTGCCGCTTACGCCGTGGTCGGGAACGATGCGCTTCAAACGCTTGGGACGTTTATCAACTCCAACCGCTCACTGCACTGGTTTCCCCTGTTTCTGTTTGCCGGCGGCATTCTGTTGGTCATCTTTTACTGGGGCTATCTTGGTCTCTCATTCGACCTGGGAACCTTCACCTTTTCGCAAGGTCAGGTCGGGGATCCATCCTTTGGCCGCCTCCAGAACACCGACAAATATCCGATCTTTGAGGCACAATGGTACCACGCGCTGCCGCCGCTTACGCTTCTGGTCCTCACGCGCTTCGGGATTCCGGTGTCGACAACCTTTATGGTTCTGTCGATCTTTGCGACCATGGCGGGCCTGCAAAGCATGCTGGTCAAATCCCTGACGGGCTATGCAGTCGCATTTGTTACCGGCGGGCTGATTTATGTCGCGCTCGCGCCCACCCTGGAGCGCTGGTTTCTGAAAACCGCAGATAATCACAGGCGCCTGCACTGGGTGGTCTTGCAGTGGTTGACCACCGGCTATCTCTGGTCGGTGTGGCTTATGCAGGACTTTGCCAACATCTTCATATTTCTGCCCCGTGGCGAAAATCCGGACGGCATGCCAGCGCTGAATTTTGCTGAGGCGACGGCGGGGATAACCGCCACGCTGCTGCTGCTGGCCTATACTTTCTGGAACAAGGGCGGCCCGGTTCAGCGCATTCTGAAATCAAAAAGCAACGTCACCGGAGCGTCGCGGCACGCTGGCGGAGCGCTTCGGTGGTCTCCTCGCTACCGCTGATC
>CAYSMJ010000101.1:0-9705 GCA_964432075.1 uncultured Caulobacterales bacterium | reverse complement strand
CCTTGTAACCCGCCACCTGCAGCCGAACGGGGCACCGGTACAGCCCACTGCCCCGCCAGCCTTTCTCTATGCGGACTATCAGCGAACCTATAGCGATCGCGACATCGATATCTGGGTCAGACGCTGACAGGTTCTGCACCGAAGCAGATGAAATGCGGGTTGTCAAAACCGCGTTCCGCCTTGCCATAGGCGAGCGGTGTTTTCTCCGGCAGCGCAAGGACGGACCCACCGGCCGCTTCAAGAACAGCCTGGCCAGCGCCGGTGTCCCATTCCATGGTCCGGCCAAGACGCGGGTAGACATCGGCCTTGCCCTCCGCAAGGAGGCAGAATTTGAGCGATGAGCCCGCGGCGACAAAATCTGCCACCGGCATCGTTTCAAGCAGGGCATCGGTCTCGGAAGAGCGATGCGACCGGCTTGCCACGGCAATCCAGCCGTCAGCCGGACGAGGCTGCGCCGCGATCGGTTCAAGGTCAACACGCGCCGTAACAACGTCACTCGCATAGGCGCCCTTGCCAACGATGCCCGCATAAATCCGGGCGAGGGCAGGGGCGTAGACAACGCCAAGCACCGGACGGCCATCTTCCACCAGGGCAATATTGACGGTGAACTCACCGGTTTTGTTCACGAATTCCTTGGTCCCGTCGAGCGGGTCCACCAGAAAAAACCGATTGCCAAGCTGGCGTCCAATTTCAGCAATGTTGCCGGCGCTGGCGCTTTCTTCGGCCAGAACGGGCGTTTGCGGCGCGATCTTTTCAAGCCCGGCAAGGATGATGGCCTCACACGCTTTATCAGCCTCGGTGACGAGCGACCCGTCATCTTTGGTTTCGACGCTGAAATCCGTCTCATAAATGGCGTTGACTGCCGCTCCCGCTTCGACTGACAGGGCAATCAACGCGTTCATCAGGTCTTCATTTGACAACATCCGTCACTCCATGTTTCGGGCGGTGTACCGAAATCATTTTGCAATTGCGATATGAATTTCGGAATTGAGAGCGGTGCCACAATAAGCGAAATGTGGTTTTGTGATAAAAAACGCTCGAAAACAACAGGTTAGGCCATATCGGTGGAGTCACCGATGTTCGGACGCGGGTGGCGCCGCCTGTCGCGATTAACCAGACGGTACAGGTTTTCCGGCATCGTCAGGCTGATAACTGCCTGCCGCAGGCAAGACATTGCTTGGCAGGGCCAACCGACCGCTGATATGGAGCGGTGCAGGGCGATAGACGTAAGGACCTCTCCGCAATGGTCATGCAGGCCGACAACACTCTTGAAGAGCCAGCGGCACCTGCTGCGAAACGCAATTCTGTCGATTTCGACGATGCCGAAACCATGGCCGATGGCAAACGCCAGCGCCCCCGGCTCAATCGCGAGCTTCTTGGTGATCTGGTTCAAATCGCCGATTTCGCCCTGATCATCACCGCCTCGATCGCGATTGCCCATTACTACCATAACTATGTGATCATTGCGGCCTACGAGTTCCAACGCTACGCGACGGCGGGTATTATCGGGGCGACCGGGTTTACAGCGCTCGCCCGCCGCGACGGGTTTTACGATTTTGAAAACCTCCTGTCGGCGCGTCAGTCCATCCGGTTTATGGTGACCCAGCTTGTGATGGTGATGGCCGGCCTTCTGGCATTTGCGTTTGCCTTGAAGCTATCCGATAGCTTTTCGCGGTTCTGGCTGTTTGCCTGGACCGGGGCATCGGCCGTGTTGATGGCAGGGGTGCGTGTGGTGGCGGCCTTGAGCTTGCGTAGCTCTGTGGGCCGGGAGGGATTTTTCTGCCGCCGTGTCGCAGTTGTCGGGGCGACCAGCCTTGGGGTCAAATTTGCGCAAAGGGCTGTCAGCGCAGGCGAGCCGCTTCGAATTGTCGGGGTGTTTGACCTGCAAGAAGCGCGAATCGGGATGGTCGGGGGCAAGTTTCCGGGCGGAACCCTTGATGATCTGATCCGCGCCGCACGCAATGATGAGGTTGATGACATCATCATTGCCAGTCCATCGCTGCAGAGTGATGCGCTGCGGCGGCTTGTGCGCAAACTTTCGGCATTGCCCGTCTCGATTGCACTGTGTCCGAATGAAAACTGGCTTGACCATGACGGTGGTGAGATGACGAGCTTTGCGGGAACGCCGGTTCTCAATCTTTACAGACGTCCGCTTGAGGGCTGGGGCGGCTTTTTCAAAATGCTTGAGGACCGTATCCTTGGCGCGATAATGCTGTTCTTGTTGCTTCCGGTTTTTGCCGTGATTGCCATTGCCATCAAGATACAGGGGCGCGGGCCGATCCTGTTTGCGCAACAGCGCCATGGCTTCAATAATGAAGTCTTCAAGATCTATAAGTTCCGCACCATGACGGTTGCAGAAGATGGCGACAAGGTCCAGCAGGCGCAGAAAAATGATGCCCGGATCACCCCTCTTGGAAAGATCTTGCGACGCTATTCGCTTGATGAGTTACCGCAGCTTTTCAATGTGGTGATGGGCGATATGTCCCTGGTCGGGCCCCGGCCGCACGCTCTTGCCCATAACCACCAATATGCCAGCATTATTGAGAATTATTCGGGTCGCCACAAGGTCAAGCCGGGGATCACCGGGTGGGCACAGGTGAACGGTTTTCGCGGTGAAACCTCCGAAACGGAAATGATGGCCGACCGGGTGAAGTATGATCTTGAATATATCGACAATTGGTCGGTTCTGTTTGACCTGAAGATTCTGGTGATGACGGTCGCGGCAGTCATATTTCCGAAAAACGCATATTGAGTGCAGCGCAGGCGCACGCCGACATGGTGGCTCGGGGTTCTTGCCGCGGGGCCGACAAATTGATACCCAAAAATTACTGCCGGTCACCCGGCTCAGTTACAGGAGTGCCGCGATGCGTGTGGTAATGGTTGGGACCGGTTATGTAGGGCTTGTATCGGGAGCCTGTTTTGCGGATTTCGGGCACAATGTGGTGTGTGTCGACAAGGACACGGATAAAATCAACCGGCTGCTTGACGGCGAAATTCCGATCTATGAGCCCGGGCTTGAGAGTCTGGTCGATTCTAATGTCAAAGCGGGGCGACTGGCGTTCACAACGGACCTGCCGGACGCGGTTCAAAATGCTGATGCGGTGTTCATTGCCGTGGGCACCCCATCAAGGCGCGGCGACGGGTTCGCCGATCTTTCCTTTGTATACGCTGCTGCTGAAGAAATCGCCGAGGCACTGACAGATTATACTGTCATCGTTACCAAGTCGACCGTACCCGTCGGAACGGGTACCGAGGTTGAGACCATTGTCCAGAGGGTCAGGCCGGATGCTGACTTTTCTGTGGTCTCCAATCCTGAATTTTTGCGTGAGGGTGCTGCGATCGAGGACTTCAAACGGCCTGACCGGGTCGTCGTCGGTGCGGAGGATGACCGGGCAGTGGAAATCATGCGCGAACTCTATCGGCCCCTTTACATCAACGAAACGCCTATTGTGTTTACAAACCGGGCCACGTCAGAACTGATCAAATATGCCGCCAACGCGTTTCTGGCGACAAAAATCACTTTTATCAATGAAATGGCTGATTTGTGCGAACACCTTGGCGCCAATGTGCAGGAAGTTGCGCGCGGCATCGGGCTTGATGGGCGTATCGGGGCAAAATTCCTTCACGCCGGGCCCGGTTATGGTGGCTCCTGTTTCCCGAAAGATACCCTTGCGCTGACCCGGACAGCACAGCAGGTGGGAGCGCCAACGCGGATCGTCGAAGCCGTTGTTGAAATCAACGATGCCCGCAAGAAAGCCATGGCCAATCGGGTGATTGCAGCGTGCAATGGTAGCGTCGAGGGCAAAACGATCGCGATCCTGGGGCTGACCTTCAAGCCAAATACCGACGATATGCGTGATGCACCCTCGCTTGAGATCATCCCCGCTTTGCAGCGGGCAGGCGCCTCGATCCGAGCCTTTGATCCGGCGGGTATGGAAGAGAGCGCCAGCCATTTTGAGAATGTTGAGTTCTGCGAGGGCCCTTATGAAACGGTGCGCGACGCAGATGCGGTTGCCCTTCTGACCGAATGGGACGTGTTTCGGGCGCTTGACCTCAAAAGGGTTCGTGAACTGATGAAAAATCCTGTTATGGTTGATATGCGGAATGTGTACAGGCCGACGCTGATGGCCCAGAGCGGCTTTCGCTATTATTCGATCGGCCGACCCGTCGAAGATGCCACTTAATTCTTATAATTTGAATATAACTATATTTTATCTGATCAAATTTACTTCGGGTAGTTCAACGACCCATTCGGGTAGAAGGTCATCCCCCTGTGGCTGCTCTTGCCACATACAGTCGGTTTGTTAAAGATTTGCAATCTTTCGGTCCAGCTTGGTGATTGACAGCGCTTTGGCAACGGATTATTTCTGAGAGTGGAGAGAATTTTGCGCGGAAGCGTTAGTCTGATATTTTATGCAAATTATCATTGAGCGTATTTCGAAGAGTACGCACTTACCGGTGTATGCATAGTGCAGATACGCAATTTAAAATGCGAATTTTTCTCCTTTTATGAACTGCACTTAACGAGGAGAAAAAAGTTGCAGAAACTTTCGAAAACCGAAATGGCGGGAGAGCCAGAAAATGGTGGCGTCAATCGACGTGACCTGATGAAATCTGGTGCCGCATTGTCAGCGATCGCTGCAGCCAGTGGAACGGGCGGCGTTGCCGCCGCAATGCCAGGGCAGTCCCTTGTTGGAGAGACCTTTGGTGAAAGGCCGCTGCGGCGGGCTATCCGGGCCCGGAGTTCGCGATTTGTCAACGCCACGAAAGAGTTTTTCCGTGGCCGGGCATTGACAAATAACTTCCAGAAACAGCCCAATAATGGCGATGAGGACCTGTATAGCGACTTCAGGGGAAATTTTTCCAAAACCCTCGTCCATGATGCAAATGGTCTTGTCGATCCCGCCTCGTACAACAGCTTGCTGCAAGCGCTTGACAGTCGCGATCCGGCGGATTTCGACGCGATCATCGTTGGCAATCCCGGCCAGCAGGACCGGATTGGCCTTGTCGCTCCCCAGGCTGCGTTTTCATTCGACCAGTCTGCTGTCGACAGCAATCTGTACCGCATGCCGCCTGCGCCGACTTTTGCCAGCGCTGAGACCGCGGTTGAAATGGGCGAGCTTTATCATCGCGCCCTGACCCGGGATGTGCCGTTCACAGATTATGACAGCGATCCCCTGATCGGCAGGGCAGTCAACGACCTGAATAACAATTTCTCGGCAACGGATTTTCTCACCGAGGGTGCGCCGTTGACGTCTGCCAATATCTTTCGGTCCACCCTGCCGGGCGCCGATGTCGGCCCACTTGTCAGCCAGTTTCTGTACCAGCCGTTCCACTTCGGGCGTCTTGCCGTAACCCAGCGCTATATCCAGCCAGCTGCGGGTGCGGTGAACGACTTCATGGATGACAACACGGAATATCTGGCGATCCAGAACGGTGCGGCTCCAAGCGAAACGACAACTTTTTCAAGCAACAACCAGTTCATCGCGAACGGGCGTGATCTGGCCGAGTTTGTTCATGTCGACTTCCCGATCCAGTCGCCACTTTATGCGTTGTTGATCCTCCTCGAACGGGCCACCGACAATCCAGAGCTGTTTGATCCGAACCTTCCCTATATCCGAACAGCATTGCTGGGTGTGGGCACGCAGGATCCGTTCGTCAGTTTCGGCGCTGGTGGCTTGCCGCATCTGGTCTGTCAGGCGCCTCGGCTCGGCTTGCTTGGTGCCTGGTTTCAGAAATGGGCGGCGCATCGTCGGCTCCGTCCGGAAGTCTATGGCAGCCGTGTCAATAATACGGTTCGGGCCCTCGATGGAGACGGGTCTGCAATCGAGTTCGACGTGCATGGCGACATCCTCAACTCTGATGCGCTGGCCGATATCAATGCCCGCAATTCACTGGGCAATCAGGGGCTGCTCCCCATGGCCTATCCTGAAGGCTCACCGGCTCACCCGGCCTATCCCGGTGGCCACTCGACTTTTGCTGCGGCCGGAGCCACGATCTGCAAGGCACTCTTCAATGAGGATGCTGAATTTCCGGATCCCGTTTTCTCGAACCGTGCTGGCACCGGCTTGCGTGGCTGGAACGGAACGCCGCTTACAGTCGGCGGCGAGTTGAACAAGCTTGTTGGCAATATTACCCATGGCCGCGACGGGGCGGGCATGCACTGGCGCTCCGACGGGCGCGGCAACTTTATCGGCGAGAATATCGCGATTACCCTGCTGTGCGACTACAGTCGCACTTACAATGATGCGTTCGACGGTTTTCAGCTGACCCGTTTCAACGGTCAGAGAATCCGTATCGTCAACGGAAACATCCTGAACGCCTGATTTTCCTGACGCAAATCCAGCACAATCCGAAAAAGACATCGCGCCCGCGCGGTGTCTTTTTTGTTTGCCCTGCAGCATGGTGCCGCCCAAGCGCCTCACCGGTCTGGCGGGCAATGATGTGAAATCAAGGCTTATGTCAACGGCCCTTAACTTCGGCTCATCAAATTCAGGCGCTTGCGCTTATAAGCGCGCGCAGTCGGGCTTGCCAGAAGCCCGATCAGTCAAGTCTCACGGCTGTTGGGATTAAACCTCAACCACAAATCATTGAACCAGAGCTGGTGGTATGTTGCTCTGACCATGAATTTTGTGGGTAAGCCGATATCAGCGATGGCAGGCTTAAATTTTTTTCACACTATAATAACGAAAACGTGACATCTCCATTGAGCCGGTGCCGACTCTGTGTAAAAACGTCACAAGGGGTGTAGCGAGTTGGGGTTGGCGGATGCGGGAGCGATGCGCTGTTGTGGGGACATTTACCTTCAAGGCTGTGATCTACATTCATCCTCGTTCCTCAACCCATGTTTTTAGTTGTCGAGAAAATGAGGAGTTCCGGAATGTCAAGAGTTGAGCAAGAGCCAACCAGAACCGAAAGCAAGGATGTAATCAGCGAAGCTGAGGGGCTGACCGTCTCTCGACGGCAAATGTTGCAGGGCGCTGCGGCGGTATCCACCCTGGCGACCGTTGCCTGTGGCGATAGCGAGATTCCCAACATCATTCAGCCAGCGGCAAAAGCCGCCAGCCCGCTTGCTGGACTGACCTTTGGTGAAGCGCCGGCAGACCGGATCCAGTCATTTGTCGACTTGCGGGTTACCAATGCTGATCGTCAGGCCGCCCGGTTTGATATGAGCGTACAGTCAAACAATGGCGATGAGGCCCGTTACGCGGATTTTCGCGGCAGCTTCTCAAAAACGCTTCTGCACAATGAGTTTGGCGAAGTCGATTGCGATTCCTATGAGAGCTATCTGAATGCGCTCGACAGTCGTGATCCGGCAGATTTCGCCGCGATCATGGTGGGAAATCCCAACGATGTGGACAGGATTGGTCTTGTGGAACCGCAGGCCGCGTTCAGTTTTGACCAGTCCGCGCTCGATTCCAACGGTTACCGAATTCCGATTGCGAACGCTTTTGCAAGCGCCGAGACCGCAGTGGAAATGACCGAACTCTACTGGTACGCGCTGACGCGGGATATTGCGTTTACAGACTATGACAGCAGTCCTGATATCGCCACCGCCGCATCAGATTTGCAGGCTGCGATCGACTCAACCGGGATCAACAATTTTTTCCCGAACGATAACGGAACGGTGACGGCGTCGACAATGTTCCGGGGAACTTTTCCGGGGGCAGAGACCGGTCCGTTTATCAGTCAGTTTTTGTACCAGCCATTTTTCTTCGGCTTGCTGGAAGTCGAGCAACGCTATGACACGCCAATAGCTGGCACGGCAAACCAGTTCATGACCGATTACAATGAATGGCTGAATATCCAGAATGGTGGTGCGCCTGCTGCGGCTGCCACCTTCCGGGGAACAAAACGCTTTATCGCAACCATGCGTGATCTTGGCGAGTTTGTGCATGTGGACTTTCCAATCCAATCCCCGTTGCACGCCTTTTCCATTCTGTTTGGATTTGGACCGGATGCGCTCGACCCGAATATTCCCTATCAACAAGCCTTTACAACCGGCACACGGACCCAGGATGGTTTCACAAGCTGGCGTGAAGGTGGATTGCCGCATCTGGTCACCCAGGCATCAAGACTTGGGCTCCTTGGCGCCTGGTTCCAGAAATGGGCAGCCCATCGGCGCCTTCGCCCTGAAGTGTTTGCCGGTCGGTTGAATAACGATGTGCGCGGCCGTCGCAGTTACGACTTCAACGACGTTGTCGTGAACACCGAGGCGTGGAACCGGATTGTCGCCGCGACCGGCGGAACCGCAAGCGCAAATCGCGGCCTGTTGCCAATGGGCTATCCGGAAGGCTCGCCAGCGCACCCGGCCTATCCTGGCGGCCACTCCACTTTCTCGGCCGCTGGCGCCACCGTGTGTAAGGCAATCTTCAATGAGGATTTTGTCATTCCGAATCCGGTGCAGGCCAACGCCAACGGTTCGGTATTGCTGCCCTGGACCGGCGCCGACCTGACGGTTGGCGGAGAATTGAACAAGCTCGTGGGTAACATTACCCATGGCCGCGATGCCATGGGCATGCATTGGCGGACTGACGGGGTTGGCAATTTCATTGGCGAGAACGTCGCCATCACGTTGCTATGCGACTATAGCCGGACGTATAATGACCAGTTTGACGGCTTCCAGCTGACCCGTTTTAACGGCGATCGCATCCGCATCCAGAATGGTCAGGTGCTTGCCAACTGATCCTGCGAGACAAGTGAGTTTTTCAAGAAACGCTCCCGAAACCCGGGAGCGTTTTTTTTGCCGATTACGACAGCCAGTAAAAATGCGATAGAAAATGCCGAGCAGCAAAACTGGAGAAAACCATGGATATCAACGGATGCACGGCGTTTGTCACGGGCGGCGCTTCGGGACTGGGGGCCGCCACGGCTCGCCACCTGGCAGAACTGGGCGCAAGACCTGTTCTGTTCGATCTCAATGAGGATGCCGGCAAACCTCTGGCCGATGAACTTGGATGTCCGTTTATCAAGACCGATGTCACCGATGAGGAGAGCGTTGCGCAGGCCTTTGCCGATGGGGAGGCTCAGGCCGGTACCCCGCGTCTCCTCGTGAATTGTGCGGGCGTTGCGCCACCGGCAAAGGCGGTCGACCGCGACGGCAATCCGCTGCCGCTCGAGAAATTCCGCAGGATCATCGACATCAATCTGAACGGGACATTCAATGCCAGCTCAAAGTTCGCCGCCCGCGCCATGACGCTCGACCCCGTCGGCGAAGAGCGGGGTGTCATCATCAATACCGCAAGTGTTGCGGCCTATGACGGGCAGATCGGCCAGCCGGCTTATGCGGCTTCAAAAGCGGGTGTGGTCGGGATGACCCTGCCGCTTGCCCGTGAGTTTGCACGCCATGCGATCCGTGTCATGACAATTGCCCCCGGTATCTTCATGACCCCGATGATGGCTGGTTTGCCGGAAGACGCGCAGCGATCCCTCGGCCAGCAGGTGCCGTTTCCAAGCCGCCTTGGGAACCCGGAAGAATACGCCCAGCTTGTCACCAGCATCGTCGCCAACCCCATGCTGAATGGAGAGACAATCCGGCTTGATGGCGCTATCCGGATGGCCCCGAAATAAACGACCCGGGGACGCCAAAAGTAAAAACCTGAAAGGATGCGCCGCTGTTAGCGCGCATCCTGGTGGTACGAATCTGACGCTTCGCACCCCTGCGCATTTTATCGATGGATCAACTTATCCAGCCATTTGAGTGAG
>CAYSMJ010000100.1:0-9777 GCA_964432075.1 uncultured Caulobacterales bacterium | reverse complement strand
ACGTCCCACCATAGGGAATGACCCCGCCATGGAGCGCCATGCCATTCATGGCTGCGGCCATGGCATGTTCGCGGATACCATAATGGAGATATCGCCCGGCCGGATTTTCCGCATCAAGAATTTCGAGATCTTTTGACCGCGTATTGTTCGACCCGGTCAGGTCAGCCGACCCGCCAAGCATGGTGTCGACGACCGGGTTCAGCGCGTTGAGAACCATCTCGGAGGCTTTGCGGGTTGCGACTTTCCCGGGTTCAGCAATGGCGGCCTTTTTGAGCGACACCACTGCTTGATTTGCTTTCGCAAGGTCGGGCCCCCTGAGGGCCGCAGCAAAGGCCGTTCCATGGACATCGTCGCCCAACCGTCCTTCCCAGCCCTCCCGCGCCATGTGGCCACGCTGGCCTGCTGCGCGCCAGGCGGTGAGGATCGGCTCGGGGATTTCGAACGGCGCATGCGGCCAGCCCAGAGCTTCGCGCACACCCGCAATTTCTTCGGCCCCGAGCGGGGCACCATGGCTCGCAGCCTTGCCGGCTTTGGTTGGCGCCCCGAACCCAATCGTGGTGCGGCAGGCAATCAGGCTTGGACGTTCATCGGTGTCGGCGCGTTCGAGCGCCGCCTTGATGGCGGCATGATCATGCCCGTCAATCCGCTCGCACGCCCAGCCGCAAGCCTCGAACCTCGCCAGCTGATCGGTCGAATCAGCCAGCGACACTGGCCCGTCAATCGAAATGCCATTATCGTCCCACAGCACCGTCAGCTTGCGCAATCGCAGATGGCCAGCCAGAGAAATGGCTTCCTGCGAGATGCCCTCCATCAGACAGCCATCGCCGGCGATCACAACGGTTCGGTGGTCAACAAGCCCGGCGCCGTAGCGCGCTGCCAGATGGGCCTCGGCAATGGCCATGCCAACGGCATTGCCAAGCCCCTGGCCCAACGGCCCTGTCGTCGTCTCGATTCCCGGCGCATGGCCATATTCGGGGTGGCCCGCCGTCTTCGCGCCCAATTGGCGAAAGGCCTCCAGGTCCGCGCGCTCTATGCCGGGAAAGCCCAAAAGATAATGCAACGCATAAACCAGCATCGATCCATGGCCGGCCGACAGGACAAACCGGTCACGATCCAGCCAGTCAGGATTTGCCGCATCAAACTTCAAGAAACGGGTAAAAAGTACAGTGGCCACGTCGGCCATGCCCATCGGCATGCCAGGATGGCCGGATTTTGCCTTTTCCACCGCATCCATTGCCAAAACCCGGATGGCACTGGCAAGATCGTGGTCTGAACAGGTCTCGCGGGGATTTGCGGATGCCGTCATGGCCGCTCCAGAAAGGGGTGACAGAATGGCGTCGTCTTGCCTTGCGGCATGACCCGGGTCAAGGCTGTGTCGCGGCCACATAAATGCCGGCAGGGCCGAGCCCGGGCCCGCCCGACAGCGCGGGTTCTGTTTTCGCATCAGGAAGACGCATTATGGAGAGATGCCGATGACCGAAAAAGCACCACCTGATCCACAGCTTGCCATGGCGATCGCACGGTTTGACCGCGCGGTCGAAGGGCTGGAAGAGGCGCTTGACAGCACACGGGTTTCCGGAAATCTCAGGGCTTCCCATGGGGCTGCAGCTGCCTCGGCGCGGGCCGCCGCCAATGAGTGCCGCAGCCTTGTGAGCCGTCTGGAAAAAACCATCGCGACCCTCTTGACCGGAATGGGAAAGCCACCCGCATAATCCGGTCGGCGCCCTTAATCGGGTGTCTCGTGATCCGGTGGCCAGCCAGACGGGAACCGTGTCTTGTACCGGGTCGCAAACAGATTATCTGGAAATGGCGGTCGCAGGAAAGGTCATCAGTATGCAAACAGTTGAAATTGACGTAAACGGGCGTCAGTATACGGTTCAGTGCGGTGATGATGAGCGCGAACGCCTGCTCTCGCTCGCCGCATGGGTGGACCAGAAGGTACGCAATACCATCGACGAGCTTGGCCAGATCGGCGACTCGCGGATCCTGGTGCTGACCCTCATCCGTGTTGCTGACGAGGTCTTTGATATTGTTGACCAACTCGATATCGGCGCTTTGTCCCCGGAAGACCTGCGCAAGGGGCGCAGCGACACTGCCGTGGCGGCTCTGGTCAGGGCCGCCGAACGGATCGAAGCACTTCAGAACAGCCTGACTTCGGGCACGAACGAACCCGCATCGCAACCGGGCAGAGACTGACATAAACCGCAAGCACAGGGCTGGCAAAGACCAGTACCGGGCCCCGTCCTGTACCACCGCAGCCAGGCGAGGCCCCGGGGGCCGATGCCGACCCGGAATCGGTCACGATCTGCGTTATTTTACCGTCAACTCTTCAACAGATTTGCCGCGAACCTTGCACTCGACGATAAAGGAATCGTTGGTGTCTTGCGATACCATTTCAAGGGTCAGGCGTTTCAGCCCACCACCGCGGATCTTCTTCAGTTTTGCCCGTGCACCGTCCTCCTCGACCATGCCTTCATCAACCATGGCCGCGACACAAAGATCGACAAGCTCCTGGGTTGAAGCAGCCGACACCAGCGGCGCAAAACCAAGCGACAGGGCTGCAATCAGGGAAATTCGGGTCAGTTTCATAGGAAAATTCTCTCGTTTTTGGAAAATATGAACTACACTGTGTAGTGTAATCCGCACAAAGGGGTCTTGTCCAGCAAATAAGAGCGCGATTGGTTGAAATTTTTGCGACGCAAAAACGCGTGCTCCCGAGAGTCGGGGCAGACGCCGCGACAGGCTTGATTTTCAAAGGAACGATAGCGTCGTGCCGCCAAAAATGGGTCGCCGGTTTGACTGGCAAGGATTCGCAATCAAAGACGTTGAACAAGACACTGTTTCGATCAGGCCGTGTTTTGCCCCGGTCACGGCGTCGCTTGCGTTCAGCCCGTCCGCCGGATTTTCAATTGTTCTCGCTCCGGCGCTGAATTGGCGACCATATCAAGCGGCAGGTTCGGCGCGGCAAGGCGGGATTTTGGAAACACCATGAAAGCCCGGGTGCCTGACCGATGCGGCGGGGTCTTGGCCTCAAGAAAGAAGCTGCCGCCGTGGGACCGGGCGATCGCCTTGACCAGCGGCAGCCCGAGCCCAAGCCCTTCCTGCGAGCGTGTCAGCGACATGTCCGACTGGGAAAAGAATGCCGCAATGGCCCTGAGCGACTCCCGATCAATACCGGGTCCGTTATCCTCAACAAAAAGAACCAGACGCCCGTCGCGCAGACGAATCGAACCGACCAATATTTCAACACCGGTCTGGGAAAATTTGATTGCATTGTCGATCAGCTTGAGAAGGGCGCGCGCGACAAGCTTTCGATCGCATCGAAGCTCGCAATTTTCATCGTGCAGCCTGATTTTCAAGCTGGCCTTGTTCACT
Organism: uncultured Caulobacterales bacterium; assembly: GCA_964432075.1. Classification (GTDB taxonomy): domain Bacteria; phylum Pseudomonadota; class Alphaproteobacteria; order Caulobacterales; family Parvularculaceae; genus CALLPQ01. The sequence continues at coordinate 6,402 of CAYSMJ010000100.1, read as the reverse complement.
TCAATTTCTTTGCGCGCATATTCCGCAGCCAGTTCAACCAGGTCGCCCAGCGTTGCATCGGTTTGGGAAATTGTGATCGGTCCGCTGCGCGCATCGGAGGCCAGCAGCATGTCAGAGACACTGTTGAGCAGGCGCTGGCCGCCATCAATGATGTAGTCGGCATACTCCCGGTTCAACGCATCATCTTCAATGTCAAACTTGTCCCGCAAAAGCTGTCCAAAACCAATGATCGCATTGAGCGGCGTACGCAATTCATGGCTCATGACCGACATCAGGCTGTCCTTGAACCGGGCGCCCGCCTCGGCCTGGTCACGCGCTTCGCGCACGGCAATCTGGTCCCGGCTGGCCCGCAGAACGAATTTCACAGCATGTGAGAACAAGGTCCAGTTGATTGGTTTGTCGAGAAATGAGGTGGCGCCAGCCTCAAAGGCCACGGCGGCAACATCGGCTGCGTCCGATGCGGTAATCACGATGACCGGAATATCGCTGAAGGGCGGTGTGCTGCGCACATATCGTGTCAGCTCAAAGCCATCCATTTCAGGCATATCAATGTCTGAAATAATCAGCTCAGGGACCGATTGCGCCATGGATGCAACGGCCTCACGCCCATTATGTGCCGTTTGCACGCAATATCCCGCCTCTACCAGCCGGGTCTGGGCCAGCGTGCACATGATCGGGTCATCATCGACAAGCAGAACATTTGCCGGCCGATCAGGATGGTGAGGCTTTTCGTCCACCGCATTAACCATGGTTACAACCAGCTGCCATCATGGAACGATAAAATTAAGAAGGTATTTCTGGGCCGGTTCGGCAAGGGTTTTGAAATGCTTTTGAAGTAGAAAGGGAACAATAAGGGGACAGGAAGGCCGCGCCGTGTTACGGACCATCAGCTTAAAAAACCAGCGGAGCATGCGTGCGAAGCTGACAACGCTCGTTGTCGTTTCGATCTTCTGTGCGATCGGTATCATTACGACAACATCCGTCTGGCGCGAGATGTCGCAATATGGGAAAGCCAAATCGGAGGAACTGAGTTCCATTGCGGGCCTGTTTGCCACCGCAATCCAAACCCCGCTCGAAAACGGCAATCGTGACCAGGCTGTGGAAACCCTTGATGCTGTGGCACGTTTTCCGGCTGTCCTGTTTTTGCGGGTCGAGGACAGCAATGGTGACGTGCTTGCCGAGGTGGGCTCGCTCGACGCCGATGCGCTTGAAACGCTGGCGGAATTTCGTGAGGGCGATGGGGCAACTTCGTCGATCTCAATGCTGCGCAATCAATATGCCTTCGCCAGCGCGGAGATTCATGGCAAAAACGGGGAACAAGGCCTTGGCACAATCCTGATCCAGGCGGATACAACTTCTCTTCTCCACCGGATTGGTGGGCTTTTCTACGACGCAACGGTTTCGGCTTTTTTCGCTGGCGGGCTAGGCCTGATGATCGCACTCAACATGGTGCAGATGATCGCCAGACCGATCCGACACCTTGCCAATATGATGAACACGGTACGGATTACCGGCGATATCGAAAGAAGAGCCGAGAAAATCTCCAATGACGAGACCGGAATTCTGGTGGATGCCTTCAATGACCTGCTCGACCAGATGCAGGAACGCGACATGCGTCTGCAATCACACCAGCAGAATTTGCGCAAGATCGTTGCAGAACGCACCCAGGAGCTTGAAAAGGCAAAAGAAACGGCAGAGAACGCGAACCTGTCCAAATCGGAATTCCTCGCGACCATGAGCCATGAGATTCGTACGCCGATGAATGGCATGCTGGTGATGGCAGAACTTTTGTCAAAAGGCGATCTGGATGCCCGCCAGAAGCGCTATGCCGATGTGATCGTAAAATCGGGCCACAGCCTGATTTCGATCATCAATGACATTCTTGACTTCTCCAAGATTGAAGCGGGCCGGCTAGAACTTGAACGCATCGAGATTGACCCCGCGGAAGTGATCGACGATGTGGTTAGCCTGTTCTGGGAGCGAGCTTCAACGGCCGGGGTTGATCTGACGGCCTATGTTGCGCCGAATGTTCCGATGACGGTTCTCGGGGATCCTGTCCGGCTCAATCAGATCCTGTCCAATCTTGTGAACAACGCCCTCAAATTTACCAAGACAGGTCATGTCGTTGTTGTTGCAAAACGCAATAGCTCAGATGACGGACAGTGCCATATCGAATTTTCGGTTTCCGACACCGGGATCGGCATTCCGAAAGAAAAACAGCGGCTGATATTTGAGGCCTTCTCCCAATCCGATCAGACAACAACCCGAAAATTCGGCGGCACCGGTCTTGGCCTTGCAATCTGCAGAAAGCTTGTAGAACGGATGGATGGATCCATCAGCGTTCAGAGTATAGAGGGTAAAGGGTCGAAATTTGCCTTCACCGTACCTTTCGAGGTTGTCCGCAGCGCTGAATTGATGCGTCAGGTGGAAACAGAAAAACGAGCCATTATTGCGATCGAAGGAACAGCAACGCCCAAAATGCTCGCCCGCTACCTGCAGGAAGCCGGCATCAAACCGCAAATCGTGTCGCTGGACGAACCGATAGGCACATATATGGCCTATGCCGATTATATCTTTGCCACACCGTCCTTTCTCGACTCATTCCATGCCGCCATGAGCCATGCGACCGACCAGTGGATCCCGACCCGGATCTGTGTCAGCGAGCTTGGCGATACTGAACCGGACCGGCTGCTTGAACTGGGCGTGGCTGAAGACCTTCTGATCAAACCTCTTTCGCGGCATTTCATGATCTCGCAGATTGATCGTATCCTCGAGGGTGAACTGCGTGGCGTCAATGCGCTTCAGGGCCATATGGCCAATGATCAGAAGCGCGGCCAGGACCATAAAACCGGGGCGAATACAATCGAAACGTTTAGCGGCTGCCGGGTGCTCGCCGCCGATGACAGCCCGGTCAATCGTGAAGTCGTCAAGGAGGCCCTTTCCCGGCTCAATGTTGATGTTGTTCTTGTCACGGATGGCCACGAGGCTGTCAGTAAGGTGGAAGAAGAATTTTTCGACCTGATCCTGATGGACTGTTCGATGCCCGAAATGGATGGTTATGAAGCGACGCGGTTAATCCGGAAATGGGAACGCGACAATTACCGTGCAGCGATGCCGATCATTGCGCTGACAGCCCATGTCGCCGGTGACAGTGACCAGTGGATTGAGGCTGGAATGAACGATCTTATCAGCAAGCCCTTCACAATCCAGAACCTGTCACGGACCTTGTCGAAATATCTGACAGCACGGCCAGTGCGAAAACAGGCGGGCGAAACCCGGACGACGGATGATCCTGGTCAAGACGGCCTGTCACTGGAAGAAGCGCAAACCCCCGACCAGCCCAAACCGGTGTCAGCGGCAGCAACGCCCAGATCGGAAAAGTCGGCCGAACGTTCAAAAGCGCCGAAGCGTACAAGTGCGACTAAAGCGGAAGACAAGGTCGCAACAAAGCCGAAAGCAAAACCGCAACCCAAAAAGGCCGCAGCACCACAAATGCCGACGCGTCCCGCAGAGGCGGAAAATCAGTCGCAACCGAAACCGACCGGCACGCCCGCACCACGCTCCAGCGGCGCAAGCGACGAAATAAAAACGGCAAAACCGACAAACCGGATCATCTTTGACTACACCGTGCTCGATCAGATCAGCGAAATGTCAGGCGGTGCTGGCAAACTTATCGATCGGATGCTAAATCTGTTTGAAACCCATGCCACGGAATCGATGCTCAGCCTTGTAAAGGTCTTTGATGACTATGACCCCAATACGATGAAGAAGGCCGCCCATGCCCTCAAATCCATGTCGCTGAACGTGGGCGCTAGTGAACTGGCCAATATCTGCTCCCTGATTGAAGGCAAGGCTCACAATGAGGAGCCGGTCGAGGCCCTCATCCAACTGCGCGAGAGCCTTCGCGACAGCTTCAAACACACCCTCAAGGAAATCCCTCAGGTGCGCCACCATTACGAACGCCCGGCCGCCTGAGGGCGGTTGGCGAGGGGCAGTCTTGCCATGCGCTGGCCAGTCTGGCGAACCAGGCTGCAAATGGCCTTGATTCGCTCGCGCCAATCAGTCATACAATGAGAGCTGGCCTTGCAGGCGTTTTTTTAAGACTTATATATGCTCATATTGAGCACAAACAAGGCGCAATGCGCTGTTGTTGTGTTCGCGTAAGGACAGAAAGCCGTCCAGCAAAAATCGGCGCGCTGTTCCGACAGGCGCAGATCGCCTCCCGCAAATGCGGGCAAAAAGAGAGGAAGCGAGCCCATGACCGCTTTTGAAGCTGATATCGCATTACCCGATACCACCGGCAGCGTAACCCTGTTGGATAATCGTCGGCGCCAGACACGTCCCGGCCTGCCCTACACAGAGGCTGTCAAGGCAAAGACCGACGCCCTTTACGATCGGGTTGCGAAGTTTATCCCGGTCTTTGAATGGCAGCTTCATGCCCCATATATCGCGGCCATCAATGACCTGAAGCGCGAGAAAAATGCTGTTATCCTTGCCCATAATTATATGACGCCGGAAATTTTTCACTGTGTCGGTGATTTCATGGGCGACTCCCTCGCGCTCGCGCGGGAAGCGGCCAAAACGGACGCCGATATCATCGTCCAGGCGGGCGTCCACTTCATGGCAGAAACCTCGAAAATTCTCGCCCCTGAAAAGACCGTTCTGATCCCTGACCTGCGGGCCGGCTGTTCGCTGGCAAGCTCGATTACCGGCGCTGACATACGTCTGCTCAAAGAAAAATATCCCGGCACACCGGTCGTGACCTATGTGAACACAACCGCTGACGTCAAAGCCGAGACCGATATATGCTGCACCTCGTCCAATGCGGTTGAAATTGTTGAGCACATCTGTGCGCAATGGGGTACCGATCAGGTCATTCTGATCCCTGACCAATATCTTGCACGCAATGTCGCGGCGATGACCGATATCAAGGTCATCACCTGGGCCGGCTCATGCGAGGTCCACGAACAGTTTAGCGTCGAGGATATCGAAGAGATGCGTGCGGCAACGCCGGGCGTAATCATCCTCGCCCACCCGGAATGCCCGCCGGATGTTCTGGCTGCGGCTGACTTTGCTGGCTCGACAAGCGGCATGAGCAATTATGTGAGTGATAACAAGCCGAAAGATGTTGTGCTGATTACGGAATGTTCCATGTCGGATAATGTGGCGGCGGAAAATCCGGACGTGAATTTTACCCGTCCGTGCAATCTGTGTCCGCACATGAAACGGATTACCCTGCCCGGCATCCTTCGGGCCCTTGAAACCGATGAGCATGAAGTCACGGTGGACCCGGACATTGCCCGGCGCGCCCGCCTTGCGGTCCGGCGGATGGTCGATCTGCCATTGAAGAACCCATCGAGCTATGCTCACCGCCACGCCCCTGAGGTTGCAGCAGTGGAAACGCGGGCTTAACCGTCGCGCGTTTGCCAGCGCCTCCTCAACTGTAAACCGACCGCTCACCCGATGATAACACTTCCGGTTCGGAAGGCCTGGAACCGAAGAAACCCGATCCTAGAGCGGGGAATATCACCCGTGACAAAGGCCGCGATCATGACCCCGGCCATAAACGGTGATATCGGCGATTTTCGCCCCCGGGCGAGGGGTTTGGCGTGGCCAGACCGGACACGTGATCACATCCCCCAGACCCGCGTCGCTCTACATGGCCTCAAAAATGATAGGGCTGCGGCGGTCGGCCGCTGGCCCCGCGTCGCCGCAGCCAGTCAGCCGCATCGCGCGGATCATCAGATACAGGACACCTATTTTTGCTGCCCTCCACAATTTTTGTTTGCTCCAGAGACACCACAGAGATAACAAATGTTGGGATGTCGGGTTATTTTCCCGGCGCGGTGCCCGGGATAGCAGACAGGCTTGGCCGGGCCGGGTACACCACCATCACATGATCTCATTTTTGCGCACCAATGCCCGCTGGATTGGCGGGGGGTTTTTGCTCACCTTTATATCGAGTTTCGGGCAAACTTTTTTTATCTCCGCCTCCATTGGCGAATGGCAGGACCGGTTTGGCCTGAGCCATGGCAGCTTTGGGCGGCTTTATATGGTGGCGACCCTGATGAGCGCCCTTACGCTTCCTTTTCTCGGGCGGATTGTCGACAGGATGCCCGAGGCCCGGACAATTATGTTGTGTGCGCCGGTGTTGGGGTTTGCATGCCTCGCCGCAGCGTTTGCACCGTCGGTTATCGTCCTGACCCTCGCTATCTACCTCCTGCGTCTGTTTGGCCAGGGGATGATGACCCATATTGCCCTGACGGCCACGGGCCGATGGTTTGCGGCCCAGCGCGGGCGCGCCGTTTCACTTGTGGTGCTTGGCCACCAGGCGGGCGAAGCGAGCCTGCCGCTGGCCTTTGCCGCCCTGGCGCTGGCCGCCGGCTTCCAGGCGGGCTGGAT
>CAYSMJ010000099.1:0-9888 GCA_964432075.1 uncultured Caulobacterales bacterium | reverse complement strand
TCCTGGCGGCGGGGGCCGGGCGGCTGATCGGTTTTGACCGTGACCCGGCCGCGATTGCCGCTGCGCCAGCCCGCATCACCGGCCTGGGCGACCGTGTGAGCCTCGTCAAGGCACCATTTTCCGCCCTCGCTGATCATCTCGGCGCCGCGTCGGTTGACGGTGTCGTTTTTGATGTCGGTGTCTCATCAATGCAGCTGGATCAGGGTGACCGGGGGTTTTCCTTCCGTTTTGACGGACCGCTTTCCATGCGGATGGATGGCGGGCGGCCCGATGCCGCCGACGTGTTGGCGGTGGCGAGTGCTGATGACCTCAAGCTGATTTTCAGGGTTTATGGTGAGGAAAATCGGGCAGCCCCCCTGGCCCGGGCTATTGTCCGTGCGCGTGATGAAGCTCGGATCGACAGCACGGGCGCTTTGGTGAAGATCATTGAGGGCGCCAGCCCGTCGCCCCATGCGGCGCGACGCAGGGGCGCAAAGCCGATTCATCCGGCGACCCGGATTTTTCAGGCCTTGAGGATTTTCGTTAATGATGAGCTTGGCGAGCTTGTCCGAGGCCTGATTGCCGCCGAGAAGATCCTGAAACCGGTGGGCCGGCTTGTGGTCGTCACCTTTCATTCACTGGAAGCGCGGATTGTGAAGCGTTTTTTTGCTGATCGCACAGGCCGCGCCGACACCGCCTCACGTCATGAGCCGCTTGCTGAACGCCGCGCCCCAACCTTTGAGCAGCCGGTGCGTAAGGCCATTGAGCCACAAGCAGATGAAATCGAGCGCAATCCACGCGCCCGCTCGGCACAATTGCGCTGGGGGCTGCGGACCGAATTTCCCGCCCGTGGGGGGTCGGATGCAGCTTTTGCCGGTCTGCCCGAACTGTCCTTTTCCCCTGACCTTTGTGCTCTCAACCTGCCTATTCTGGAGACTGTTTGATGCTACGTCTTGCAAGCCTTGTATTCTGTATTCTCCTCGCCATTGCTTCGGCCGGACGATATCGCGCCGAGGTTTCCGTTCGCGCGGTTCGCGACGATATCACCTATCTTGAGCAGGCAAAAGCCGACGAGTTGCGTCGTATCCAGATCTTGCGGGCGGAACTTGCCTATCTTGAAAGCCCTGACCGGCTTGAGAAAATCGCACGCGAGATGACGCCGCTGCGTCCGGCCTCCGGGCGCCAGTTCCTTTCAAGCCAGGAATTTCTGGCTGCCGTCGGTGTCGCAAGCGATACCGGACGAGGCCCCCGAAACGCCTGGTCGTCAGAAGATATGAGCGCAATTGCGACCCTGATCGGTGATATGGGGAGTGCAGCGCAATGAAGATTATGTTCCGGCGGCGCCCGCGCCCGCAAGTTCGCGCCATTTACGGATGTGCTGACATCAAAATGCTGGCGCGACCCTTTGGTTATCTTGCCGGTGAGGGGAATGTATCTGCAACAACGATCAGTCGGCAGAGCGACCGCCGGGCACGCGTGCGGATCGGGATGGTTGCAAGCTGCTTTGTGATTGTTTTTGCCGGCTTGCTGGTGCGGCTTGGGGATATTTCCTTTACCGGCATCGCTGAGGCGGTGCCGCGTCTTGCGGGCGCAGCGCCTGACTGGCCACGACCCGAAATCATTGACCGCAATGGCGTTTTGCTTGCCACAAACCTGCCGACCAATGCGCTGGAAGTGAATGGCAAGGCCGTGTGGGATGTTGACGAAACGGTAAATGCCCTCGCCGGGGTGCTTGACGGGCTTGATCGGGACTGGTTGCGGAAAAAACTCGAAGCGGGCCGATATGCCGAGGTGCGCTCTGACCTGACACCGCGAGAGCAGGCGGCCGTGTTTGCGCTTGGCCTGCCGGGTGTGATCTTTTCCCAACGCGCCCACCGGTATTATCCGCAGGATGGTCTTGCCCCGCACCTGATCGGTTATGTGGAAGGTGGCGCAGCAAAGGCCAATGAGGGTGGGATCTCGGGTCTTGAATATGTGCTTGACCGGAAAAGCAAAGAAGGACCGCTCGTTGCGTCGATTGATGTGCGGGCCCAACTCATCCTTGAGCAGGTGCTCAGTAACCGGATGGAGGAATTCTCGGCCCAAGCGGCCTGGGGCGGCGTTCTTGACGTGTTTACTGGCGAGGTCATCGCCATGGCCAGTTTTCCTGAATTCAACCTGAATGATCCGGTCGGAGCGCCCACGGCCCATCGGCGTAACCGGTTTACCTATGACCGTTACGATCTTGGCTCGGCCTTCAAGGTGATCACGGCCGCATCTACCATGGAGGCGGGTCTTGCCACGGAAGAAACACCTTATGACGCGCGGGGTGGTTTTCCGGTTGGTGGTGGTTTTACGGTCAAGGACTTCCACGGCAAAAACCGGGTCTTGACCCTGTCTGAAGTTATCCAGCATTCGTCCAATATCGGTGTTGCGCGGATGGCTGTTGAACTGGGCCCCGAACGCCAGCAGGAATATCTGTCCTTGCTCGGCTTTTTTGATTTTCTGCCGATCGAACTGCGCGAAAGGCGCCAGCCGGATCTGCCCGCAAAATGGGGGCCTGTTGAAGCGGCGACGGTCAGCTATGGCCACGGGATTGCGGTAACGCCGCTGCATTTACTGGCGGGCTTTGCCGCCACCATCAATGATGGTGTTTACCGGGTACCGACCTTCCTGTCACGAACAACCGAACCGCGCCCGGTTCAGGGTCATCGCGTGTTCTCGCTGGAAACGGTTGCCGCCATGCGGCGGATCCTGCGACGGACGGTGGTCAATGGCACGGCCGGGCGGGCCGAGGTGGATGGATATTTTCCCATTGGCAAAACAGCAACTGCCGATAAGCCCGGTCAGGGTGGTTATCTCAAGAATGCACGGATTTCAAGTTTTGTCGGGGCCTTTCCGGGCTATGCGCCGCGCTATGCGGTTCTGATCTCGCTCGATAATCCGCAGCCTACCAAGGACACCCACGGTTATGCGACGGCCGGATGGACCGCCGCGCCGGCATTTCATGATCTTGTCGAGCGGTTGGCCCCGGTTCTCGGGCTGCCAATTGCAAATGAGGGCAAGGCCCTTGAAGCTTTCCTCGCGCCAAAGGCAATTGGTTATCCGCAGGCGCCGTCAGCGACTTCACTCGCTCTGGCCGACCTGCCGCAGAATTAACGGGCGTGGTGTCATGAAGCGGCTCTCGGACCTCCTGAAAAAAGATATTGATCCCGATCCGGAGGTCCACGGCATAACGGCTGATAGCCGCGAGGTTCGGGCAGGGTTCTTGTTTGTGGCGCTGAAGGGCACGGCGCTTGACGGGGCAGAATTTATCCCCTCTGCCCTTGAGGCCGGTGCCGTTGCCATACTGACATATGAAGGCGCACCAATTCCGGCGGGGTGTGATGTTGCCGTGATTGAGCACCCGGAACCGCGTCTTGCGCTGGCGGAGATGGCAAGCCGGTTTCATACCGGCAGACCGGCCTTCCTCGCGGGTGTCACGGGCACCAATGGCAAGACTTCAACCGCTGTTTTTGCCCGCCAGATTCTGTCGGCTCTTGGTGCGCGCGGGGGCTCCCTCGGCACGCTCGGGATCGATGTTGAGGGCGAGGGCGAGCCCTGGCACCGCCCGCTCAGTCACACAACCCCTGACCCCGTCACGCTTCACCGGGCCTTGAACGAGGCAACACAGGCCGGATGCAGCCATATGGTGATGGAGGTTTCAAGTCATGGACTTGCACAATACCGGGCGGATGGGCTGCGTTTCGAGGCGGCAGCCTTTACCAATATCACCCAGGATCATCTCGATTATCACAAGGATTTCAAAGACTATTTTGCTGCAAAAAAACGTCTTTTTACCGACCTTCTTGAGGCGGACGGGCATGTCATCATCAATATGGACGGAGCCGGGGCCCATGATTTGATGGCTGCGCCCGGTATTCCGACAGCCAAATTCATGACCGTAGGCAGGGCAGGGCGCGATCTGCGGATCGTGAAGATCACTTCAAAGACGGCAGGGCTTGATCTCATTGTCGAGGCCCATGGCGATCAATATGAACTGAATGTCCCCTTGCTGGGCGCGTTTCAGGCGGAAAATGCTCTTTGTGCTTGCGGTCTTGTCATCGCCGCCGGGTTTTCCAGTGAGCAGGTTTTGCCCTGTCTTGGCGATCTGGCCGGTGTGCCGGGGCGGATGATGCAGGCGGGGCTTCATGCGGGTGCCGGTATTTATGTCGATTATGCGCATACACCGGATGCTGTCAGCACTGTTCTCAAGGCTGCGCGAGCGCACACAAGCGTTCGGCTGATCGCGATTATTGGCGCAGGGGGAGACCGTGATCGGGCAAAACGCCCGCTTATGGGCCGGGCCGCTGCAGCTCATGCTGATATTGTAATCCTTGCCGATGACAATCCGCGCTCGGAAAACCCGGACGATATCCGCAGGGAGATTCTGGAAGGCGCGCCGGAAGCGATGAATATCGGGGATCGTGCGACGGCAATAGACGAAGCGATTGGCATGCTGCAATCAGGCGATGTTCTGATGGTTCTGGGGAAAGGCCATGAAACGGGACAAACCACCGGAGGCGTGACCCTACCGTTCGATGATGTTGAAGTGGTGCGTAAACTGGTGGGGACCGGTCGAGGGTAAGGCAATTGGGAGATGAGATGATGAAAAAACCTCTTTGGACGGCCTTTGAAGCAGCATCGGCAACCGGTGGCATGTTATGTTCGCGGGGCGGTGATCCGGATCGGTGGGAGGCGGAGGAATGGCGTGCCTGTGGCCTTTCGATCGATAGTCGAACTCTGAACCCGGGCGAAATTTTTGTTGCTATCAAGAATATCCGTGACGGTCATGATTTTATCCAACAGGCATTTGAGGCCGGGGCGGCAGCGGCCCTTGTTGCCCGCGCGCCGGACCGGGCGCCCGAAGGCAAGCCGTTTCTTGTTGTTCGCGACACCATGGAAGGTCTGCGCGATCTGGCGCGGGCTGCCCGCCTGCGGAATTTCGGGAAACGGATCGCCGTTACGGGCAGTGCCGGCAAGACCAGCACCAAGGAAATGATGCGGGCCATGCTGGCTGCGGCGGGCGACGTTCACGCCGCAGACCGTAGTTTCAACAATCATCTTGGTGTTCCGCTGACCCTGGCAAGCCTGCCAATGACCTCGCGCTATGCAGTTTTTGAAATCGGAATGAACCATGCGGGTGAGATCACACCCCTGGTGGATCTGGTCCGTCCCCATGCAGCCATTATCACCACGGTCGGTGAAGCCCATCTTGAATTCTTTGACTCAGTCGAAGGTATCGCCGAAGCGAAAGCGGAAATCCTGACCGGGATCAAACCCGGCGGCACGGCAATCCTGCCGGTCGATAATGCCTATTACCCCCTGTTGCGCAAACGCGCTGATCTCTCCGTGGCAGGGCGCGTTCTGACTTTTGGCGAGAGCCCATCGGCTGATCTGCAATTGCTTGACGCAACGCCGGGGGCGGACGGGGAAAGCCAGAGTGTTACGGCACGCTACGGCGAGCGGACAGTCTCTTTCACGCTCGGAGCCCCGGGCCGTCACCAGGCACTGAACGCCCTCTCGGCAATTCTTGCTGTGCTGAGTGTTGGAGCGCCGGAGGAGGTTGTCATCCCGGCCCTGACTGATTTTCGGGCAGCGGACGGGCGCGGACAGCGCTCGCGCCATCGCCTGCCGGGCGGCGGTGTCGTTACCTTGATTGATGAAAGCTATAATGCCAACCCGGCCTCGATGGCCGCCGGCTTGAGCCTTCTGGGGGCTGCCAAGCCAAAGCCCGGCGGTCGGCGAATCGCCGTTCTGGGCGAAATGCTTGAGCTTGGACCGACCGGTCCGGCGCTCCATGCGGCCCTTGTCGCGCCAATCGAACAGGCCGGTGTGACGCAGGTTTTTGCAAGCGGCGCGGGCATGAAGCCCCTTTGGGACGCTCTGCCGACGCCCTTGCGTGCCGAATTTTCGCCGGACATTCCGGCACTTACCCAAAAAATAACCGGGAGCCTTCACGACGGTGACATAGTTATGGTCAAAGGCTCCAATGCTTCCGGGGTTCAGGCGATTGCCAGAGCCATTGCCGATTGGCCCGAAGCAGAGGAGTAGTCAATCGCCGCCGGGCATATTCACCCGGCCCGAACAAAGAGTTTGCCTGGGCAATGTTGTATCATCTACTTGTTCCGTATTCTGATCAGTTTCAGCTATTTAACGTTTTCCGTTATCTGACCTTCCGAACGGGCGGGGCAGTGATGACAGCCCTGTTCATCGCCTTTATCCTCGGGCCGGGCCTGATTTCGTGGATGCGCCGTGTCCAGGGCAAGGGCCAGCCGATTCGCGAAGATGGTCCGCAGCGGCATATTATTGAAAAATCCGGTACGCCGACCATGGGCGGGGTCCTGATTTTGTTGTCGCTGAATGTGGCGGTGTTTCTCTGGGCAAGGCTCGACAATCCCTATGTCTGGATCGTCATGATGGTGACGGCCGCATTTGGCCTGCTCGGCTTTCTTGATGACTATGCCAAGGTCACAAAACAGGATGCCGGCGGCATTGTGGGAAGTACGAAACTTCTCGTTCAGTTTGCCGTGGCACTTGTGGCGGGATTTTTGTGCATGCATGTTCTGGCCGGCACCGAAGGCGCGCCAGCTGGCCTTGCCACGTCCGTACCCGTCCCGTTTTTCAAGGAATTTTTTATTCCCCTCGGGTTGGGATTCATCCCGTTTGCGGCATTTGTTATTGTCGGTGCGTCGAATACAGTCAATCTGACTGACGGGCTTGACGGGCTGGCGACGGTGCCGGTGATGATCGCCGCAGCGACCTATGCGCTGATCGCTTATCTTGTCGGCAATGTAATCTACGCGGAATATCTGCAAGTCCCCTATGTCCCGGGAACGGGCGAGCTTGCCGTGATCTGTGGTGCAATCATCGGCGCCGGGCTGGGATTCCTATGGTTCAATGCGCCTCCGGCCATGATCTTCATGGGTGACACCGGCTCGCTTGCGCTTGGCGGTGCCATCGGCGCGATTGCGGTAGCAACAAAACATGAAATCGTGCTGGCAATTGTCGGTGGGCTGTTTGTTCTTGAAGGGCTGTCGGTGATGATCCAGATCGCCTCGTTCAAGCTTTTCGGCAAACGGGTCTTCAAAATGGCACCAATTCACCATCATTTCGAACAGCTCGGCTGGAAGGAATCCACCATTGTCATCCGATTCTGGATCATTGCCGTCATTCTCGCGATGATCGGTCTTGCAACGCTGAAGTTACGCTGAGAGGGAAAAAGCGTGATCACCATTCCGAGCGTCAAAGGAGAGAAATACGCGGTTTTCGGTCTTGGACTGACCGGTATTGCGTCGGCTGATGCGCTCGTTCACTCGGGTGCGGAGGTCTATTCGTGGGACGAAAAACCGTCTGTCCGCGAAAAGACTCAAAATACGGAATATCGCGCCAGCCATCCGAAGGAATGGCCCTGGGACGCACTTGCCGGCCTTGTGCTCAGCCCCGGCGTGCCGCTGACCCATCCTGAGCCCCATATAGTTGTGAAGAAAGCTCGGGCTCACAAGGTGCCGGTCATCGGTGATGGCGAGCTTTTTGCCCGCGCCGTCAGTGCTTTCAAAGGCGATCAACCGCCCGCTGTGGTTGCGATCACCGGGTCCAATGGCAAATCGACGACAACGGCGCTGATTGCGCAAATCCTGCGCGAGACCGGTCATCGTGTGCATGAAGGCGGGAATATCGGTGCACCGATTTTGGCGCTTCCCGATCTGGAAGAGCATATTGTCTATGTGCTTGAATTGTCTTCCTTCCAGCTGGACCTGATCGACAGCCTGAAACCGACCATTAGCGTCTTTCTCAATATCAGTCCGGACCATCTCGACCGCCATGGGTCAATGGAGGGCTATGTGGCGGCCAAACGGCGGATTTTTGCGCGGCAGGGCGCAGGCGACCATGCGATCATCGGTGTTGACGACGAAATTAGTCAGTCGGTTTGTACCGAGATGACAGCACGCGGAGCGATGACCGTCACGCCGATTTCGGCGACCGGCACGTTGGGCAATGGCGTATTTGCGCTCGGGGGTGGGCTGTTTCACAATCTTGAGCACAAGACAAGCCGGGACGGGGACATTCCGAAGGTGCCGGCATTGCGTGGTCAGCACAACCATCAAAACGCTGCTGCGGCCCTTGCCACCGTCATGCGTCTTGGCGTTTCCCCGCCCGTGGCCGTTCTCGCCATGGGCAAGTTCAAGGGCCTGCCTCACCGGATGGAACAGGTCGGCCGGTTTGGCCATGTGATTTTCATAAACGATTCCAAGGCCACCAATGCGGATGCGGTTGCGCGAGCCATCAGCTGTTTCGACGCGGTACACTGGATTGCCGGTGGTCAGCCTAAGGATGGTGGCATTGCTGATGTGCTGGCCTGTCTTGACCGGGTTCGTAAGGCCTATCTTTACGGTGAGGCGGCAGACCTCTTCCAGTCGCAGATCAATGGCCGGGTGCCGGTTTCGCTGCATACTACGATGGCCGAGGCGACGGATCGGGCGTTTCAGAATGCCTATGCCGAGACGGTAAAAGAAGGTGTTGTCCTGTTATCGCCAGCCGCTGCGTCCTTTGACCAGTTCCTGAACTTTGAGGATCGTGGCAATCAGTTCCGTGATCATGTTGAAAAACTGATCGAATCCAAGGGGGCAGCCGCGTAAGCGGAAAGGAGGGCCAGCCATGAAAAAGCCGTCAAGACTGGATGCGGGCCTGTTTGGCCGGTGGTGGTGGTCGGTAGACCATGTCAACCTCGCGATTGTCGGAGTCATTATCGGGATCGGCCTGTCCCTGATTATGGCAGCCGGCCCGGTTACTGCTTCGCGCCTCTCCCATGTGGATGTGTTTCATTTTACCATCCGCCAGCTGATTTTCCTTGTGCCTGCCGTCGGGGTGATGGTGGGGATGTCGCTGCTCACGCCGCTTCAGGTGCGCCGCGTCGGTGTGCTTGTTTTTGTGGGCGCCTTGATGGGCTTGATCGCTGTTCAGGTTGCCGGGTCTGAAATCAATGGGGCAAAACGCTGGCTGGATCTCGGTCCGCTGCTTTGGCAGCCTTCGGAATTTGCCAAGAGCGGATTTGTCATTGCTGCGGCGTGGATGCTGGCAGAAGGCGCGCGCGACAAGGCGTTTCCGGGCGGTCTTATTGCGCTTGGTCTTTATCTGGTGCTCTCAGCGCTCCTTTTGCTTCAGCCCGATGTCGGACAATGGATGCTGGTCACCATGGTCTGGTCGGTGATGTTCTTTATCGCCGGCTGGAGCTGGCTCTGGCTGGGTCTGCTTGCCCTTCTGGGCATGGGTGCATTTTTTACCGCCTACAGACTGATGCCCCATGTGGCGGACCGTATCGATGGTTTTCTCAAGCCGGAGGCGGGAGATAATTACCAGGTTGACAAGGCGGTGGAGGCGATTGCCAGCGGCGGGCCTTTTGGCAAAGGCGCCGCGGAGGCGTCGGTAAAACATTCACTGCCCGATGCGCACGCTGATTTTATCTTTGCGGTTGGCGGTGAGGAATTCGGCTTCTTTTTCTGTGCCGTTATCATCCTGCTTTTTCTGACCTTTGTCGTCCGGGCCTTTTTGCGGGCTTTGTTGGCGCGCAGCGTTTTTGTGCAGTGTGCGATTTGTGGGCTGGCGGCGGTGATCGGGTTTCAGGCGATCATCAATATCGGCGTCAATCTGCGGGCACTACCGGCCAAGGGCATGACGCTGCCATTTATTTCCTATGGCGGCTCATCCCTGATCGCCACGGCTTTTACGGTCGGCTGTATCCTTGCCCTGACGCGCCGTCAGGCCGGCCAGACCGGCTTGATTACCCGCCGCCGAGAGGTGCTGGCCTGATGGCAGTTGACCAGCAGTCTCCCTATACCGGTCCGATCGTGATTGGTGCGGGTGGCACCGGCGGGCATATGTTTCCTTCCC
>CAYSMJ010000098.1:0-10058 GCA_964432075.1 uncultured Caulobacterales bacterium | reverse complement strand
TTTTTCCCCCCGCCATGACAAGGAAGAGACGGACCCGGATATTCTGGGTGCCTTTATCGCCCAGTTTTACGATAAACGCGAGCCACCGCCTCTGATTCTGACAAGCATCGCGCCAAGCCAGGATGAGCTTCTTTGCGAAGCGCTGAGCCTGAAGACCGATCGCAAAGTTGTGATCACAGCGCCACAGCGTGGGGCCAAGCGTGATGTTCTGAACGCCGCCGAAATGAATGCCCGCGAAGCCCTGTCGCGTCGCCTCGCCGAAAGCGCAAGCCAGGTGAAAAACCTTGCCGCGCTGGCGCGTGTTTTCGGGCTGGAGGACCCCCCCGAACGGGTCGAAGTTTATGACAACTCCCATATCCAGGGCGCAAACGCCGTTGGCGGCATGATTGTTGCCGGGCGTGAGGGCTTGATGAAAAATCAGTACCGCAAGTTTAATATCAAGGAAGAAAGTCTGTCGCCCGGTGATGATTTTGGCATGATGCGCGAAGTCTTGCGTCGACGGTTTGCCCGGTTGATGAAGGAGGAGGCAGAGGGGGCGGCCGAGTGGCCGGATCTGATCGTGCTTGACGGGGGCAAGGGCCAGCTTTCAGCGGCGCTTGATGTTATGGCCGAACTGGGACTGTCAGTACCCACCGACAGGCACGGAACGGTTCAGCCAGCAGGTGAGGTCTTCGGGACCAATGAAGCAGACTGCGCCTCGTCGGATCAGAGCCCGGTTGTCTGTCCCCGGATTGTCTCGATCGCAAAGCCAAAACGCGAAAATGAACGCGGCCAGAAAAGCGCCGACCGGACCATGGGGGCCGTGGCGGAACAGATTTTCATGCCCGGCCGCGATCCCTTCCTGATCGCGCCGCGGGACCCGGCCCTGTTCTACCTGCAACGCTTGCGTGATGAGGCACACAGATTTGCCATTTCAGCGCACCGGGCAAAACGCAAGAAAGCGGTCAGTGCCAATCCGCTTGATGATATTCCGGGCGTCGGCGCGAGCCGGAAACGGGCCCTGCTCAATCATTTTGGCTCCGCCAAAGCGATTGCCCGGGCCAAGGCCTCTGACCTTGCGGCCGTGGAAGGCATATCCGATGCACTTGCCCAGCGGATCTATGATTTCTTTCACGGCTGAAATATATTCAGGGTGCCATTGCTTTGTGATATTGAAAGCCAGGATTGTTCCAATGGCCCAGACTGCATTTACTTTCCGGCAAATCGCGTTGATTTTCCCGGGGGGAACAACGGCGTACGTACGATCGCTTTTAAGGGGCCTGATCATGGTTCCTATGCCGGCCCCGAATTCTGCAGACGTCCTCCGGATTTACGCCTCCGTGTGGTCACGAAAGGCAGGCTCAATACCGAGCAATCGCATCTCGTTGGCAACGATTTCTGCCAGCTGATCCAACGCCTCGCTCTCCATCCCACGCAGGACAACCGTTACGCCCTTCTCGTCGCCGTCAATCGGATAGGACCCGACAGCAATATCCGGATATTCCGTTTGAAGACGGTTCAGGGCACCGGCAATCCGGGACTCTGGCAAACCGGGCGCTGTAATCGCGCGCGAATGACGAATGGCCGCGCGGGGGATTTCCTGATCAAGGCTCTCAAGCATGGCGCTGAAAATTCTCGGTACTCCGGCCATGATGTAAAGATTATCAAGTACAACGCCGGGCGCACCCGACGCGCTGTTCTCAATTAGCCGGACGCCTTCGGGCATCTCCGCCATACGCGCACGCTCTGGCGTAATCGGCTGGTTTTGGGCGCTGTACCAGGCCTCAAGCCGTGCCATCGCCTGCGTATTGACAATCATGGGCTGCCCAAGCGCCTGAGCAATTGCCGCAAAGGTGATATCATCATGGGTCGGACCAATACCGCCACACGTGAATATATGGGTATAAAGCGGCATCAGGGTTCGGACAGTTTCACCAATCAGGACCGCATCATCACCAATTATCCGGACCTCGCATAGATCACCACCGCGCGCACCAAGCCAGCGGGCCAGCGTTTGCGCATTCCCTTCACGGGTCCGCCCTGACAGGATTTCATCGCCAATCGCGACCAGGGCAGCGCGGACCGGACGATCCGTATCAGACACAGGCTATTCCTCCTGATAATGCAACGGTTTAACGGGCAAAACGCCGTTTAATCAAAGCCTGTATTAGCCGCCTGCGACCCTTGGAACAAGAAACGCCCCATCCACAGACGGGGCGCGTTTGGTAAGATTACATATAAAAGACCCCGTGTGCCGAAACCTACAGCAGGGATGTCTGTCGTTCCGGTTTATTCCTCGCCTTCGGCAGGCTCTTCCTCGGTTGTTTCACCGTCAGCATCCTTGCTGTCGCCGTCAGTATTTTCTTCCTCTGCCGCCCGGCGGGCCGCTTCAGACCCTGGGATCGGATTACCAGTTGTATCATATCCGCATTCGAGTAGGTCGGCGGTCAGTGCGGGAGACAGATCATCAAGCGGACGTCCCTGCAGCTGGTTAATCCGGCGTGCATCATCAAGGCGGCTGAGCGTATCTTCGCAAAGTTGCTCAAACCGTTCGCGTTCGGCCTCTGCCTGCAAACGCTGTACCCGGTTGACTTCATTGATATAATTGATCCAACGGTTTGCATCGCGCCGACTTGAACTAAATCGAGCGGCCTGCTGGAAAGCTTCCTTGGCGCGGTTTCGTTGCGCGATGTCGTCAGGACCAGCCTGGGAGAACCGCGCATTGCCAAGCAGCATATAGGCTGTAGCCAGATCTTTTTGGTTGAGCTGACCACTGCGAATGGACCGGTTCAACGCACTTTCTGCCCGGACCCATTGCTCATCAGCCACAAGTACGCGGCCGAGTCGGAAAAACAGTTCGCCCTTGCCTGAGCTCTCTGCGGCCTCCTCAAGGATCGGAATTGCCTTTTTGGCTTCCCGCGACTGATCCCATAGCTGCGACAGAAGGATCAGGTTATCTTCCGTCCGCGACACACCCCCGGCGGCCATTTCCCGCTCAAGCAATTTTGCCCCACGGAAAGCGTTGTCAAAGAAAGAGTAGTACTGAATGAGCTGTTTGATCTGGGCTTCTTCAGAAATCAAACCTGCCCGATAGGCCACCTCAAGAACCGAAAACGCTTCTTCATCATCACCATTGACCGCATAGGAACCCGCGAGCTGCGCCCAATAGGAATCCTCTTCCGGCCAGATATTAATCATTCGCTCAAGCAAAGCGGCACGTTTGCCATACTCGTTGTTTTCGGAATAGATCAGATTTAGCGCATCAAACCAGTTCTTATCGTTCTCTTCCTTCAAGCGAATGGCCCGTTCCATGGGGTCCTGTGCCTGGCGGAACCGCTCAGTCTGAATATAGGCTATTGCCAACAGGTAGTAAGCATTTGCCGGGGGGTCAGTTTCTGTGCGGAGCCACTGCTGCAGCCCGGCGATTGCAGCATCATAGTTTTCAAGCTGGAACTGCAGCTGGGCAACAGCATAACGCAGGCTGTTCACCGTGTCCGGAGGCAGCGAACCCGTATCGATCGCGGCCTGAAAATCGCGCAAGGCGCCACGATAATCTTCTGTCTGCGCCTTAAACCCACCCCGAACCTGATTAACGATCGCCCGGTCATATGGCTTGAAACGGTCCCCACGCTGGGCTTCCAGATCATTCAGCATCTGAATGGCCTGACTATATTGTGGCGGCTCCGATTCGGTGATGTTAATGGCTTCCTGCACGACCTTGGCGACATTCGCATCAAGCGATGGCGCCGAGCTGCGGCGACGCCCTTCATCCTCGTCATCCTGCGCAACAACCGCGGGTGTAATCATGACCGTCGTCGTTCCAAAGGAAGCGGTGGACATCATGGCCGCGAGGATCAAGGAGTGCGTCAGTCGTTTCATCATCTTGGTCCGTCTATTCGTTTCGCGCCGAATGTGACGCTGTTAATGGGTCGTGTCAGGAACGTTTTGACGTGTCCCTGGCGGAAGGGCGTCCGTCACCGCATACTTCGCCTACTCTGCAAGCTCAAAGGACACGCGGGTAACAACCCCGCGGCGCCACTGAGCTTCGTTGCCAACGATCTTCGGCTGATACTTCCAGCGCTCGACGGATCGCATGGCGGCCCGTTCAAAACAGCTGCTGGAAGAATCGATCGCAGCAATATTACGCGGAACACCAGTCGGATCCACGTCAAACTGGACAACCACATATTCAGACGCGGATGCGCGCGCCATGCAGCGTTCCGGATATTGCGGCGGAATCCGCACCAGGGGCTGGGCATCGCGGTCAGCGTTGAAGCCGGCTCCAATTTCGACTTCAACTTCAACATCGGGGATGGCGCCCGCCTGAACGCCATCAATAGCAGGGCGATTTGTCGGATCGACGGTTGCCGGCGGCGGCGGTGGCGGCGTGTCCAGAACCGGGCGTTGAAGCTCTGAAAGATCAGCGACAATATCAACATCGGGAACCTTGGCATTGATATCGATCTTGATGATATCGCGCTCTTCTTCCAGATCGGCATTTTGCTGGATGAGATAGTTCATCAACAAAAACAGACCGGTCGTCACAATGATCGCACCGGGTACACCGACTATCAAGCGAATAAGCGAACCCATGGTTTTAATCCTTCCGTGTGCCGGTAGTTTCTGGCCACCAGCGAATCCGATTCCTCTAGGCGTCGTCTGCGGACACGGCGACCTGATTCATTCCAGCGTCCCGCACAGCATTGACCACATCGACAAGCATCCGGGACGTCGAATCAACATCGGCCTGGATGACCGCCGTTGCCTTCGGGTTTTCCCGCATAATCTGTTCTACATACGGGCCAACACCGTCGAGTTCGACTTCGTCCTTGTCGATAAAGATTTCGTCATCGGCGCTGATGGCGATCAGAATTGTTCCAAATCGTTTCTGTTCTGCCGTTTGTACCTCCGGTCGGACCGGATCTATTCCCGGTTCCTTCACGAAGGTTGATGTGACAATAAAAAAGATCAGCATGATGAAGACAATGTCGAGAAGCGGTGTGACATTGACGTCATCATCCGCGCCGCCACCCTGGCCTGTCGTTATTCGCCGCCTTACCATCTTTTGTCTCCTGCGGGTGCCAATCCGGGCGATCCCATTCCTGACTTTTCTTGGGCACCGTGTGGCCTGAGCCCCGTCGTCTGCACCCTGCGCAACATCTGATCCAGTTCACCAGATCAGCGTGTATTCATTGGACCCGAGCCGCAAAAATCAACCGCGGGTCCACCGTCAGTCCTCCTCAACCGCCTGACTGCTCTGCCTGCAAGGTCAGCGACAACCGACCGGTCGCACCGCCTTGTCGGGCCTGGTCCATCACGACAACCGAAACGCCGGATGCTGAGTCCGGAGCGGCGCTGACAAGAACAACCCCGTTCGGATTTGCCGCCATAAATTCCGCAATCGTATTCTTGACCGAATAAGGATCAATCGTCCGGCCGGCATCAACGCGCACAAGGCCGTTCTCAAGAACCGATAATACCATTGAGGGCGGCGGCTTGGAGTCAGTCTGGTCGTCACTTTGCGGTGTATTGACATCGATACCTTGCTCACGGACGAACGTTGCCGTCACGATAAAAAAGATGAGCATGATGAACACGATATCGAGGAGCGGCGTGACATTCACGTCACCGGCTTCGTCGCCACTGCGATGTCTTCTCATGAGCCTCTCCTCAATTCACAGCAAGCGCTTCAGCCAGCTTGGCGTCCGCTTTTTTGGCATACTGATCAAACATGTTGATGAAGATCAGACCCGACAGCGAGGCGACAAGACCGGCCATGGTCGGGATTGTCGCTTTGGAAATCCCCGCCGCCATGAGACGGGCATTCGACGTCCCCGTCGCAGCCATTACGTTAAAGACCTCAACCATCCCCGTAACCGTTCCAAGCAAGCCCAGTAGCGGCGTTACAGCAACCAGAACGCGGATAAAACTGTTGAAGCGCTCCGTTTCGCCACGGGCATCGGCAAGCAGCTTGTCACGGATAGCCAATGCGTACCACGACTTGTGATCGTCGCGATTGCCCCAGGCCCGCTGGGCCCGCATGTGAACCCCATCTTTCGCAGTCGTCCAGAAGATAATTCGCTCTAGGATGAAAGCCCACATAAGAAACGTCACACCCATGATGATGACAAGAACGTTCCCTCCGGCGGCCAGAAACCCGAGAAGGGCTTCGTAGGCCAGTGTAGGATTGAGATAACCGGGCATCAAAACTTTCCTTTCAACTACCGGTTAACTTAACCGCGACCTTCAGCGTGCTCCGCGATAATGCCAGCCGCCTTTTCTTCAAGCGTCTGTGTCACGCTTTTCGCAGCACCGCTGGCAAAAGCGTGGAGGAACAGGAGGGGAATTGCCGCAACAAGACCGAGGACCGTGGTCACAAGCGCAGCCGAAATACCGCCGGCCATGATCTGCGGGTCACCGGTACCAAACAGGGTGATGGCCTGGAAGGTCTGAATCATCCCGATCACGGTCCCGAGCAGCCCCATCAGCGGCGCGACCGCAGCCAAGACCTTGATGAAATTCAGCCCCCCCTCAAGCCGCGGGATCTCTTTCAGAACCGCATCCTCAAGCTTCAGGGCAACTGTTTCGGTGTCCGACGTGTTGGTATTTTCGTAGGCAGTCATGACACGGCCGAGCGGATTGCCTTTGGAAATCCGTTTTGACCGCGCCTGCGAGCTGACGGCCCCATTGGTCAGTGTCAGCGTTACGAGCTTGTAGAGACCAAGCAGGATCCCAAGGATGGCAATCCCAACAATAATGTACCCTACCGTGCCACCCTGATCGATACGTTCGCGCAGCGTCGGCGCCTCAACCGTCAGGGCAAGCAGCGCGCCCAGAGACGGGTCAACCGGTCCACGGACAATGTTGCCTGTGGCCGCACTGTTCAGATTACCCGCAAGCGCCGTCTTGCCACCGGTAGGCTGGCGTTGGAGCCGCTTGAGAACAGCATTGTTCTCGCTATTGACTTCGTAGACAAGAAACTCGTTGCCCGCAAAGGCGATGAAGGGTCCAACCCTGGTCACCTCCGTTTGCTCTGCAGCGGTAACCCCGTCCGGCCCGACCACGTCCGTCATGAAGGTCGAAATCTTTGCCTGCTGCACCATTTCCTGAAGGTAAGTATCCCAGAGATACTCAAGCTCTTCAATTGCCGGCAATTGCTCACTCGCCGCCGTTTTGGAAAGCTGTTCACCGCGACCCGGAAATTCCGCACTGATCAGCGACGTTCTGATTTGCTGGTTCAGTTCATTAGCTGAAGACCTTGCGGCCCCGAACAAATCGCGGAACTCACCATTGGCAGCATCGAGCTCTGTCTGCAGCTCATTGATCCGGGTTGTATTCGCTTCCCGGGTGGCCTCAAGCTCATCCGTCCTGTTCTCAGCTGCTGTTTTCTGGCGACGCACCTCGGCAAGCTGGCCCTGCTGCTGGTTACGCTCACGCAGAAAACGCTGTTCACGTTCGCGGTTGGCTTCGGCTGACGACCGGCGCTCTGCGCGTACCGCTTCAAGAACCTGATCAAGCGTCAGGTCCTGAGCGGTTGCCGTGGTCGATGAGGGCGTGGCAAAATCCATGCTGATCGCCGCAACGCCGGCACAGATGGAAAGACCTGCTAGTTTCAAGAGTTTCATGGCTGGGTATTCCTCGCTGTGTTCAATTTATTCGGCGCTGGCTTTGGCCATCGGCAGGGCAAACAGACCCGGTGCCATCTGACCCTTGGCCATCCGCATGGCGACTTTGATATCCGGCACATAGGATGCGTTCAGATCTTCCCAGGCCTTGGTCTGGTTGTTCCACCGTTTCAGAAGCGAATCATCCGCTGTTTTGAAAATCAGCTCAACCCGGCCCACCTGAAGAAATTCCCCTTCAATCTCGGTCCCATCGAGATTGATGCCGCCGGTGTAATAATTCATCGTGCGACCGAATTCGTTTTCAAGCTTGTAGCCCTCAATAATTGTCCGGTATTTTTCCGCAGCTGATTTGGCGGGATCTTCAAGCGTTTCGCGCACGCGAGTCGCCCGCGCCAGCCGACCCGTAGGCCCTTCAAGATTGAAGGGAAGATCATTTTCAACAAATTGCTCAAAGGCCCCGACCATGTCTTCCATCAGCGGCTCAACCGCCTGCTGGAGACCGGACACATTGTCGATGTCTTCCTGAAGCCGGGAAACACGGCGATCCTGATTTTCAATGGTGCGTTCCAGCGACCGGTTATACCGACGCGACGCATCAAGCTGTTTCTGATCAGCGCGAAACTGATTGAGGAGCTCCGCCGTGTCGGTGTCCAGCTCATTGATCCGCTGTTGCGAACGTTTCGCCTCATCGGCAGTGGCCTGGCTCTCTCGCAGGGCTGACTGGAACTGGGCACTTGCCGGAACCACCGCCGTTGCAAACAGAGCCATCATGGATCCTGTTATCAAAAGTCTTTTCATCTTCGCCTCACCTGTTTGCCTCACCGCGTGGCACTCCAGTTCTGTTTTAACACCGTTCCCGTGTAACCCGCCATCTTTTACTGCTAAACCACATATTTGTCGACGAGTCTGCCAAGAAAACCACAATTCCTGCGATATTTACCCGGCCTGGAAACCAATTTGTCGATCACCCATTCGGTCCTGCTTGACCCGGCAAGAGTTCCGACCCCGTTACCTGACAGGATTTTTCTCATCACGCTAACTGCAGGACCCCGTTTTATTTGATGCACGCCCTCACCAACCAAATGCCAGACACTGCCGATATAAACGCACAATCATAGAATTGTCTCGTGCTTGCATGGTAAGCGTCATAAAGCCTGCCCCTACCCCCTATTGTCTCCCTATCGTGACCCGATTAATGCAATGCCGCAAGCCCGCCGCGCCATCAAACTCTTCGCCTGTCGCATCAAATCCACAGTCCGCCCCAACCCAAACCCAACGGTGTAGCCAAAGTAAATTTAAACCCGCGCCGCCGACTGGAAATCTTCCGACAGTACAGTGATTTCCTGTGACAAACCCCTACACGCTGAATAACGATCAAAACCAAAATACGTTCAATTTAGCACCCACGTTGGAGACTACGTTAATTTATAACTTTTGCAACCCCGGTTTTGCCGACGACCATGACAAATCAGCATCGCAGTGCGATTCGTAACCCTTGGCGTGCGTGCCATATGGCGTGGCTCGCGAATGCCAAACAAGGTTTCCGTACGTCTGACCGGTGAGCCAGTAGCCGGAAAGATAAGATGACTGAAAATGGCTGGGGCGCCAGGATTCGAACCTGGGAATAGCGATACCAAAAACCGCTGCCTTACCACTTGGCGACGCCCCAGCAAACCGCCTGACGATTTGCGGAACCGGGAAATAGCCTCGCCGGCGGTGGCTTGCAACCGTAAAGTTGACGCCATCACCCGAATGCGACATTCCAGACGGCGAAAAAGCAACCGCGCGGAGCTGATGATGGTCCCAAACCTTGCCTTATTCTCCAGATTGTCGCGCCTTAACCAAGCGGGAATTGGCCTTGTCTGTGCCAGCCTGCTTGTTGCCTGTGGTAATCAGGAGGCCTCATCCACACCGCAAGTTGAGATCAGCACAAAGGCACGCCCAAACACGTCCCGGGTCCCGGCAGCTGACCGGATTTTCCTCGCTCAGCGCATTTACACCGGCGTTGCGGATCAACCGATTGTTGACGCTGTCGCAATTGGAGGCGCGAAAATTATCGCCGTTGGCAGCCGCGATGAGGTTCTGGCCCTTGGGAGTCCGGATACGGAGGTCATCGATCTTGGGGATGGATTTTTATATCCGGGATTTGTTGATGCGCATGCCCATCTGCGCGGCATTGGCGAACGCGAGCTGACACTCAATCTTGATACGGTCGATTCAGTATCTGCACTAATTGCCGCGGTGGCGCAGGCCGTTACCCAGACACAGCCGGGCGATACTGTCTATGGACGCGGGTGGATAGAAACCGGCTGGCCCGAGGCGCGATTTCCGACCCGCAACGACCTTGACCCGGTATCGCCGGAAAATCCCGTTATTCTTGTCCGCGCCGATGGCCATGCGCTTCTCGCCAATTCCGTCGCGTAGTCATATGCCTCTTTCAGCAAGAACAGCGCG
>CAYSMJ010000097.1:0-10088 GCA_964432075.1 uncultured Caulobacterales bacterium | reverse complement strand
ACCCGGTCGGTGGTGTTGGGTTTGACATACGAGGTGACTTAAGGCTGGGCACACACTCTGGCTAGGGGCACAGCGCAGGTAACCGAAAGAGGCAATGGACAGGAGCGCCGGTTTTTCCTTGCGGGGCAGGCTGTCCGGATTAGGATATAAGCCAAAAGAATGACCGATAAGCATAGGCAGGCACAAATCATGACCGTCGACGTGGCTGAACATCAACCAGGCGCCACCGCGCCCCCCGCGGGCGATGGGCTCCATGACCCGGCCTGGACCCAGTATATGGCTGGCTATCCGTGTCCGAAGCCGCCGCCGCTTGATTTTACCAAGGCAGGCAAGGCGCTTTGGCGGCTGCGCCGGAACAAGGACAATCTGTCGGATGTTTTCGACGTTACCGATTCGCTTGCAGGGAACTCGTTTGCGAGGTTTTTCGAGCGTTTTGTCAAGTCCCCCTATGGCAAGCGGGTGGTCGATACGCCGATCCGGCTGGAAGAGATATTGTCCGATTACGATCATCTGGCCGGTCTGCCGGCTGGAAGTCTCGGGCGCGGCTATCTTTCCTATATGGAAGCAACAGGGTTCATGCCCGAAGGCATCAAGACGGTGGGTGAGGGCAAGGGATATGATCTGAATGCCGATCGATATGCTGCCTATTCCCGGTTTTTCTGCCATCTTGGCGCCCTGCACGATATCTGGCATGTCCTGCTCGGCTATGGCCGCGATGCGCTCGGCGAGGGGTGCCTGCTGACGGTTACACGGGAGGTTTCCGGCAATAATGCCTGGTACGCAATCGTCGCTGGCGGCATGGTGGTGATGAAAAAGCAACGGCCGGACCTGCCGATCATCAAAGCCATTCATGAGGCAAGGCGGATCGGACGGACCTGCGGGCCGATCCACCTTATTGATGTCGAACACTGGCTGGAGCGTCCGCTTGATGATCTGCGCACTGAATACAAGATTTGCCTACCCGAGACCTATCTCGGCATTTCCGAAAAAGACCGTGCCGGACTGATGCAACCCGTCGCAACCGTGGCTGATGCTGCGGCCGCCGCCTAAAGCTGTTTTTCGATGTAACTGCGAAGGTCCGGGCCGAGGGCAGGGTTGGCAAGGCCCAGCTTTACATTGGCCTGAAGCCAGCCGAGTTTTGAGCCGCAATCATGGATCTCGCCTTCACACAAAACCGCATGGAACGGCTTGTCGGCTGCCATCCGGTTCATGGCGTCGGTCAGCTGGATTTCGCCGCCGGCACCGCGTTCCTGGTTTTCGAGCAGCGAAAAGATATCCGGCTGGAGAATATACCGGCCTATGATGCGTAAGGTGGACGGCGCGGCTTCGGGCTCCGGTTTTTCCACCATGCCACGCATGCTGACAAGGTTGCCATTGCGTTCGCCGGCATCAACAACGCCATATTTCTTCGTCTCTGCGCGCGGAACATCTTCAACCGAAACAAGGCTTCCGCCGACTTTGTCATAGGCGTCAACAAGCTGTTTCAGGAAACCCGGTTTCGTTGCGACGATCTCATCGGGCAGGGAAACCGCGAAAGGCTCATTGCCAACAAGCTCACGGGCACACCAGACGGCATGGCCAAGACCAAGCGGCGCCTGCTGACGGGTATAGGATATCGCGCCAGCGGCTGGCAGGGCGCCGACAATCTCCTCAAGCATGGCTGTCTTATTCTTGGCATCAAGCGTGGCTTCAAGCTCAAAGGCATGGTCGAAATAATCCTCGATCGCGCCTTTGCCGCGGCCCGTGACGAGAATGACATGTTCAATACCGGCATCATGGGCTTCGCGAACCACGTAATCGATCAGCGGGCGGTCCACGACCGTCAGCATTTCCTTCGGGGTTGACTTGGTGGCCGGTAAAACCCGTGTGCCAAGCCCGGCGACCGGGATCACCACTTTGCGGATGGACGTCATGGCGCGCTCCTATTTGTCAGTTTGGCACCCTATTAATGGGTGCTTTGCCCAAATCAACTGTCTCGCCGATGGGCTCAAGTTTCCGCACCGCTTCGGCGAGTATCGGACCATGAATGGCCAGCCGCCGACGGGCATCGGCTTCAAGATCGGCAAAGAAGAGATTAAAGGGCTGTGCCCGCCATTGCCGGCCAAAACCGCGCTTGCCCTGAAGGAACCGATTGTTCGGGCGGTCGACAAGAAGCAGGCCATTTTCACAGGCTGCCCCTACAGCGCCATCGATAATGGCCGGCATTTGTGTCAGTCTGAGCCCCGTCGCCGATGCGGCACCCTTGTGGTTTGCCGGGCCGACATAGCCGATCTGTGTCGTCCAGGTCAGCGGATTGACGCAGGCAAGACGGGGGGATTCAAGGGAGGCCAGCGATCCGGCCCGGGTCCAGCGAAAGCTACGGGCGCGTCGTTCGGCAACATTTATGCCACTGTTTTCCGTAATCGGAACATAGGCGATAATGCAATTAAAGGTGCTTTTATCTTCACAAAGCCCGGGCTTAGGCAAACCAAGGCCTTCAATTGCGGTTTGCGGCAGCGCTTGATCAATCAGATAGGCCGCCGTAATTCGCCGCGCCAGGTCGGGTTTGTCGGCAACTCTCAGGGTCAACAGCCCCGCGACGTGCAGGGCGCCCTGTTCATAGCCCACAAGCAGGATTGGCCGGTCGGGATTGGTCTCGGCAAGCGTGACTTCAAAGGCCCGGGCGATATCGGAATAGGCAAGTTCGAGCGCGGCCCGGCTGTCGAATTTGTGGGTAAAACGGGTAAAAAGCGTTGCCTGCCGATAGCGCGGGGCGAAGACGTCGCCAAGGCTGGCAAAGGGACCAAGCTCATTTGGCACACGGATTGTTTCGAGAATTACATCCGACTCGGGATCGTTGACGGGCGCATTCCAGCCTTTATTCTTGTCATAACTTGTGCCGTGTACGTAAAAAATTATTGGGCGATCAACTCCTTTTTCACCCTGCGGGTCGGGTCGCAAAAGCCAGGGTGTGCCTGTCCGGTAATCGGGGGCTGGCGGCGCGGGAGAGGCCTGAAACGGCGTTCGCGGGTTTATCAGATATTTCGACAGATTGTCCTGAAAAACAAAAACCAACAACGAGACAAAACTGATACCAGCCGCCGCGACCAGAAGAATCGACAAGGTTCGAGGCATCCGCCGCGTCCTTTCGCGCGGGACATTTTGTTCGATTGATTTGCTTTCGGGCTTAAACTCAGGCATGGCCTTAATCTATCGGATCGGCGCATAAAGAAAAGCCCGGCAAGTCGGAACGTGATGTCAGCGACCGATTTCACGGTTCCACAGGGCCGTTGCCCGGCGGGCCAGCCCGCTCACTACGCTATAACGCGTTGTTTCAAGACGAACCCATCCCCGGACCTCCCGGCTGATTTGGCCGTCAGCGATCAGAACCGCTTCAAACGTGCCTCGGGCAGGCTCTGGCGAGCCATCAGCGCCGGTGGTCGCGGGCAGGGGCCCTCCGAATGTCGAAGCGATCAGCGGGGTGTTGATACGCGCAAGGCCAATGGGCGCAATATCCGCCAGGCTGGCCGACACGGGTTTGCCGACAGGGTCATCCGGATAGAAACGGGCTTTTCCGCCGCTTCTGAGATTGCTGATATCGTCTTCGGCAATGAAAGCGACGATTTCGCCGCGTGCTGGTTCATGAAGACGCAGCAGCGGTGTGTCGCGTCCAATCCAGTCGCCGGGTCGGAGCCCTCTTGGAAGGGAATAGGTGATTCCATCGATTGGTGCCCTGACGACCAGATCTGCCTGCAGCTTTTTCAACCCTTCCCGGCGCTTTTGAGCTTTATAAAGCTGACGTTCTATGATCAGCCGCTGGGCCCTGTCAGTTTGATCCGAGGCAAGACGGCCGAGCCTGCTCGCAAGCAGCTGACGTTCGGTGTCGTTTGCTCGGATCTGCAGGTCAAGATAGGGTGATGAAAAAACGGCGACAGGATCACCCGCCCCGACATGCTCTCCGGCTCCGACCATTAATTTCTCAAGCCGGGCCGGAAAAGGGGCATAGACCGCCGTCGTTTCGACCGGACGGTGAACGGCCGGAACAAGAATAGCCGAACGCCACGGCAGAACCAGGGTCATTACACAAGCCAGAAACGCCAGACCGGAAGCGGCCCTTCGAACCCTGTTTCCACGCGAAATCAGGGCCGGCCATTTCCGGATTTCACTGAGGATGGGAAGCACGATGAACCAGCCAATTTCAAGTGCGGCCAGAAATATGGCGATGGCTTTGATGAAAAAACCGTGCAGGAGCAGAGCGATTCCGACAAAAAGAAAAAATCGGTATACCCATAATATATAGGCATAGATCACCATCAAACGGGCGGTGTTCGGGGCAACGGATTCCGGCCGGGATTCGCCCGGCCGAAAAAGACTCTCCCGTAAGGCCCAGCGGCCCATTGCGTTGGCACGCGGCTGCAGATTATCAATGCCAAGAAGGTCAGATAACAAATAATATCCGTCAAACCGCATAAACGGGTTGAGGTTTATGAACAGCGTGAGGATCCAGCTTGTGGTTGCAATGAAGAACAGAATGCTCTTCAGGGCCCCTTCGGCGAGCAGGAACCACATCAGCGTCGCAAAGACGGCCAGAATGATCTCCGCAGCCACTCCGGCAGAGGCGATCGCAAGGCGTTTTCGCTTGTCGGTGAGCTGCCAGGCATCAGTTGTGTCGGTAAAAAGGATGGGGAACATCAGAAGAAAGCCGATCCCCATCACCGGGACCCGGCAACCATATCGTGTCGCCGTAAGCGCATGTCCGAACTCATGGGCAATCTTTACAATGACAAGAGCAAGGCCGTAACCAGCCGCCCCTTCCCAGGAAAGGAAACCAAAAAAGGTAGAGATAAACCGATCCCAGTCACGAGAAACCAGATAGGCCTCCAGCCCGATCAGGCAGAACAGCGCAATCCAGAAGGCTGGCGTATAAAAAATCCGGGTACAGGGCTTCAGAGCATCAAGAAAACGCTGTGGTCGGAAAAGCGGAATGCGCAGGAATACATAGGCATGAATAAGCCTGCGCAGGGACTCGGATTTCTTTTTTGCCCGCTGCTTAGCAAGTGCTGACGTCAGTGCCGATCCCTGATGATCGACAAGACCATGCGCCTCGAAGAAGGAAAGAAGTTCGGCAAGGCGATCAACAGAAACCTGAATACCGCTCGATTTATTAATATGATCGGTACTTTGAGTAATGGGGCCGGGCGTCCAGTGCCTGACAATCTCGAGGGTTTGCAAATTGATCCGGTGATAGGTATGGCGCAGTGGATCATAGATTGCCCAGCGCTCATCTTCATCGGCTTCAGGGGCGAGCGTGACAAGCCTCAGATCGGCGCGCAGAAGCGGCAGGGTTATCTCATCTGGCGCCATGGCCCGCTCCTCACAGCCCAAGGCGCCGGCGCACCGTCGCAATGGGGCGTTTGAAGAGCCAAAGCCCAAGGCGCGTCCGGCCCGATGTGATTTTTGCGGTGCCGCGCAGACCGATCCGGGCGTTTGCAGATTGGTCGCTGTTGAGCAGCGATGCGAAAGCCGTGTAGGAAATCCGATCTCCAGGCAGGATCTCGGGGGTGAAATTCGCACGATCTATCTGCAGGGGAATTGTTTTAAGTGGTGCGGTGTCAAGGAAGAGATTTGCCCGGGCACCGGCTTCAAGGGCAAGCGCATTTTCAGGGCTAACTTCAATACGGACTTCCACACGGGCGGGGTCTGCAATTTCCATGATTTTCTGGCCAGTCGTGACTGGCTGACCGGTAAGTTCGGTCTTGCTTTTGAACAGAACAATGCCGCTCGCCGGTGCGGTTATTTCAACCTCGCTGAGCTGCGTCGTGGCATAATCAAATCGGACCCTGGCAAGGTCGGCCTCGGCTTGTGCGATTGTCAGCTCCCGGCGTTCGGCAGGATCAACGATGGCGGATCGGTTAATGTTCTGTGATTTGGCTTGTGCAACCGACAGCTCTTCACGGGCGATTTCGGCTTCGTTGGCCAGCGTTGTATCAACAAAACGTGCTAGGGCCGTTCCATTTTCGACCACGTCGTTCGGGTTAACAAGAACATCGTCAATCACGCCATCAATCGGTACCGTGACATTAAACGGATCCGCCGCAACGACCTGCGCCGGTGCAACAAATGTATAGGGAACCGGCACAAACATTAATGCAGAGAAGAAGAAAATAAGTGCAAATAATACAAGTCCTGGCCGGATAAACTGTTTTGCCGGTTTGTTACGTAACGCGACCCATGCGTGGCCGTAAGCCTCTGTGATCCGTGACAGGATAATCAAATCAGCATCCTCAAACGGACGCGATCTCGTCACGATAAGCCCTGCCGGAAAATCTGTTTTAGTCGCATTTGGTGGACGAACGGGAAGCCAGACCCAGTAACGGAAAGGATAGGTATCCTGTTCCGCCTGCCACGTGCTCTCTACTGACTCGAGGCGAAAGGCGCTTGCTGTCTCGGGATTTCTTTCAAGACAGATCGATTTTGCGATCGCCTCTGCCATCTGAACCACCGGGACAAAACGATCTACCGTTGGTTGGCCGTTAATAGCAAGACATTGAAGTTTTCCGCCGCTTTGACGGCGAAAGACAAAGCCTTGTTCATAGGCAACAAGCCGCCTAGGGTCATTGGCAAGTGACAGCGCCAGGTCCACGTGGGATGTCGCAGCACGCGCCGTTGCCTCAAGATCAAGCAGTAACGAAAACCGGCGGGCTTTTGATTTTTCAATAGACTGAATATCGGTTGGCAGCGGTAGCGGCTCTGGCGTGTTGTCAGGTTGCATCGGCGGTTTACTCCCCTGGTTTCGAGAATATTGCCGTCCCGGCAAGCCCCGCCCGTAACCTGGAATTGACTGATGATATCTCGCCGATCACGTCAATGGTCTGGCTGACCGGGTCGACTACCGCACCAATCCTCGCGATGCTCGCCTCATAATCGCCAGCGCCATGTTCGGCAATAAATCGAAATGGCTGGCCCGGCTCAAGCCATGCAAGCCAGTCTGCCGGTGCAATCAGAGAGATTTCGTAGCGTTCTGTGCTGACTATTTCAAGGATTGGGTCTCCGGCTTGCGGTGTCTCGTATAACGCAACCGGCCGGGAAACGACCCGGCCGCCATAGGGAGCAACGATCTCACAATCCTGCGCACGGGCAGTCGCAGCCTGAAAATCCGCGAGTGCCTGATCGCGCTCTGCAGACGAGATTTCAGCATCCAGTGCCCCGGCTGCGTTAAAGGCAACCAGTTCAGAATCCTTTGCTGCCTTGTTCTTGCGCGCTTTGTAGGCTGAAAATGCACCCTGTTTGTGGGCGTTTTCACGACGGCAGTCAAAGACAACAAGTGAATTACCCTTTTCAAACGCCATGCCCGGCTTGAAGGGTATTTTTTCAATCCTGTTTGACAATGGTGATGAAAGAACCGCGCGTTCTGCTGCCTTGACGATTCCCCGGGTACGGATCGTTTGGCTCGCCGGTCCATTCCCTTGAGGTTCTGCCCCTGTAGATACTGCTTGAGCCGCCACCGGCAAAGTGGCCTGGGAAATTATCAAGATAATGACGGTGAGCCCCCATAATGACGCAAGGCGATGTTCAACCATCTGTCTGCTTACCTTCATTTTTTGTCGACACGGCCTTGATGGAACGTTCTACCGTGGACTGTGTTGTTTCGACGCTTCGGGTCGGTGCGCTGCGTGCGTTCCATAATTGTTCGAGCGCAAGCGATAATGTGCCTATATTTTCAGCACCCGTTATATCTCCCGGAAACGGGTCAAGGCCAAGTGTCGTGTAGATAGTCGCGAAGGCATTTTCGATATCGGCATAGGCAATATCATATCGAAGTTGCCCGAGCAGGTCGTTCATTTCCTCTCGGATCAGGGTCTGTTTCGATATGGTCTGGCGGTCGGCTGCAGCCCTGATGCGTTCGAGAATGCGGGACTGAACGTTGGCATATTCCTGTGCCACTTCGAGTTCATCCTTGAGAAGCTCAAACCGCCAGATCGAAACATGCAATTGGGTGAGAATTGCCATGCCTAAAGCATAGCTCTGAAAATTGAGCAAGTCGTTTTGCGCATTGATCTGCTGACGACGTTGCGGCAGCCGGATCGCCTGGATCAGGTCCCAGCTTGTGCGCGAGCCCCAGGTGACCCAGTTCGAGTTAAACAAAAAATCATTGGCATCATAATTCAGTCCGCCATAAAGCTCCAGACTTGGAAGCGCTTCGAGAAGAATGGCTTTCTTTTCTTTTTCATTGATCCGTTTTTGATAAATCAATTCCCGCATCTCGGGCCGGTTTGCAAAAGCAATCTCACCAAGGGCCTCCAAATCGCGAGCGGCAGAGAATTCTGGTGGGCGGCGCTCCGGAGTAACAATGCGGTATTGTGTACCTGGCTTAACGTTCATCAATGCTGAGAGCTGCGCCTTTGAAATCTGCACCTGACGTTGCAATTGTTGGACTTCGCGCCTGATTGACAGAATTTCCCTTTGATAGGTGAGCGCTGCGAGCGGTTGTGTTGCATTGCGTTCAACCAGAGCACGGCTTTCGTCAAGGGCTGTTTCGGTCAGGGTTTTCAATTCGGTGATGCGATCGAGCAGGGTTTGCGCACTGGCAGCCCGCCAGTAAACCGAGCGGACTTCCTGAATGAGCTGGTTGACAATGCGGCGTCGGCGTTCCAGCGCGATCAGAACATTATCATTGGCCTGTTTCGCGCGGATATAAGACAGACCGAAGTCAAGAATATTCCAGGTCGTCGTCAGATCGCCGGTCGCCACTTCGCGTTCTGACGATGTTGACGGCACAAGCGATTGTGCCCCGATTTCGCGGGGTCCTATGAGTGCCGATGATCTTGCCCCGGAAAAGTTGTTCCGACCAGCATATCCGCCATTGGCAACAAGTTGTGGCAATAAGGCCCAGGTCGCGGTTTCAACTTCTTCGCTGCGAAGGGCAGCCTCTTTCGCTTCAACCCATTGGTCGAGATTATATTTTATCGCCCGGGCCATCGCTTCATAAATATCAATTTCAGGACCGATGGGTTCCTGTTCCGGGCGAATAATTCCGTCGGCGACATTCCGGGCGTGATTTTGCTGTTCGGCTTCGGTCAAGGGCTCAGGAGCGCTGACACAGGCGGTAAGCATCATGCATAAAAATACCGCCGACCCTGACAGCCCGGAAATTCCGTTTCTATCCCATAAGATCATATCGCGCCCACCTATCACAATGCCTTTTGTAAAAAGGCATTCCACGCCAGTTTCTCCCAACCGTAAGTTTAAGGATAAAGATCGTTGGTTAAAGTCGACCTAACGCGGTTTCTACAGTTTCGGTAGACTGGTTAATGGCTCGTTCTGTCTGGTCGGCAAAGGACATAGCCAGGGTAGAATTGGTTGCGCCCGGTTCGACGATCATCCCTGTACGGGCGTCGATCGATACGCTGATCTCGCGCTCAATTGATTGTGCAAGACTTGCAATCACCGTGAGGTCAAGCCGGTCCATACCCGCTGGCGGGTCGATCAGGTAAAGCCCAGGTTCCAGTGAAGAAATCCAGAACGGAAGGTCATCACTATTTGCCAGTCGAAGACGTACCGGTTCTCCGTCTGTTTGTGCCAGAGCCAGATTCTGCACTGTCAGACAGATACTGTTATCGCGGAAGACGGTATCGATGCGGATATCCCCGTCATTTTTATCCGTCTCCAGGGCCTGGTCGATCAATGAACCGCCACGCAAATCATCCGGTCCCTGTCCTCCAAGAAGGGGATCCGTACGGGAATCGCCGTCGACGAAAGCGAGATTGGTCCCGCTGACGAGGGCAACATTCGGTGAAAGCCCGTGCGCGCCAATGCTGGTGACGGTTTTCTGGATGAAGCCATCGGCGAACAGCGGGTCCCCATCCGTGAGGGTCTTGAGCATTGGTAGAACGTAACCATCTGCGGCCGCAAAAATTTCAATCCCAGGGTCAGCAATGGGTACAGGCTGCGATATTTCATGCTGACCGAGGAGGAAATCCACGTCAGCGCCCGATGGCATCGGTACCGGCATCGGCTCTGGCATCGGTACCGGCATCGGTTCTGGCATTGGCTCCGGCATTGGTTCTGGCATCGGCTCCGGCATTGGCTCCGGCATTGGCTCCGGCATT
>CAYSMJ010000096.1:0-10154 GCA_964432075.1 uncultured Caulobacterales bacterium | reverse complement strand
GAGGGGCACGGCGGAGACCACCTCGGCCTCGATCTCGCCCTTGTGCGCCGACAGCGTACGCGCATGGATGTATTTTGCAGGCGGGGCAGGCGGTCTTCAAGGCCTGTAAGCTCGTGATAATGGGTCGCGAACAGCGTGCGGCATCGATTGCGGTCATGCAGATGTTCAACCGAGGCCCAGGCAATCGAAAGCCCGTCATAAGTGGCCGTGCCGCGCCCGATTTCATCCAGAATAACAAGCGAGCGTTCGGTTGCCTGATTGAGAATGGCTGCGGTTTCGACCATCTCAACCATAAAGGTCGACCGGCCCCGGGCGAGATCATCGCTGGCCCCGACGCGGGAGAAGATCCGATCCGCCACACCAATTTGCGCGGACTTTGCAGGAACAAAGGCCCCCGCCTGGGCAAGGATCGCAATCAGTGCATTTTGTCGCAGAAAGGTGGATTTGCCGGCCATGTTCGGCCCGGTGACAAGCCAGATCAGACCGTCGTCTTGCCCTTCGCCGCGGGTCATGCTCAGGGTACAGTCATTTGCCACAAAAGCCTTGCCGTCGCGTTGCAGCGCTTTTTCGACGACAGGGTGACGCCCGCCCTCGATCGGAAAGGCCAGGCTGTCATCGACAACCGGTCTGACGTAATTGTCTTCATGCGCAAGATGGGCAAGGCTTGCCACGACGTCGACCTCGGCAATGCCGGCGGCTGCCGCCCGGATCTCGTCAGTCTGCACCAGGACGTCTTTCGATAATTGCTCAAAAAGGGCGAGTTCCCGGGCCAGGGTTTCGTCGCGGGCTCTTGAGATCCGTGCGTCGAGATCGGCAAGTTCACCCGTGGTCAGCCGGACGGCGTTTGCGAGGGTCTGACGATGGATGAAGGTTTCGTTCAGTGGTGGCGCCAGCAATCGATCCGCATGGGCTGATGGCGTTTCGACAAAATAACCGAGCACATTATTGTGCCTGACTTTAAGGGCCTTGATCTCGGTTTTATCCCGGTACTGTTGTTCAAGCCCGGCGATAACCCGTCTGCTTTCATCGCGCAGGGCGCGAACCTCATCAAGACCGGGATCAAATCCCTTACGAATGAAGTTACCATCGCGCGCAAGCAACGGGCCTGTCTCGTCAAGTGCTGCTTTCAGTGTACCGATCAGGGCTGAGAACCCACCCTGTGTGCGGGCTTCGCACTGGCTTAGCGCAGCAGCCAGATTACTCGGGATCACTGCGGCGACGGCTTTGGCAAACCGCGAGACCACTGTCGCAATTTTACGGGCTGCCTCAAGCCCGTTACGGATCGCAATCAGATCTTTTGGCCCGCCGCGTTCCAGAGCGAGACGTGACAGGGCACGCGCCATATCCGGCACCGACTTTAGCT
Organism: uncultured Caulobacterales bacterium; assembly: GCA_964432075.1. Taxonomy (GTDB): domain Bacteria; phylum Pseudomonadota; class Alphaproteobacteria; order Caulobacterales; family Parvularculaceae; genus CALLPQ01. The sequence continues at coordinate 8,791 of CAYSMJ010000096.1, read as the reverse complement.
CCGTACGCAAACTATCACAGAAATCGATGTCAAGGATAAAGAAATCGACCATATCAAGTCGTGCACTGATGGCGGCTGCATTGGTCAGCGGGGAGGCAAGCCTTGTACTAAGAAGCCTTGCGCCGGGGCCCGTGACGGTCCGGTCGATGGCCCCAATAAGGGAGCCACGGCGCTCGCCACGCTGGGTCCGGTGTAGTTCGAGGGAGCTTCTTGTCGCCGCGTCGATCGCAACACTTGCTGCCCGGTTCCGGCGTACCGGTCGCTGCAGGGCAGGCATACGCCCGGCCTGTGTCAATTCCACATAGGCAAGCAGCGCACCCATGGCCGTGATTTCGGGCCCATCAAAGGCGCCAAGTCCGTCAATCTCGGCCAGGTCAAACGCTCCAAGTAGGCGCGCCCGGGCTCCATAATCGCGAAAGCTCCCGCCGGGCTGCACCGTAAGCCGGTAAGAGCCGTCTACTGACGGTTCGAGATTATCCAGCCACGCAACATCGTCAAGGCGATCAGAAACCACAAGCTCGTTCGGTGCAAGGCTGGCAAGATCGGCGCGAACCCGTCCAGAATCGGTTGGATGGGTGAGAAATTCTCCCGTCGAAAGATCGACCGCGGCGATAGCGGCGCCCTCCTTTGCGACATGAATCGCTACCAGATAATTATTTGAGCGCGGATCAAGAAGTGATTCTTCGGTTACCGTCCCCGGTGTGACGATGCGGACAATGTCACGGGCAACAACGGCTTTCGATCCCCGTTTCTTGGCTTCGGTCGGATCTTCCATCTGTTCACAGATGGCGACACTGAAGCCCTGGCGGATCAGACGTGCAAGATAATTTTCATAGGCATGAAATGGGACCCCGCACATGGGGATGTCATTTCCCTTGTGCTGCCCACGTCGTGTCAGCGTAATGTCAAGCGCGCGGGCTGCGGTAAGGGCATCGTCAAAAAACAGTTCGTAAAAATCGCCCATCCGGTAAAACAGAAGAGCATCGGGCACACGCGCCTTGATATCAAGATATTGCGCCATCATCGGCGTTGGCGCTGCCGTGTCGGCAGGCTTTCGTGTTCCTGCCTTTTTCGGGGAGGCTTCAGCGGTCATATCAACCGGCTGCGCTGGATCAGGAATATCTGTGCGGGAATCATCCATTTGACTTTGGCGTTTACAGGGCAAATCTTCTTCTAGCACTTCCGTGCAATGTTTCAAATCAGCACGTTTTCAGAAATTGGCGAAAATTTTTCGCATGGCGAAAAAAAAGACAAGACATGGCCGATTCTCCATGCCATGCCAATGGTCTGCATAACGGCGATGAGGAGAGCCCGAGACAGCATGGCCAAAGCAAAAGCGCAGTCGTCTCCATTTGTTACCCATCTTGATCTTGGCGATGTCCATGTGCCGGTCAGTGCCCGCGTCAATCGCCGGGCAAAACGGCTGATTGTCCGTGTCGATAGTATTCAGGGGGTGGTGACGGTCGTGGCGCCATCGAGCGATGCGGTGCCGGCAGCGATCCGGTTTGCCAAGGAACGGGCGGACTGGATCCGCAAGGAAATGCGCGCCGGACCACAGGCGCGACCCTTTGCGCCTGGAATGGTTTTTCCGTTCCGGGGCGAGCGCACGCCGATCCTTGCCCAGCGCGCCGGTCGGGCGCGGGTTGCGCTTTGCGATACTGGTCGCGGCCCGGCATTACACGTTGATCCGGTGTCTGGATCTGTCAATGATCTGGTGATCGGCTGGCTTAGGGCTCAGGCGCGCCAGCGGCTGGTGGCACAGAGTCAGCTTTTTGCCGGTCGTCTCAATCGATCCTTTTCGCGCGTTCGGATAACGGATACGCGGTCGCGATGGGGTTCATGCAGTGAAACGCGGACACTTTCCTATAATTGGCGTTTGATTTTGACGCCGGACTGGGTGCTCGACTACGTGGTTGCCCATGAATGTGCCCATCTATGCCACATGAACCATTCACCGGCGTTCTGGGCCTGCGTTGCCCGGCTTGGGGTAGACGCTGACACCGCGCGGTCCTGGTTCCGGTCCGAGGGCGCCGCCCTGTTTTCGTGGGGGCTGAGCATGCCTATAAACGGAAATAACAATTCGCCGCAGCGCTGACAGCAATGCGACAGGGTGATGGAATCCTGCGATAAATTGCCAATTCTAGCGCTGATCGGTCACGAACATGCCAATTTTCAACCCTAGACATCATGCCGGAACGACATATTTGAAGGCTTGAAAAAAGTCCTGCGCGATGACGCGTGGCAAATCCGAGGAAAAATCTATGCTGAAGGCTAACAAGGCCCGTTTTGGTTTGCTTGTTTCCGGCGTTGCCCTGGGCGCCCTTGCGGTCACCCTTGTTCAGGAGGGGCAAACCCGATCGACGGCATTTGCTGAGAGTGATCAGGCAATGGCGGCTCTTCCCGTTGCCGCCCAGGCCATTAAGGCGCCGAAAGCCAATGTCCCTTTGAAACTGTCATTTGCGGATATGGTTGAACAGGTCAGCCCGGCCGTGGTCAGCGTTCTGGTTGAGCGTGAGGTCCAGGTCGCGACACAACGCGCGCTTCCGCCGGGTTTTGAACGGTTTTTCGGGTTTCCGTTTGGGGCGCCGGAGGGTGAACAGGCCAATCCGTTTGGCGATGACGGAACACGTCGGGCCGAAGCGCAGGGCTCTGGCTTTTTTATTGATGCGGATGGCCATGTCGTGACCAACCACCATGTGGTTGAAGACGCAGATGCCGTCCAGATCCAGCTTGCTGACGGTACCGAGGTTGAAGCGACAGTTATTGGCAGCGATCCCTACACGGATCTGGCCGTTTTGAAAGTCGAGGCTGACAAACGCCAGCCCTATGTGAATTTTGCCAAGGAAATGAACTTGCGTGTTGGTGACTGGGTGGTCGCGGTTGGCAATCCCTTCGGGCTTGGCGGCACGGTGACGACCGGTATCGTTTCGGCGATTGGCGGTCAGAATCGCGAACAGCAATATGTCGATCTTATTCAGGTGGATGCGGCGATCAATCGTGGCAATTCGGGCGGGCCGACCTTTGACCTTGATGGCAATGTTGTCGGGGTGAATGTGGCTATCTATTCGCCGAATGGTGGGAATGTCGGTATCGGCTTTGCGATTCCGGCAGATACTGCCGAAGCTACCATCCGCCAGCTGATCGAAAAGGGCGCTGTTACCCGTGGCTGGCTCGGAATTTCACTCGATAATGTAACCCGGGATATCGCTGACGCGCTTGAGCTGGGCTCGACTGACGGCGTCCTTGTGGCTGATGTCCTAGACGATACACCGGCAGCGGCTGGTGGATTGGAGAACGGCGATGTCATCACGGCCATCGATGGCAACAAGGTTCGTGGGCCAAACGACCTGTCGCGTCAGATTGCTGGTTTCCCGCCGGACCACAAGATCAAGGTTTCCGTGGTCCGCGACGGGAAAACCCGTCATCTTTCAATTACCCTTGGCAAACGCGATGATGAGCAGCAAGTAGCCAGCAATGACAATTCGCCATCGGAATCGACCGCAGAAAATCTTGGCGTGCGCGTATCATCGCTGACCGATGCAAATCGCATGCGTTACCGGATCCCGGATGATGCTGAAGGCGTTGTTGTCACGGCGGTAAAGCCTAACAGTCCTGCTGAACGAACCGGCCTCGCACCCGGTGTGGTCATTGCAGAAGTTGACAATGAGCAAGTGACGTCACCACGCGATTTCACCAAAAAAATCGAGACGGTCCGCAAGGCAGGTAAGGGAGCCGCGCTGTTACGTCTCCAACGCGGCGATATTCGCCAATATGCAGCGCTTCGTCTCGACGACGAATAGGTCTTTTGAGCCAAACGGCTACGGCAAATCGAATAGGATGGCGGTCCGATCAGGCCGCCATTTTTTTTGGGTGTGACAGTTGCCAGTGTAACAGGTTTGTAATTTTACCAGCACCCGGCATCTTCGGCAGAAAAAAGGTAAAACAAACACGGTGATGAGGGTTCATGCGGATTTTGGTGATTGAGGATGACGGGGAAGCCGCAGCATTCATGGCGCGGGGTCTGCGTGGGGCTGGCCATACGGTCGACCATGCGCTTGATGGCGACCAGGGGCTGAATATGGCGGAGGCTGGCGATTACGACGCCTACGTAATTGATCGCATGTTGCCAAAAGTGGACGGATTATCCGTTTTGAGTACGCGGCGGATTGCAGGGGACGAAACGCCGGCCCTTTTTCTTTCGGCACTCGGTGAAGTTGATGACCGCGTTGCGGGCCTGCGTGCCGGGGGCGATGATTATCTCGTCAAGCCCTATGCATTGCAGGAATTGCTCGCTCGGGTCGAGGCACTTGGCCGCCGTCGTGCGCCAGCGCATGTGACAACGCGCTATCAGGTTGGTGATCTTGAGATCGATGTTCTAAACCGCACAGCAAGACGAGCCGATACCAAGATTGACCTGCAGCCCCGCGAGTTTCGCCTGCTGGAATATCTTATGCGTCATGCGGGCCAGGTGGTCACACGCACCATGTTGCTGGAAAATGTTTGGGAATACCACTTTGATCCGCAAACCAATGTGATCGACGTGCATATCTCCCGGTTGCGGGCCAAAATCGACAAGGACTTTGACCTACCCTTGTTGAAAACAGTTCGCGGAGCAGGGTATACCATCTCGGCTGATTAGTCGCTGGTCGACGGGTTGAAATCCCTCGGGGCGCGTCCGGGGTTAAGGACTCCATGATGATGCGGATATTTCGTACGGCGACGTTCCGCATTACGCTGATCAATATTCTACTGCTCGTTGTCGCGATGGCAGCCATAGGAATTATCGGCTATCGGACGACTTTTCGGGCTGCAGAGATCGAAACCGAAAAAATTATCGATCAGGAAATTGAGCTTCTTGCCCAGCGTTATGCAGAAAGCGGCGCAGGGGACTTGCGCCAGCGTGTGCGCAATCGCGCTGCCTGGCGCGACGATTCGATATATATGCTCGTTCGGGCAGATACCGGTGTTCGTTTGGAGGGTGATCTTTCGTCATTGCCTGAACCCGCGATTGCGGCCGGTGACACCCTTTTTCGCTTCACCTATGACGGACGTCCACTGACCGAAGGCAGTGTTGAGGCTTCGGTGCCGACACGGATTGCCGTGGGAAAGCTGGTCCGGTTTCGTGCTGCCGAAGGTGAAGCCCCGAAGTTCATTATTCTTGTCGCCAAGGATGTCACGTCGCGTGAGCGCCTGCGGGACCGGATCGTCGAACGGCTCTGGATTATCGGCGTATCGACGGTTCTGCTCGGGCTGATTGCCGGTATCGTTTTTTCCCGCTCGCTCACCCGCCAGGTTGAGGCAATAAACCGGGCCGCCAGTGACATCCGCGGCGGTGACATGTCGCGCCGTATCACGACCCATGGCAGCGGTGACAGCCTTGATGTCCTCGCGCAGAATCTGAACGCGATGCTTGATCAGATTGAGCGGCTGATGACCGGTATGAAAGAGGTCAGCGACAATATTGCCCATGATCTGCGTTCGCCGCTCACGCGCATCCGCAACCGGCTTACCGATGCGTTGACCATCGATGGTCCGGAGAAAGATGAACAGTTGCGCGCAACGCTGTGCGAGGCGGAGCGTATGATTACCACCTTTAACGAACTGCTTTCGATCGCACGGATCGAATCAGGCGAGGTCACGGGCACCCGCGAGCCGGTCAATATCCGCGAGATTACCGAAGAGGTGGTCGAACTATATGAGCCCGCCTTGAGCGAAGCGGGCTTTGACCTCGTCCTTCATGCCAAGCCTGTGCCGCGGGTTCTTGGTTCGCGCGCCCTGATTTCGCAGGCGATCGCCAACCTGCTCGACAATGCAATGAAATACGCAGTCAACGGTTCACGAATCGAGGTGACCGTACGCCGTGACCGTCATGGTAACGCCTATTTATCTGTTGCAGACGACGGACCCGGTGTACCGGACAACCAGTTCGCTCATATTCTCGAGCGATATACACGCCTTGAGACAAGCCGGACGACAAGCGGCAATGGCCTTGGCCTCAGTCTTGTGTCTGCCATTGCCCATGCCCACCGGGCCGATCTTGCGCTTTCTGCGGCTCGCAAAGACGCTGATAAGCCCGGGTTAAAGGTGGTGATACGGTTTCCGCGTATGGTGTAGAGACGGATTTTTCCATCAAATCCCTGTAAAAAACTGGCATTCAGGCGTTTTCGGTCTTGCATTGCCAGAAAAATCACCATCCTGATTTGAGTATCGTCCAGCAAAAATGCCGGTTTCCGGCAATTTGAAAACCATCCGTGAGGAAATCATGAGCAAAGCACAATTTATCGATAATGTCGCCAAGGCCGGAGACATGAGCAATGCCGAGGCAAAACGCGTCGTTGAACTCGTTTTCGGCGAAATTGAACGGGGCCTCAAACAAAGCAAGAAAGAGGGCAAGTTCACGATCGGGACGTTTGGCACCTTTACCATCAACAAGCGCCCGGCACGCAAGGGACGCAATCCGCGGACCGGTGAAGAGATCAAGATCAAGGCATCGAAAAGCCTGCGGTTCCGTCCGGCGTCCAATCTGAAAGCGGCCGCAGGCTGCTGACGAGCCCATAACGGGTTGAGAACGAGGCCCTGCATCGGCATGAAGAACCCAAGGATGCAGGGCTTTGTCTATTGCAAAACTCGCCGAAAGAACGGGTAGTCAGGTTTGCGCACAAGTCTTGAAATCAGTTCAGGTCGCGTGATTTGTCTTTCTTGACGACCTCATTTTTGCGCGGGCGGGGCAGACCTGCCGCGCCATCGCGGGGGCGCTGGCCGGGCAGGGGTGCGATCTCAATGCCTTCTTCGACAAGGCACTGAACTTCTTCGCCGGTCGCCTCGCCATAGATGCCCCGTTCGGCGGCCTCGCCATAGTGGATCTTGCGCGCTTCCTCCGGAAAGCGTTCTCCCACATGCTCGAAATTCTTTTCCACGTAAGCACGCGCGCGTTCGGCAGCAGCCACCAGATCGCGGCGCATCGCGGCCAGTCGTGCCGGGTCAGGATTGATCGGCGCGCCGGTTGACCCTGAAACAGAAACAGCTGGCGACCGGTTTACAGCCGGCGCCATGATTGCCTTGCGAATATCTTCTGATCCGCAAAACGGGCATTCAAGCAAGCCGGCCTCGGCCTGCTCGTCGTAGTCGCCGGAATTGCGGAACCAGCCTTCGAATTCATGGTCGCCGGGACAGGTAAGCTGATATTTGATCATCGCTCATATATGTGAATTGGCGCTGGCCGATCAACCTTCAGGTTCGGGATACGCTGCCGCGCTTCGTCGACGCGGGCGAGGTCAATTTGTGCAACAAGGATACCGGGTTCATCGTGGTCAAGACAGTCCACGATCGCGCCCCATGGGTCGACCACCATCGACCGTCCCCAGGTTTCGCGTCCATCGTCATGGGTTCCGCCCTGAGCCGGTGCGATGACATAAGCCCCGTTTTCGATGGCGCGCGCGCGCAACAGAGGCTCCCAGTGGGCCCTTCCCGTCTGCGCGGTGAAGGCTGCCGGGACGGCAAGGATTTCCGCGCCGGCCACGGCAAGGGCGCGAAAAAGACCCGGAAAGCGGAGATCATAACAGATTGTCAGCCCGAGCATGGCGTTTGGCGTTTGCGCCAGAACGGCCCTGTTCCCGGGCGCATAAATTGCCGATTCGGTCCATTGCTCGCCGCCGGGCAGGGAAACGTCGAACATATGAAGCTTGTCATAGACGGCAAAGCGATCGCCCTCGGGGCCGAACAGGTAGGCCCTGTTGGCGGCGCGGTTCCCGACTTTCACGGCACAGGAACCGACAAGCAGGGTGCATTGGTGCCGTCGTGCCGCTGCGGAGAAGGCTTCCAGCTCGCCGAGCGCGTCTTCAGTCGGCAGGTCTGCGAGCAGCCGTTTTGGGTTCCGGTCAACAACATTGGTCATTTCCGGCGTCGCAATCAGGCGAGCCCCTCCGTCCGCGGCCTTGCCAATCAGATCGAGGGCGGCCGCTGTGTTTTCGCTCCGGGACAGGCTGGAGCGCATCTGCACCAGTCCCACCTTGAGGGGGCGCATATTGGTCACCTGTCACCTTCCAGTCATCCGTCAGTGTTTTACGTTCAGGCTTGGGTCTGTTGGTCCTCAAGCAGCGGATCAAGCTTCCCGGCGCGGTCAAGGGCTGCGAGGTCGTCGAAACCTCCGACATGCGTGTCGCCGATAAAAATCTGGGGATAGGTCCGTTTCCCGTTGGCGCGCGCCAGCATCTCGTCGCGTTTCTCCGCGTCATAGGCCGCGCTGATTTCGTTGATCGTCGCGCCTTTCTTCTGAAGGAGGTTGAGCGCCCGGAAGCAGAAAGGGCAAAGTGGTTTTGTGTATATTGTCACGGGCTTCATTCACGGGTCCTCGGCGCTGCGGGTCTTTGCGGCTATATGGCGCCGGCTTCGGTCTTGACAACCCTTGCCAGAACAAGCGCGTCGACGCTGGTGGCCCCAGCCCGCAGAAGCGGCCGGGCGCAGGCCGCAAGGGTGGCTCCGGTTGTGAAGACGTCATCGACCAGAACCACGGACCGACCCTTGAGCTGTCTTCCGGCTTTTGGTGCGGGCCGGAAAGCGCCTGTCACATTGCGTTGGCGTGCTTCCATCGACAAATCCGTTTGCGGCGTCGTGGCCCTGTGTCGACGCAAAAGGTCCGGAGGGGCTGAAAGCCCGGTTTTTCGCGCAATGGCATCGCTCAGGACCTGGGCCTGATTGTAGCGCCGTGCGGCCAGGCGCTTGCGATGCAGCGGAACCGGCACCAGCAGCGGGTCGGCGTCAAGGAGCGACCCGGCGCAGCGGATCATCCAGT
>CAYSMJ010000095.1:7891-10203 GCA_964432075.1 uncultured Caulobacterales bacterium | reverse complement strand
GCACCTCGGCCTCGCGCAGGGGTATGCCGAGCTTTTCAAAGTCAGCAAGAATCTCAGGCGGAACATCGTCAATAGACTCATATTTCGCGCCGGATTTTGGCTCGGCGTAATAATATTGATCCTGGTAATCGATGGCCGGATAACGGACTTTCTGCCAGTTCGGCTCTTTCATTTTGAGCCAGCGCGCAAAGGCCTCAAGCCGCCAGTCAAGAAGCCATTCCGGTTCTTCCTTCTTGGCACTGATAAACCGGACCGTATCTTCGGTCAGCCCCTTTGGGGCCTTAACCGACTCAATATCGGTACTAAATCCATATTTATAGGTTTCGAGCGCCCTGGCCGCATCGACGGTTTCGGTGGCGATGGCTTCTTTAACTTCGGACATAATATTCAGCTTTTTGTTTCTTTTGAAGGTTTACGTGTTAGTTTCAGGAAGAAGATCACCGACGAGACCGGCAAACTGACAGCAATCGCGATCATTAAAGCTGCGATAGTCCGTGTTGATACATCACCGGCGCCACTGAACACAGACAGCCCGATCCATGCGGCAGCAAACAGCACAACAAATATCCCGCCGTGAAGCGACAGATGTGGCCATAAAGGTTGATATCGGCCATGCCGCTTCATTATGCGACCCTTTCCTTGACCCGACCATAGGCAGCGGTCCATGCCGCGATAAACGCATCGGCATCGTCTTCCCTGGAATTCCAGCCAAGAGAAACACGCACCCCGCATTTGGCGAGGTCATCATCCGCACCCATGGCTTTCAGGACGTGGCTGGGCTTGGCCTTTCCGGAAGAACAGGCTGAGCCGCCGGATACGGCAATGCCTTCAAGGTCGAGTGCCATGAGTTGGGTTTCGGACGGAAATCCGGGTGCGGAAAAACTCAAGGTTCCTGGCAGACGCTCCTCGCCTGCGCCCCAGACGCGTGCGCCGACCTCCGATACGGCCTTTTCCATTCGGTCGCGCCAGCCTGCGATTGTTTTACCGTGGCCGAGCCCTGCCGCCGCAAGCTCACAGGCCCTCGCAAGCCCGAGAATGGCTGGCGCATTGGTGGTGCCAGCCCGTCGATTCATCTCATGACCCCCGCCACGCATCACCGGCGCAAGCGGCAAATTTGGCCGGACAATCAGCGCGCCAACGCCAAGCGGTCCGCCAAATTTGTGGCCGGTCAGCGCCAGCATGTCGGCGCCAAGAATGACGAAATTGACCGGGATCTTGCCCACGGCCTGAGCCGCATCGACAAACAGAAGACCACCCGCGGCGTGAATAATCTCAGCGGCCTGCGACACGGGCTGGATCACGCCGGTCTCATTATTGGCAAGCATGAGGCAGACGAGGAAACCTCCATCCCTTTCCGTGGCATATCCGTCCAACCGGTCGCGCAGGGCGTCAAGATCAAGCTGGCCCGCACTGGTAACCGGAAGGGTTTCAACGGCAACCGACCCCTCCGCCGTCATCGCGGTCGCCGCATTGGCCGGCACGGCGGCATGCTCAATCGCGCTGACAAAAACCCGTTTCACAAGCCCGGCGCCAACCGTACCATGGATCGCATAATGAATGGCTTCAGTGCCGCCGCTGGTGAAGATGACGCCGTTGACCGGGCCATTGACCATTGCGCGCACGCTTTCGCGGGCTTCTTCCACAAGGCCATGCACCTGCCGACCCGCGCCATGAACCGACGAGGAATTCCCGACAAGCGCCATCGTCTCGGCAAGCGTTTCGATCACCTCAGGGCGCACCGGCGCTGTTGCGTTATAATCCAGATAATGCGCGGTCATAATGCCTCCGTCAGTGAGGCTGGCGCCATGACCGGTTGGGTTCCCCTGTCAGCGCCCGGCTGGTTGATTGCCGCCAGGCCCAGAACACGCCGTTCAACAATATCGGCGAGGGTAACGGCGTTGAGAAAGATCTCGATATGCCGGCCAAGTTCATCCCAAAGGTCGTGGGTCAGACAGCGCGCCGTTGTGCCTGCACAGCCCTTGCCCGATCCGGGCTCACAGGCGGTCGTGCGAATCGTTTCATCAACCGCACTGACAATCGCGGCAACCCTGATATCGCCCGGCTGACCGGCAAGCTGGTAGCCGCCCCCTGCGCCGCGCGCACTTTCCACAAGACCGGCTCGTCGCAGCTTGCCAAAAAGCTGCTCAAGATAAGACAGTGAAATACCCTGCCGAAGCGATACATCTGAAAGCGGCACGGGCGCTCCCGCGCCATAGGCGGCAATATCAGCCATCGCGCTTACAGCATAGCGTCCGCGGGTTGTCAGTTTCATGGCTCGATACCCTATCCTTGTTCGCTGCAACCAGCCCTGG
>CAYSMJ010000095.1:5743-7791 GCA_964432075.1 uncultured Caulobacterales bacterium | reverse complement strand
GCTATCAGCGCCAATCGCAGAAATTCGCCGCTGGCCCTCGCGCGGCAGGATTGCTATAGGCAATTCCTTAACCCTCGCACATGGCCTCTTGTTCCAAGGTTTACCTATGAAACCCGACCAAAAGAGTCAAGAATAATGACCGGGATAGAAACGCGACACTTCGATGATAAATCCTTGGTATTTACAGGCGGATTTTTACACCCCGCCCGGGATGTCTGAACGCCGCACCCGCTCATTCCCGACAATCGCACAAAGACCCGGCGTAGCCGCCTAACGCCCAAAGGATCCCAGCATGCCAGAAGTTATTTTTACCGGCCCGGAAGGCCGCCTCGAAGGCCGTTACCAGAAGGGAACCGGCGACACCCCCCCGGTCGCCTTGATTCTGCATCCGCACCCGCTTTTTGGCGGCACCATGAACAATCGCCTCTGCTACGAACTATATCAGATGTTTACGACGCGCGGTTTTTCCACCATGCGGTTCAATTTTCGCGGCGTGGGCCGGAGCCAGGGCGAATATGACCATGGTCAGGGCGAACTCGCCGACGCGGCGACGGCACTCGATTATGTCCAACAATTGAATCCAAACGCCCCCTTCGCCTGGGTTGCGGGTTTTTCCTTCGGATCCTGGATCGCCATGCAGCTCCTGATGCGCCGACCCGAAATCGTCGGTTTTATTGCCGGATCGACGCCAGCCAACCTTTACGATTTCTCGTTCCTCGCCCCCTGCCCATCCTCCGGAATTGTTATCCACGGCACCGAAGACAAGGTCTGCGCCCCCGAAGAAACACGCGCCATGGTTGAGCGGACACGCACACAAAAGGGCCGGAAAATCGAGTTTAGCGCAATCCCCGAGGGCGATCATTTTTTCCACGAAAATCTTGAAGAATTTCTCGCCGCCGCAGCCAGCTATCTTGATTACCGCCTCCAGCAGGAAGTCCCGGAGGGCGAATATCACAAGGGGTAAGCTGCGCCTAAATTGTCGATCGGGCGAGAAAAGGGGAAAAATCTCCGGTCAGGGCTCTAGCCCTTTTTTGCGAACACGGCTTTCGTATTTGACAGTTGAAATTGCGCCTTGCGGGCGCATGATGCCCGGATCACCATGGACAGTCTTACAGATCAAAAAGCACCAGCAGACCGGGTCAAACGATTCCCTGGCCGCACAACAATGCCCAGAGCGCGCGTGTGCGCGGGTCTTCTTGCCGGTACAGCCCTGATGACACCGGCCGCAATGGCCCGCGATTTTTTTGCGTCCGGGGACGGGCTTCAAAAGTTTCTGCAAGAGCTTGATCCGACAGTTATCGGCTTTGGCGGACTTATGGGCGTAACCCTGGCCTCCGTGGTCTGGGCGATTCGTGTCTCCATGGCCTCGCGCTCGATCTCGGTCGACTGGTCGCGGCGTCTGGCGGATATGGAAGCGCGTCTGGAAAAGACTGACGCCATTCTCGGGGCCAATCCTGGCCTTGTTCTGGTCTGGGAAGATGATGAGACTTCGCTGGCAAAAGTCTGGGGTACACCGAAAATCCTTGGCGGCCCCGCGGCCATGGCCTCGCTTTTATCCTTCTCAACCAGCATGCCGGCCAGCCCCGAGCCCGGCGTGTCGACACCGATTGGTGCGCTCCTTGATTCCCTTGGCGATCTGCCCGTGGAGGAAGACACCGACACCCCGAAAACCCTCCGGGAAAAAGTTCAGGATCTGCGCCAGCATGGTATCCCGTTTTCCGGCGCCGTTGTGACGCTGGAAGGACGCGCCATTGAAACAGACGGCCGTGTTGCCGGTAGCCAGGTCGGCCTCTGGCTGACGGACCCGGCCTCTCGGATGGTTGAAGATGATGGCATGATGGGTAAGGTGCGTGAGCGGACGATTGATCTCCATGGCGCGCTGACATTTCTGGAGAAAACCGCCCTGCCCAGCTGGCGCCGCGATGCCAACTTGCGGCTTGTCTGGGTAAACCGCGCCTATTGCGAGGCAGTTGAAAGCAATTCACCCAGCGAAGTCCTCCGTAACCAGATCGAACTCGACAGCGCCGCGCCCAAGATTGCTGTCGACG
>CAYSMJ010000095.1:0-5733 GCA_964432075.1 uncultured Caulobacterales bacterium | reverse complement strand
ACAGCCGCCAACAGGCGACCGGACAGGTTGTTGTCAATATTGCCGGCGAACGCAAAATGCTCCGGGTTATCGAGACGCCCATGCACGCCAATGGCGGTGCCTCCCTTGGTGGCGTTGCGACTGATATCTCCGAGCTTGACAAGACAAAACGCGATCTCAGCGATCACATGGCCGCCAACCGGAAGATCCTCGATGAGATTCCGTCCGCGGTCGCCCTGTTTTCTCCCGATCAGACTTTATCATATTACAATCGGGCATTTCAGAATCTTTGGAGATTTGACGATGTCGATCTCGCGGGCAGGCCTACTCATGGCGAAATCCTTGATGATCTCGATCACTCCGGGAAACTGCCCGAGCGCGGCGCCGACTATGCCGACTGGCGTGAATCCCAGCTTTCCCTATATACCGGCGAACTGCCCGAACCGGGCAGCGAGCGCGCAGGTGGGGCGCCGGCCGAACTCTGGAATTTGCCTGATGGACGCACGCTGAAGGTCATAGCAGAGCGCCATACGCTCGGCGGTGTCCTGATGATTTTTGAGGATGTCACCGAGAAGCTTGCGCTTGAGGCAAAATACAATACCCAGCTCAAGGTTCAGCAGTCAACACTCAACAATCTTTCGGAGGGTGTCGCGGTCTTCGCCAGCGATGGCACCTTGCGTCTTCATAATGATGCCTTCCGTAATCTCTGGCATCTGGGACGGGAGTTTCTCGACAGCAGCCCGCATGTGGACGGCGTATTGCGCAAGATGACGCCGCTGATCCGTGCCGAGAGTGATATTCTGCAAACGGTCAAACGCCGGATTATCTCCATGTCGCCGGAAGACCGCCAGCCGCTCCGCAGCGAAGAGGTCCAGCTGCGCGATGAACGTACCATCGCTTTCGGGACGGAGCCATTGCCCGACGGCGCGAGTCTGATGCATTTTCTCGACGTGACGGATTCGCGTGAGCGGGAAAAAGAACTCAAGGAGCGCAACGAGATCCTTGAGACGGTTGGTCATCTGAAATCGAAATTTGCCGACCATGTCTCCCACCAGCTTCGTACCCCACTGGCGACAATTGTCGGGTTTACCGAAATGCTTGAAAGCCAGATGTTCGGTGAGCTGAATGACCGCCAGAAGGATTATATCGCGGACATTCTGACCGCATCCTATCATTTGCGGGATTTGATCGACGATGTGATTGATCTGACCGCAATCGATGCAGGCCGTATGGCGCTTGATATTGCGCCGGTTGATCTTCGCACCCTTGTTGAAAGCGCCGCGACCTATGCGGCTCTGAAGGCTGAAGACACACAAGTCAGCCTCAAGGTCGAATGCCCGCGCGATATCGGCTTTATCGAAGCCGACGAGCAACGTCTGAAACAGGTCCTTTTCAACCTGCTCTCAAACGCCTTTGCTTACACAAATGCCGGCGGATCAGTCACAATAGGGGCTGACCGGACGGCGGAAATGGCGCGGCTCTGGGTCAAGGATACCGGTCGAGGCGTCTCACCGGATGACCAGGCCAAAGCCTTCGATGCCTTTGAAAGTCGCGGACCAAGCGCAGGCGTCGGGCTCGGCCTTTCCCTCGTGGAGCGTTTTGTGAAACTGCATGGCGGCTGGGTAAGGCTCGAATCAAGTCCCGGCAAAGGGACCCAGGTCACCTGTCATTTGCCGGTGTCCCCCGCCCAACCGCACGACGACAACCCGACGACCCCGCCTCCGCCTCCGCTCGCCCGTGCCGAGGATGATACAAACAACTTCGCAAAGGACAGCGCCGAAGAGCCCCAGGCCCATAAGGATGACCCTATCGAGGTTGATGCGGAGGTCGTTTCCTGACAGCGAAACCGGTGCTCGCGACAAGCTCATGCGGCCACCTGAGACGCAATGGCTAATCCCGGATCCATATGGTCTTGTAAAGATCAAACCGTCGATCACGGAGGTTCTGAACTGTTCCTTCGGCCCTTGCCCAGAAAAGATCCGACAAATTCAGGTCGGCTATCGTAACGGTTTCGACATTTTCACTGGCCTCCGCAGCAATGCCGTCGCGGGCAAAAGGGAAATCACACGGTGTCAGAATGGCCGACTGGGCGTATTGAATATCCATGTTTTCAACATTCGGAAGATTCCCGACATTGCCCGACATGACTACATAAAGCTGGTTTTCGATTGCCCGGGCATGGCAACAATAGCGCACACGCAAATAACCCTGACGGTTATCGGTGCAGAAGGGCACAAAAATAATCCGCGCCCCCTCGTCAGCCAGACGTCTGGCAAGTTCCGGGAATTCGCTGTCATAACAAATCAGGACACCGATCGGCCCACAGTCCGTGAGAATAATGGACACATCATCACCGCCCTGAATACCCCACCAGCTTCGCTCATTTGGGGTCGGATGAACTTTCTCACGTGGGTAAACAGACCCATCGCGCAGGAAGACATAAGCCACGTTCTGGATCTCACCATCGTCTGTGCGCGTTGGGTGTGATCCGCCAATAATGTTGATATTATAGCTGATCGCCATATTCTGCATGGCTTCAACAAAACGCGGGGTATAGCGCGTAAGCGCTTCAATCGATTCAGCCGGGGTCAGGCGACGCTCTTCAAGTGCCAGCAGTTGCAGTGTAAAAAGCTCTGGAAAAACAATGAAATCACAACGGTAGTCTGCACAAATATCAACAAAATATTCGACATTTCTGATAAATTGTTCAAAGCTATGAAGCATCCTCTGTTGAAATTGAACGGTTGCAACACGTACAGCCTCTTTCTGACCATAAGCAAGTGTACTTTTTGTATCCACTTCCTCAATGTACGGATTTCGCCAGACCATATGCGTCGCCATACCGCCGGATGGTATATCATAGGGCAGATAATCGGGCAGAACGCCGATTGGTTCAAACCCCGCGCGCAGGTGAAAATTTACCACCGGATCAATCACTTTCCGGTCACGGACCGCCTGCACATAGTCGAGAGGCTCCGGATAGTCTTTTCTGCGTTTTGCAAAATTTGGCATCCGGCCGCCAAACACGATGCCCTTGAGACCCTCGCCTTCGCACAGTTGCCGCCTGGCGTCGTAAAGCCGCTGGCCGATTCGCAGCCGTCGCCGATCCGGCGCAACACAAACCTCCATGCCGTAAAGCCAGTCGCCCTTCGGATTATGCCGCGCTGCATAGCCGCCGCCGGTTATCTCCGACCAGCTATGGGGCGTCAGTGCCCGCTTTTCCTCAATCCGGAACGCGGCGGCATAGCCGACAACTTCGTTTTCAAATTCAACAAGGAATTGACCACCCGGAAAGCTGGTGAGCTGTCCCATCAGCATACTGTGGGTGTAAGGACCCATTTTCGGATAGGCCCTTTTCGACAGGGCGATCAGCGCCGGTATATCCGCCGGAACGGCGTTACGGACCGTTAGCGAAGCCTTTTTGTGTTTTGATGTCATGGGCGGAGCGTTGGCGACCTCAGAGTCGTACCGAAAAATCTATTTTCGCCGTCTGCAAATGCTTTTTTCTGCGCTTCCGGTGCTCACACACCGCATATACGCTACACTCCGGTTCTCGAAAACGGCGACTTGGTGAGACTTTCATCCAGTCTGGTCAAGCCAGAATTTTCGGGAAAGACGACCCGCCAGATTTGCGTTTCCTCAAAAATCGAAAACGCTTTGCCCGGTCAAAACAACAGTCATGTCGCAATCAAATGGATCTTGTCGATCGATCACAATATTCGGAAGTCGCGACTACGGTTAGGAGCGTTTTCGCGGCGCCGGTTTGCGCCGGGCGCGCGGCTTTGGTTTTTCGGCTGGTTGGGATGCCTCCTGCTCCAGTCTGAGCGCACGAAGTTTTGCGGTTTTCTCGCGCACAGCCAGTCGGGCCTCTTCAGCGTCGGAAACCGCTGTCTTTTTGTCGGCATCAAGAAACAGTTTACGGGCGGCGGCAGATTGTTTTGTTGTCAAGGTAATGTCCTTTATTGACCCGAACAGTCTTTCCGGAACGGGCCTGTGAAATCAGGCAGGGTCCATGGTAGCACCCTGCCCGTGACGATCGCGAAAGCGTCATCATTTGGATCGGAAACCGTCAATTTGCCGGAAAATCCGGATCAAAACGACATCAATGCCGGTGATTAGCCTTCGATACGAAGGTTTGCGGCGGCGGTCTTGCCCCGGTCTTCTTTCAGCTCGTAGCTGACGGCCTGACCGTCATTCAGGCCACGAATACCGGCAGCTTCAAGGGCTGTCGCGTGGACAAAAACGTCCTTGCCACCATCAGCCGGCTCGATAAAGCCGAAACCTTTGGTCGAATTATACCATTTTACAGTGCCGTTTGCCATTTTTGAATCCTTTCAAACAGGCGTGGATACCCGGAAAAAACCGGGTTTGGGGTATGCTGCCGATGTTTGGAGGAGTTTATTTAGACTTAAGTCAGCGGCCTAATAGACGGCCTTCAATAGCGGCGCACCTAACATATAGCGCAGACCCGACATGAATTCAACCGCCGGGACCCGTTGAGCATGGATTTTCTGGCCGGGCAAAATCAGCGACCAAACTGATCGCCAAAATAATCGCCATCGTTCCAGACTGGCGCGTCGTCGGCATCGGCAATCTCGCGCGCAATCTGATAATTGACCTCGGCAAAGCGCGAGGCGTCTGGCCATGATATCCCCTGATCAACCTCATCCGAAGGCTGATGGTAATTTGTTGCCATGAAGGTTTCGAAAACCTCTTTGCCGCCATTTCCCGTTCCGAGAAACAGAAATACAGATGGAACACCCTGCCGGACAAAACTGTAATGGTCAGATCGCACAAACAGGGAAAGGTTTGGATAGGGATCATCGATCACACCTACCCCCGCTTTTTCGCCCGCGGCCCGCACAAGCGGCCCGATCGTCGACCGATTAGCGCCAAAAGCGATCACATCACTAAATGGATAAAGCACAAGCGGCATATCCAGATTGACATTGGCAACAATCCGGTCGGCATTCACGGTGGGAAAATGGGCAAAATAATCAGACCCGATAAGGCCTTTTTCTTCAGCAGTCACCGCCAGAAAGATCACCGAGCGCGCCGGGCGACCCTCCTGTTCAAATCGGCGCGCAACGTCAATCAGCGTGGCGATTCCCATGGCATTATCCATGGCACCATTATGAATGGTGTCGATATCGCCATTTTCATCCGGCTCGCCACTACCGCGTTCGTTGACACCCACATGGTCAAGGTGCGCCGACAGTACGATATATTCATCACGAAGCCGGGGGTCGCCACCGGGCAGAATGCCAACAACATTCGGACTTGTCAGATCCTCAATGATCCCGCCGCCTTTCAGGGTCGCCGTGACATAAAGGGACTGGCCTTCGAGCGGATTTTCCCGGGTCTGCTCTCTGGCCTGTATTTTCAGATTGACAAGGTCAACCGATGTTTCCCGGAACAGCTTTTCTGCACCCGATGGGCCAAGGGCAAAAACCGGCGCAACAGTCGGGCCGGGCACATTCGCCATTCCTTGCGGATCAACCCAGCCCCAGCGGCCATTGTCAGGCCGGTTTGCACCCGCCCTGAAGCGTTCGGCGTTGGCCTCCGGGTTTGCCGACAGGGTGATCAGGCCGACGGCGCCGTTTTCGCCCGCGAGTTTTGCCTTGGTCCGGCTTGAACTTGAATGCGGGTGGGGGCTGGATGCACGGGTGGTGCTCGCAACCTCGCAGCGGTCGGAGGTGTGTGAACGGCAGGTTGCCCAAGCGCGAGCCTACGGCGTTGAGATCTTGACCGGTA
>CAYSMJ010000094.1:6609-10395 GCA_964432075.1 uncultured Caulobacterales bacterium | reverse complement strand
ATCACTGACCCGGGTGCTGCGTCGGAAGCCGAGACGACAGCCGAGCCACCGGCTGCAGCAGAAATTGGCGAATCGGAGGCTGTCGATACCCCCGCAGGCGAGCCGGAAGAGACCCCGCCCCTGTAGCCCGTCGGCACGTCGTTTCACACAGGTCTGAAAAGATTGGCGCCGCGGGCTTTTACGGGCGCGAAATCCCGGTTATGTCGAACTCCCATGGCGCGTTATATCTTCATCACCGGCGGCGTGGTTTCTTCCCTTGGCAAAGGCATCGCCTCAGCGGCCCTTGGCGCCCTGTTACAGGCGCGGGGCTATAAGGTCCGGTTGCGCAAGCTCGACCCCTATCTCAATGTCGACCCTGGTACGATGAGCCCCTACCAGCACGGCGAGGTTTTTGTGACCGATGACGGGGCGGAAACCGACCTTGATCTCGGACACTATGAACGGTTTACCGGTGTGTCAGCCTCGCGCAGCGACAATGTTACCACCGGTCAGATCTATCAGGAGATCATTAATCGGGAGCGGCGCGGCGAATATCTTGGTGCGACGGTTCAGGTGATTCCCCATGTCACTGACATGATCAAGGATTTCGTTTTGTCGGATGCCGGTGGTGCTGACTTTGTCCTGTGCGAAATTGGCGGGACTGTCGGCGACATTGAGGGCTTGCCTTTTTTCGAGGCGATCCGTCAGCTGAAGAATGAATTGCCGGTCGGTCATGCGATTTATCTGCATTTGACGTTGATGCCGTATATTCCGTCTGCTGGCGAGCTGAAAACCAAGCCTACCCAGCATTCAGTGAAAGAGCTTCGCTCGATCGGTATCCAGCCTGACCTCCTGCTGGTGCGGGCTGACCGGGAAATCCCCGAGGCCGAACGCCGCAAGATTGCCTTGTTTTGTAATGTGCGGCCATCCTCTGTGGTTCAGGCGCTTGATGCGAAGACGATCTATGGTGTACCGCTCGCCTATCACGAACAGGGGTTCGACGAGGAAGTGCTTGCGGCCTTTGGCATTGACGGAGCACCTGCGCCGGATCTTTCCGGCTGGGTCAATATCGTAGACCGGGTTCTCAATCCCGATGGCGAGGTTTCAATCGCCATTGTCGGGAAATACACGGTCTTGAAGGATGCCTATAAATCGCTGATTGAAGCCATCAATCATGCTGGCATCGCGAATAATATCCGGGTCAATATCAAGTGGGTCGATGCCAGCGTGTTCCGCGATGAGGATGAATCGGTCGGTGCGCTGACCGGGGTCCACGGTATTCTGGTGCCGGGCGGTTTTGGCGAGCGCGGCGCCGAAGGCAAGATCATGGCGGCAAAATTCGCACGCGAACGCAAGGTGCCTTATTTCGGGATCTGTTTTGGCATGCAGATGGCCGTGATCGAGGCCGCCCGCAATCTTCTCGGCGAGGCAGCAGCCTCATCCTCGGAATTCGGGGAGACAGAAAAACCGATTGTCGGCCTGATGACCGAGTGGCAGCGTGGCAATGAAACGGAAATCCGCGAAGCCGGCGGCGATCTGGGCGGGACGATGCGGCTTGGGGCCTATCCGGCAACGCTGATCGAGGGCAGCCATGTCCATGAAATCTATGGTACCCATGCAATCACCGAGCGCCACCGCCACCGCTTCGAGGTCAATATGGAGTGGTCTGAACGCCTTATTGAAAAGGGAGTTGTTTTCTCCGGGGTTTCGCCTGATGGGCGTTTGCCGGAAATCATGGAGATCACCGACCACCCCTGGTTTATCGGCGTGCAGTTTCACCCCGAGCTGAAGTCGCGACCCTTTGAGCCGCACCCGCTGTTTGCCTCGTTTATTGCTGCTGCCGTCAAACGCTCCCGTCTGGTGTAAAAGTCATGAAACGTCCTCACAAAAAATCCGTACTCGTCACTGGCGCGTCGAGCGGTATTGGCGAAGCGATTTCCGTGCACCTGGCCCGGGAAGGTTTTCGGGTTTTTGCAGCCGCCCGGACCGAAGCGGCCCTGTCTGCCTTGTCCGGACTTGGCCAGGGGCGGATCACGCCGGTCCTGATGGATGTGACGATTGACGAGAGCGTTGAGGATGGCCTTGCCGAGATTGCTGCCGAGGGCCAGCCGCTTTACGGTCTTGTCAATAACGCCGGTATCGCGGTTGCGGGTCCGGTGGAGGCTGTGCCGCAATCGGAATGGCAGCGACAGTTTGAGACAAATGTGTTCGGGCTGGTCCGGGTCAGCCGGGCTGTTCTGCCGCAAATGCGCGCGGCAGGAGGCGGCCGGATCGTGAATATCGGGTCGGTTGCCGGGCGTATCGTCACGCCATTTATGGCGCCCTATGGCGCGTCGAAGCATGCTGTCGAAGGGCTGAGCGATGCGCTGCGCCGCGAATGCCGAGGCCATGGGATCGCCGTCAGCCTGATTCGTCCAGGCGTTATCAACACCCATCTCGGGGAGAAAGAGGAAGAAAGCCTGCGCCGGTTCGCCGATCAAGCCGAGCCCTATGCGGAGGCGATTGGCGCCTTTCTCGCATGGCACGGCCGTCAGCACCCCACCGCTGCACCCCCGAGTGTTGTGGCTGAAGCTGTGGAGCATGCGCTCACGGGGCGTCGGCCGCACGCGCGCTATACCGTTCCCAGGAGTTTTCTCATTCTGGTTGCGCTGCGCAACTTTTTACCCACCCGACTTTTTGACCGTATACTTGAACGTACGATTGGTCTGCCCGGCAACGACAAGCGATGAAACTGAAACGCTCGGGGCGAGAGTTTAGCGCGATCCTTGCATCCCCCTGACAGACAGGCGAGTATTCATTGTCTCGCCTCTGCGATAGGTCAGGCTTTATGCGTTTGTGCTTGCGTCTCAGAATGGGATTTTCCGGCTTTGCCTGCCTGCTGTTTGCTTCAGGCGGTGCGATTGCGATGCCAATGCAGGACGCACAATCTGCTGATCTGGAGCCTGAGGCAGCCGAAATCCAGCCCGGGCTGTCCTACAGATTTGACACCTGTTCAGAACCCGACAAACCCCTGATCAGGGTTGACCCGGCCAAGACCGGCAATGCCTCGGTGAAGGATTACAATCGGCAGGTGACCCGGCTAAACGCTTATCTTGCTGAGGTGCAAACCTATATGGATTGCCTGACCGAGGAAGCAAACCGCGACCTCACCGCCTATTATGAGGCCGTGAACGCAGCCCTTGATGAGCGCGAACGGGTCATGACGGATGTTGTCGATGGCTATCGCCGGACGCTGGAGCCAGGCCCGAATCGCAAAAAGGAAAAACGCAAGGATCCTGAAATTCCTGCGCTCGAAGGCGCTGAGCCGGTGCCCGCAAACAGCGAGGGACAGGCCACAGGCGGCGAGGGCGATAGCGAAACGGATCCGCCCGCTGATCCGCCGGCAAATGGTGATTGATCCCCTGTTGCAATGCGGAATTTCGGCCTGGGGCTTTTCAAGTCCTCAGGGACTGGATACCTAACGGGCATATTTTCTGAAACCAAGCTCGAGGTCCCATGCCAACGCCCGTCCTTATGCCGGCGCTTTCTCCGACCATGGAGGAAGGCACCCTTCAAAAATGGAACATCAAGGAAGGCGATACCGTCTCATCCGGCGATGTGATCGCGGAGATTGAAACCGACAAGGCGACGATGGAAGTTGAGGCCGTTGACGAAGGTGTTGTCGGCAAAATTCTGGTTGATGCCGGTACAGAGAATGTCAAGGTCAACGTGCCGATTGCCGTATTGCTCGAGGATGGCGAAAGCGCCGCCGATATTGATCTCAATGCTCTGTCGACAGATGGCGTTGCAAACGGAGCGCCCGATCAA
>CAYSMJ010000094.1:0-6599 GCA_964432075.1 uncultured Caulobacterales bacterium | reverse complement strand
GGCACCCGATAGCGACACGGGCACGCCCGAAAGGCCGGAAACCTCCTCCGGAAACGGACTGTCTGTTGTAGTCGAAGGTCAGGCCCCGCCGCGTGTCGAGTCGTCCGATCCGGAATTACCCGCAGATTTGGAAATGGTTGACACCGCGATACGCGATGCCCTTCGTGATGCCATGGCAGAAGAGATGCGCCGTGACAGCGATGTCTTTCTCATCGGTGAGGAGGTCGCAGAATATCAGGGGGCGTATAAAGTCTCTCGCGGGCTACTCGACGAGTTTGGGCCGCGCCGTGTCGTCGATACGCCAATTACGGAATATGGTTTTGCCGGTCTTGGTGTTGGGGCGGCCTTTGCCGGGCTCAAGCCGATCGTGGAATTCATGACCTTCAATTTCGCCATGCAGGCCATTGATCATATCATCAATTCCGCTGCCAAAACGCGCTATATGTCAGGGGGGCAGATGGGCTCGCCTATTGTTTTTCGCGGCCCCAATGCTGCTGCCTCAAGGGTTGCGGCCCAGCACAGCCAGGATTATGCGCCGTGGTATGCCCATGTGCCCGGACTGATCGTAATTGCTCCGTATTCGGCAGCCGATGCCAAGGGGCTTTTGAAGGCCGCGATCCGCGATCCGAACCCGGTGGTCTTCCTTGAGCATGAGATGCTCTATGGCGACACCATGCCGGTGCCGAAGGTTGAGGACTGGGTCCTGCCAATCGGAAAGGCAAAAATTGCTTGCGAAGGCACCGATGTTTCGATTGTGTCCTATTCGCGGGGTGTGAAGTTTGCGCTCGCCGCAGCCGATGTGCTGGCGGATGAGGGCATTTCGGCCGAGGTCGTCGATCTGAGGACGCTTCGACCGATGGATGTGGAAAGTGTGATCAGTTCGGTTAAAAAGACCAATCGTCTGGTGACGGTTGAAGAGAGCTGGGGCCCCTTCGGGGTAGGCGCGGAGATTGCCTGGCAGGTGATCCAGCACGCCTTCGACTATCTCGATGCTCCGCCTGCGCGGGTAACTCAGGAAGCCACCCCCTTGCCCTATGCTGCAAATCTCGAAGCGCTTAGCCTGCCGAATACGGAGAAAGTTGTCGCTGCAGTCAAGCGGGTTTTATACGTTTAACGGAGGAGAAAATGGTTCGAGCGTTTGTTCTGATTTGTGTACTGGTCTTTGTTTCAGCGGCAGTTGCTGATGACCGCCCAACAAGCGATGCTGACCGGGCTGCGATTGAGGCGGCGATCTATGATTATTTCGATGGTATTGGCGGAGCCGATGCCGAACGGCTGAATCGTGCATTTGCCGCCGGCAACGCGACCATGGTCGGCTTGTTTATCAATGAAGATGGCAAACATGAATTGACGACGGCCCGCGATATGGAAAAGACGCTCTGGCGCTGGGCGGCCAATGACAAGCCCGAAGGGATGGGCCGTGATGGCGAGATCATCGATATGTCGGTTGTCGATGGCAAAATCGCCATGGTAATGTTTCGGTATAAGGATCAATATTACGATATCCTGAGTTTGCTCAAAATCGACGGCGCGTGGAAAATTGTCAGCAAAACTTTCTATGAACGATAAGGAAAAATGAGGATGCGATTTATTGTGTTTGGTCTTGCCATTGTGTTTGTGCTCGGCGGTTGTGAAACCGTGAAGGGTGTTGGCCGCGATATCGAGAACGCCGGCGAAGCTCTGGACGAGGCTGTCGACGAATAGGGTGCTGTCTGTTTCCGCGCCGTCAACCGAAACAAGCATAGCCGTGGGAGCGGTTTGTTGTCTTGTTCTCCATCATGCCGACCTGCCAGGGAAAAACTGATGCCGACACCAATCTTAATGCCAGCCCTGTCGCCGACCATGGAAGAGGGCACGCTCGCCAAATGGAACATCAAGGAGGGCGACGAAGTCAGTTCGGGTGATGTGATCGCCGAGATTGAAACCGATAAGGCAACGATGGAAGTCGAAGCCGTTGATGAAGGCGTTGTCGGAAAGATCCTCATTGAGGCCGGTACAGAAAACGTGAAAGTCAACGCACCGATTGCGGTTCTGCTTGAGGATGGGGAAAATGCCGATGATATCGATGCTGACAGTCTCGCCAGCATTGCCTCCCGGCCAAATGGCGGCAGCGATGCGTCTGCGGGAAATGGATCGGCGACGCCGACGGTCGATACCCAAAGCGCCGATCCCGCCACGCGATGTCAGCACGCCCCGCCAGAACCGAAAAAAGCACTGGCCTCACCGGCGCCAAATGGTGGCAGGCGGATTTTTGCCTCGCCCCTTGCCCGCCGGATTGCTCGGAATGAGCAGGTGGACCTTACTCTTGTCAAAGGGAGCGGTCCACACGGACGTATCGTCAAGCGGGATATCGAAAAAGCCCTGAAGGAAGGCACGGGCAAGGCTGCGCCCGCCGCCGCAATCACGCCTGCTTCTGTTGATGCACGGCTTTATCCGCCCGATAGCTATGAGAGTATCAAGCTTGATGGGATGCGCAAAACGATCGCCAAACGTCTGTCGCAAAGCTTCAATCAGGAAGTCCCACACTTTCCCCTGAACATCGATGTGGAACTGGACCAGCTTCTGGCCGCACGAAAACGCATCAACGATCTTTCGCCGAACCCGGAAAAAGACCCGGACAGTTCCTATAAACTGTCGGTCAATGACTTTATCATCAAGGCTTCGGCCATGGCGCTCAAAAAAGTACCGGAAGCTAACGCCACCTATACAGATGAAGCAATCCTCTTGCACAAGCACGCCGATATCGGAGTTGCTGTCGCCATCGATGGCGGGCTGATCACGCCGATTGTCTGGAAAGCAGAGACAAAGGGGCTTGTTCAGATTTCGCGTGAAATCAAGGATATGGCAGGTCGCGCCCGGAACCGGAAACTCAAACCTGAAGAATATCAGGGTGGGACTTTCTCGGTGTCTAACCTTGGAATGTTCGGCGTAAAGAGCTTCGCGTCAATCGTAAACCAGCCCCATGGTGCGATTATGTCTGTTGGCGCGGGTGAGCAGCGGGTTGTGGTGAGGGACGGACAGATGGTCATTGCCAATATCATGACCGTCACCCTGACCTGCGACCATCGTGTGGTCGATGGCGCCGTCGGGGCAGCCTTTCTGAATGCGTTCCAGGGCTTTATTGAAGAGCCAGCGGCCATGTTGTTGTAACTTTGCCTCACGCTTTCGGGAGGCGTCAGGTTTCGTCATTGGTTGGACACTTTTGTTGGTCTAACTGAACCATTATAAATTTTTTAAATGAGGTCCCCGAGTTGACCTGGGTTTTTACTGCTGTCGTCGGCCTTTTTGCAACGCTCTGCGCCGCAAACGCCAGCGCTGCTGATCTTGCGTCCGCGCCGGTCGTGACGGGCGAGGCGGAGAGCCGTCTTCTGGCGGAAGGGCCTTTTGTGCCGGGCGAAACGATCTGGTTTCTTCTTGATCAGCGTTTGAGCCCTGGCTGGCATGTCTATTGGAAAAATCCTGGTGATAGCGGTCTGCCACTGGTTTTGGACTGGCAATTGCCACGCGGTTTCGAGGCGGGCGAGCCGCTCTACCCGGTACCGGAGCGCATCGAAGTCGGCCCGCTGGTCAATTATGGCTTTCACGGATCGCCGGGCTTTCTTCTCCCGGTGCGTGTCCCCGAATTGGTGGAGCCGGGTCAGATCATGCCTGTCACCTTGTCGGCGACCTGGCTGATTTGCGAAGACATCTGCATTCCGGAAGACGCCCAATTCGCGTTAGATGTGCCCGTGGTGGCAAACCCCGAAACGCAAACGCAACATGCGGACCGATTTTCCACGGCCCGTAAAGCCCTGCCCAGGGCCGCGCGGTTTGAGGGGGTTTTCCAGACGCATTCTGACAGTTTGGCCATGCAGTTTGATCTTACCGATAGTGAAGTCACCGGCAGTGTTACGGGCGCCTATTTCTTTGCTGCCCGCGAAGGGGCAATCGCAGCCAGTGCACCGCAGCGTTTTGCCCTCGACGGAAAACGACTCCGGCTGGAGGCTAAGCCGGGATTTGATTATGATACGGTAACACCCTCAAGCTTTGACGGTGTTCTCAAACTGGAAACAGACACAGGGTCGATTGGTTTGAAGACAACGCTCAGTCCCGGGAGCGTGGTGGCAATGGCTGCGGGCTCATCGGAACAGACAGTCCCCGCGTCCAAAACCAGTTTACCGGATACCTCGGCAGCAGCGAACCAGCCTTCATTTATTGTTTTGCTGGCGTTGGCATTTCTCGGCGGGATCATTCTCAACATCATGCCTTGTGTTTTTCCGATCCTTTTTATCAAGGCCACTGCCTTGATGAAGGCCTCGGGCGCCAGCACAGAACAGGCGCGCCGCCATGGTATTCTTTATACGGCGGGTGTTCTTGCCGCGTTCGGAACACTGGCGACGCTCCTGTTCTTTCTGCGGGGGCAGGGGGCCGCCCTTGGTTGGGGGTTCCATCTGCAATCGCCGGTCATTGTTCTGCTGTCGGGCTATATCCTTTTTCTTGTCGGGCTCAATCTCGCGGGCCTTTATTCCGTTGGCGGAAGCCTGGTTGGCGTTGGGCAGGGATTGACCGAACGCCAGGGCGGGCTTGGGGCTTTTTTTACCGGCCTCCTCGCCGTGATTGTCGCAGCCCCGTGCATCGGCCCGCTTCTGAGCCTACCGGTTGGCGCCGCTGTTTTCTTGCCGCCGGTTTCCGGTGTTTTGATTTTTCTTGTCATGGGTCTCGGCCTCGCGCTTCCCTTTCTGGCTCTGTCATTTGTGCCGGCGTTGGGGCGCCGGCTGCCCCGGCCGGGCCGTTGGATGGAAACCTTCAAACAGGTTCTGTCATTTCCGGTGTTTTCCGGTTCGGCCTTTTTCCTCTGGGTTCTGACGGCGCAGACCGGCCAGACCGGCTTGTCCCTTGCCCTCGCGGGCGCTATCGCCCTTGCCTTTGCAGCCTGGCTTTTTGAGCGCACCAAGGCCGCATCTGACCGCGTGCGCAGGCCCGTGCTGGGCGGTGCCGCCCTGCTTGCGCTGGCAACTCTGATCGCAAGCGTCCAGGTCTCGTCGCTGTCTGTGCGTCAGCTTGACAAAACCGAGGAGAAACATTTCGATTATGGTGCCTTGCAAGCGCGCGCCTTTGACCCACAAGAGATTGTGATCCTGAATGATCAGGGTATTGATGTTTTTGTTGACTTTACTGCTGCCTGGTGCGTAACCTGCCAATTCAACAAAATGACTATTTTCTCGTCGCCGGACATTGCTGCTGCGTTCCGCGCAAACAAGACTGAATTCATGGTTGCGGACTGGACATTGCGGGACCCGATAATCACCCGCACGCTCGAAAAATTCGGCCGGAATGGTGTGCCACTTTATATTCTGTACCCGGCCGATGCTGCGCCCCGGATTCTCGATATGCCGATTTCCAAACGCACGATAGCCGCCCTTTTGCGCGAGCAGGATGGCATGGCGTTGAAATAGGCTTGAGCTTGTCTTTGACAGGCCCATTCGATGCCAAAATGCGTGCCCGTGCGTTGATCGCAGACCGAATGTCGGGCTTAACGGTGTCGCGTGTCTGTCACAAATCCGTGGCAGAACTAATCCCGAGATAAGAGGGTGTGTGATGACCATAACAAAATTGGGTTTTCTCGGTGCGGTGCTGGTCTTGGCCGCATGCGCGTCCTATCAGGGTGACAAGCCAACACAGGATGATACAAAGTCGGCGGGTAACGCCCGCTCCGGCGACGGAACGCGTGCCGCTGAGGGAAATATGCCGCCGGAGGCTGCTGCCGGGGCCATCCGCGCTGTGCCGATGCCGTCGGCGCCTTTGCGGCTTGATCGGCTGCCAGACCGGATTGTTTTTGCCTCCTGCGCGCAACAGAACGAAGACCAGAGCCTGTGGTCGCAAATCGCGCAGGAAAACCATGATTTGACTCTCATGATGGGTGATAATGTTTACGGCGATGTTCGCTCAAACGACCCCGCTCAGCCGGAGTTGAAGGCGGCCTATATGCGGCTTGCCCAATCCGAGCCCTTCGCGGCCCTGCGCGATGCCGCGCCGATGCTGGCGGTGTGGGATGATCATGACTATGGTCTGAACGATGCCGGTGCCGACTATTCCTTCCGGGAAGATAGCCAGGATTTGTTCAACTATGTCTGGGCCGTGCCGGCAGACAGTGCCCGGCGCCAGCGGGAAGGGATCTATGACAGCTGGATGTTCGAGGAAAACGGCAAAAGTGTTCAGCTGATCATGCTGGACACACGCTATTTCCGGTCCGAACTCAAACCGACTGACGAACGCGGGATCCCGGGCAAGGAGCGGTACCTGCCTGATGAGAATCCGGCCAAGACAATGCTGGGAAAAACGCAGTGGGCATGGCTATCCGATGAACTCCGGAAACCGGCTGATCTGAGGATTATCGTGTCCTCGATCCAGGTCCTCGCCGAGGGTCATGGCTGGGAGGCTTGGCGGACCCTGCCGCGTGAACGCGGCAAGCTCTATGACATGATCCGCGAAGCGAAGGCCGAAAACGTCCTTATTCTTTCCGGCGACCGCCATTCCGCCGGACTTTATGAGCGCGACGGCCTTGTCAGCTATCCCCTGTTCGAGGCGACTTCAAGCGCCGTCAACCTGCCGGCGGCGCG